>CAIMWH010000120.1 GCA_903845065.1 uncultured Rhodospirillales bacterium | reverse complement strand
CGAAACCCAAAGACCCAAACGAACAGACCTGACTCGAACTATCCTAAGCCCTAAAGCCTAGAACATGTCTTTCGAAACATCTGTCAACGCTATAGTAAGATACACCAACAGACATCCCTAAGACATTCAATCATCAGGCCAATAACCTACCCAATAACCAAACGCCCCAAACACCCAGTCCCCGAAGAAACCAAGCCAAGGAACGCCGCCAACGTATCCCTTCCAGACCATATATAATTGTGAAAGAACAGAAGCAAAACCACCCCGCCGTATCCGAGGATACGGTTGGGTCCAGAGACCGAATCGAACCCTCAGCGGAGGCCGAAAGTTTTATCCGAACCGAAGGTGAAGAGCAAGTGCTCATCTCGTCCGGTGAAGCGGGGTTTAGGCCAGTGAACTTACCCGGTCAACCCCTGATGTGACGGTCAGATGAATGATTTTTCCCGCCACCCCAGATACCACGACGAAAACCGCGGAATTCCCACGGAAAGTGGGGTTGAGGGCGCGAACCCAGCCAGCGCGCCGATCGCCTCGACATTCGCACAGGTCTCGCTCACATCGGCCGCCGGGCGCGGTGCATCCACGCGAATCGCCTTTTTCCCGAGGGAATCCTCGAGCAGATCCACCAGCGTGGAGACTGCCTCGCTGCGGTTGTTCCCGATGTTCAGCACCCGCTGCGGCGGTCCATCCGTTGGCGCCCGCTCCATACAACCGAGAATTCCACCAACAATATCATCAACGTAGGTGAAATCACGCCGGAGCGTCCCGCCGTCGTAGAGAGTGATCGGGCGGCCGGCCAGGATCGATTCGGCGAAACTGAAATAGGCCATGTCCGGCCGGCCCCAAGGTCCATACACCGTGAAGAACCGCAATCCAGTCTGCGGGATCCCATACAGATGGGCGTAGGCGTAGCTCATCAACTCATCCGCCCGCTTGGTGGCCGCGTAGAGCGACAGCGGCGTGTCCACCCGGTCCGTCTCGGTGAACGGCATTTTGCGATTCGCGCCATAAACCGACGATGAGCTGGCATAAACCAGATGCCGCAGCCCCTTCAGGCCGCGCGCCGCCTCCAGCATCACCACGTGCCCCATAAGATTCGAGGCGACATAGGCATAGGGGTCCACCATCGAGTGTCGCACCCCGGCCTGGGCGGCCAGATGGATGATGGTGGTGATATCGGGGTTTGCCGCCACCACCTCGGCCACTGCGGCGCGGTCCGAGATATCAACGCGGTGGAAGCTGAACCCCGGATCATCCGCCAGCAGCGCCAGGCGCGCGTCCTTCAGACGCACATCATAATAGGTGTTGAGGTTGTCGATCCCCACCACCCGCTCGCCGCGCGCGCGCAACGCCACGGCGGTATGGTGCCCGATGAAGCCGGCGGCACCCGTCAGCAGAACCGTCACGGCGCTACCTCTCTATTGAACCACCCAGCCACCATCGACCGACAGCGAAATGCCGGTGATCGTGCGCGCCCCCTCGGAGCACAGGAAAACCGCGGCCGCTCCGATCTGCTCTGGCGTGGAGAATTCGCGCAACGGCTGCTTCTCGGCGAGGAACGCCTCCTTCACCGCCTCGATCGGCTGCCCGGTCTCAGCCGCGCGAGCCGCAAGTTGCTTCTCCACCAGCGGCGTCAGCACCCAGCCGGGACAGATCGCGTTGCAGGTGGCGCCCGAACCGGCCAGTTCGATGGCCGCCACCTTGGTCATCCCCACCACGCCATGCTTGGCCGCCACGTAGGCCACCTTCTGTCCGCTCGCCACCAGGCCATGGGCGGAGGCAATATTGATGATCCGCCCCCAGCCTTTCGCCCGCATTCCCGGGATGGCCGCCTTCATGCCATGGAACACACCGGACAAATTGACTGCGATCACCTTGTCCCACTGGTCATCCGGGAAGGTCTCGATCGGCGCCACAAACTGGATACCGGCGTTGTTGACCAGGATATCGACACTCCCGAGTGCCGCCGCGGCGGTGGGAACCATGGCGGCGATATCGGCGGGAACCCCGAGGTCGGCGGCCACATAAACCACCTTCACGCCGAACTCCGCGGCGATCCCCGCACGCAGCGCCTCGATCTGCCCCGCATCCCCAAAGCCGTTCATCGCGATATCGGCGCCCTCGGCTGCCAGCGCACGCGCGATCCCGAGTCCGATGCCGCTGGTCGAACCTGTGACCAGCGCGACCTTGCCCTTGAGGCTCATCACGAAATCTCCTTGCATGACTGCCCTGTTCCTACCCCGCCGCGCCGTTTTGCGATACCCGGACCACCGTAATTCTGCCGCACTGCGGCATCAGGTTTTGGTTTCAACTGCCTGCGCAATGCACCACACTCATTTCATGGCCCTTCCTTCCGCCTTGCTTCCCCTGCGCCACCCGCTGTTCCGCATGTTGTGGACGGCGAATGTCGTCGTCTCGCTCGGCGTGTGGATGCAGAATACCGGCGCGGGCTGGTTGATGACGTCGCTCGATCCTGACCCTCTTGTGGTCAGCATGGTGCAGGCCGCGACAATCTTGCCGATCTTCATGCTTGCCCTGCCGGCCGGGGCCATCGCCGATATTGTCGATCGGCGGGTATTCATTCTCGGCACCCAGGCCTGGATGCTATTCGCGGCCAGCGTGCTGGCACTCCTCACCTATACCGGCCACATGACATCGTGGGGGTTGCTTGCCCTCACCTTCTGCATCGGCATCGGCACCGCGATGAACGCGCCGGCGTGGGGCAGCGTGATGGCCGAATCGGTGCCGCGACAGGACCTCGCGCAGGCCATCGCGCTCAATGGCGTGGGGTTCAACCTGGCGCGCGCTATCGGCCCGGCGCTGGCGGGTTTCCTGGTGTTGTTCGGCGGCCCGTCCTTCGCGTTCGGACTCAACGCCGTCTCTTATCTTGCCATCGTGGGCGTGCTGCTGAGCTGGCATCGTCGGCATCGGCCGAGCAAGCTGCCGCGCGAGCATTTCCTCAGCGCGATGCGGGTCGGCGTGCGCTTCGTACGCTTCACCCCGGTGATGCGCTCGGCGATGATCCGTTCGGCGGCCTTCTTCGGGGCCGCCTCCGCGCCCTGGGCGCTGCTGCCGCTCATCGTGCACGATGAACTCCACCTTGGCGCCGGCACATTCGGCGCATTGCTCGGCCTGATGGGCGCCGGCGGGGTGACATCGGGGTTGCTGCTGCCGCAGTTCCGCCGCCATTTGTCGCGAAGCAATATCGTGCTGGCCTCGATGCTGAGTTCCGGCACCGGCATGGCGCTGCTTTCGTTTGCGCCGCACTGGTCGATCGCGGCATTGGCCATGGTGCTATTCGGTCTCGGCTGGGTTGCCGCCGCCTCGGTGATCCAGGGCGCGGCGCAGCTTTCGGCGCCGCCGTGGGTGCGCGCCCGGGCGCTCGCGATCTATCAGCTCGCCTCCAACGGCGCGATGGTGGCGGGCACCTTCTTCTGGGGCTGGCTCGGCCGCACCATCGGGCTGAGTTCGGTGATGGTGGTGGCGACCTGCGCGCTCTTCGTCTTCTGCCTGGCCGCGCGCAACTTCAGCCTTGATGCCGGCGCCGACTCCATGGCGGCCACCAGCGTCATCGCTCCCGCGCCTCCCAAGCCCGAGGCAGTGGCGCCCGAACTGGTCTCCGTCGTGGAGGGCGCCCGCACGCGGGTGCTCGAATGGCAGAAATACCGCATCGACCCGGTAGACCGTGATGCCTTCCTCGCCGTGATGGCCGAGGTGCGCGATGCCCGAGGCCGCGCCGGCGCGGTCAACTGGCAGCTCTACGAGGATGTCGCCCATCCCGAAGGGTGGATCGAGATCTGGACCGTCGAAACCTGGACCGACCACCTGCGCGAAGCCATGCGCACCAGCGAGACCGACCGCACGGCGCTGGCCAAGGCGCAGGCGCTGCACCAGGGCGAGCCGCTCCAGCCCGCGCGTTATATCGCCGTGCATCCGCATCGCCTGCCTGACCCGGTGCATGGCTGACACCCACCCGCAAGGCCCTGGCATGCCATCGGCGCTCTTGCACCGCCGCCATGCAACCGGCTAGCGTCTCGTCATGTCTGGAACCGCGCCCCTCTCGAAGCTGACCGCACGCGCCTATGCGCGCGCCGTCGCTGGCGCCCTCCTCCTTCGACTTAGCCGCCCCTGGGCGTGATGCCCCGCGGCTAGACGCGGGGTTCGCTCAGGGGTTTCCCCTCCGGCTTCCGTCGTACCCAAACCCTTTCGAGGACCGCGCTCCATGAGCATCAATCACCCCAGCTTCGGCAAGCTGGAAGCCGACCGCGTCATCATGTTCGACACCACGCTGCGCGATGGCGAGCAGTCGCCCGGCTTCTCCATGAACCTCGGCGAAAAACTGCGCATGGCCGAGGCCCTGGCCGATCTCGGGGTTGACGTGATGGAGGCCGGTTTCCCCAACGCCTCCCCGGGCGATTTCGAAAGCGTGCTGCGCATCGCCGAGACCATCGGCCAGCGTGACAACTCCCCCGTCATCTGCGGCCTCGCCCGCACCGGCCGCGCCGATATCATCCGCGCCGGAGAAGCCGTCACCCCCGCCAAGCGCAAGCGCATCCACACCTTCATCGCCACGTCTGACCTGCACATGCAGGTCAAGCTGCGCATGACGCGCGACGAGGTGCTCCAGGCCACCACCGATGCCGTCACCCTGGCCCGCCAGTACACCGATGACGTCGAATGGTCCGCCGAAGACGCCACCCGCACCGATCCTGACTTCCTCTGCCAGGCCGTCGAGGCCGCCATCCGCGCCGGCGCCACCACCATCAACCTGCCCGATACCGTCGGCTACGCCCTGCCCGGCGACATGACGCGCATCTTCTCGATGGTCCGCGAGCGGGTTCCGGGGGCGGATGCCATCATCCTGTCCACCCACAACCACAATGATCTCGGCCTCGCCGTCGCCAACACCATCGCCGCCGTCGCCGCCGGCGCCCGTCAGATCGAGGGCACCATCAACGGCATCGGCGAGCGCGCCGGCAACGCGGCGCTCGAAGAGATCGTCATGGCCGTCCGCACCCGTCCGGACGCAGTCTCGGTCAAACCCCGCATCGTCACCGAGCGCATCCTGCGCACCTCCAAGCTTCTCTCCACTATCACCGGCTTTGACGTGCAGCCCAACAAGGCCATCGTCGGCCGCAACGCCTTCGCCCACGAAGCCGGCATCCATCAGGACGGCTTCCTCAAGAACGCCGCCACCTACGAGATCATGACCCCCGAAAGCGTTGGCTGGTCGAACTCCTCGCTGGTGATGGGCAAGCATTCCGGCCGCGCCGCCTTCCGCGACAAGCTGAAGGCGCTGGGCTACGGCGAGGTTGGCGACAACCAGCTGAATGACGCCTTCCGCCGCTTCAAGGACCTCGCCGACCGCAAAAAGGTGGTCTACGACGAAGATATCTCGGCCCTGGTGGATGACCAGTTCCGCGACAACGAGCGCATCAAGTTCGTCTCCCTCGATGTCCGCTCCGGCTCCAAGGCGCCGCCGACCGCGGATATGGAACTCGAGATCGATGGCGATATCGTGCACGCCACCGAAACCGGGGATGGGCCGGTAGATGCCACATTCAAGGCGATCCAGACCATCTTCCCGCACACCGCCCACCTGCAGCTCTACTCCGTCGGCGCGGTAACCACTGGCACCGACGCGCAGGCAAAGGTGACCGTTCGTCTCGAGGAAGACGGCAAGATGGTGGACGGGCAGGGTGCCGATACCGACACCATCGTCGCCTCCGCCCGCGCCTACATCCACGCCCTCAACAAGCTGCTGGTGAAACGCGCCCGCACCGAGCCGGCGGCCCTGGCGGAGTAATCCGCCGCGCGTCTCTCTATTATAGTGTGACCGGCGCCGGGTTGGCGCCGGTCACATCACTCGCTTGTCGATCACCCGCTTCGCCTTGCCGAGCGACCGCTCGATCGCCCCCGGCGCCACCACTTCCACCTTGGCCGTCACGCCGACGAGTTCCTTGATCTCGAACGCCAACTGCCGGCCCTGCTCGTCGGACGCGGTACCCCAGCATTCCGGCCGCGCTTCCACCTGCACCGTCATCTCGTCCATCCGGCCCTCGCGGGTCAGGATGATCTGATAATGCCCGGCCAGCCCGTCGAAGCGCAGGATCTGCTCCTCCACCTGGGTGGGGAACACGTTGACGCCGCGCACGATCAGCATGTCATCGGTCCGCCCGGTGATCTTCTCCATCCGCCGCATGCTCCGCGCGGTGCCTGGCAGCAGGCGCGTGAGGTCCCGGGTGCGATAGCGGATCACCGGCATGGCTTCCTTGGTCAGCGACGTGAACACCAGTTCGCCCTTCGCGCCATCTGGCAGCACCGCGCCGGTCTCGGGGTCGATCACCTCGGGATAGAAGTGATCCTCCCAGATGTGCAGCCCGTCCTTGGTTTCCACGCATTCCTGCGCCACCCCGGGGCCCATCACCTCCGAGAGCCCGTAGATATCCACCGCATCCATCGCGAAGCTGTGCTCGATCTCGCCGCGCATGGCGTTGGTCCAGGGCTCGGCGCCGAAAATCCCGTATTTCAGGCTGCTCGCCCGCGGATCGAGCCCGGCGGCGCGGAATCCATCTAGGATCGCCAGCATGTAGCTTGGCGTCACCATGATGATATCGGGCTGGAAATCGGCGATCAGTTGCACCTGCTTCTCGGTCTGCCCGCCCGACATCGGGATCACCGTGCAGCCCAGTTTCTCCGCCCCATAATGCGCGCCCAGCCCGCCGGTGAATAACCCGTAGCCGTAGGCGACATGCACCGCCATGCCGGGCCGCCCGCCGGCGGCATAGATCGAACGCGCCGCGAGATGGGCCCAGGTATCGATATCCTTCAGCGTATAACCCACCACCGTGGGCTTGCCCGTGGTGCCCGAGGAAGCATGGATGCGCGCCACCTTCTCGCGCGGCACCGCGAACATGCCGAACGGGTAGTTGTCGCGCAGGGTGTGCTTGGTGGTGAAGGGAAACTTCGCGAGGTCCGCCAGGGTGCGGAAATCATCGGGATGCACGCCCGCCTCATCGAACGCCCGCCGGTAGTGCGCCACGTTCGCATAGGCCTGACGCAGCGTCGCGGCCACGCGGGCGGTTTGCAGGGCGGTGATCTCGTCGCGCGAGGCGTGCTCGATCGCGTCCAGGCAGGGGCGGGATGTCATGCCAGGTCCTCGAAGAATTTGCTGCCAAGGCCACGGGAATTGCCGCGAAATTCGGCGATCACCGTGCCGTCGTCACTGGTTACCGTCACATCGTAGATGCCCGACCGGCCGGCCCGGCTGCGCTCCTGCGCGCTCGCCGTCAGCCGCATGCCCAGCCGCGCCGGGCGGATGTAGGTAACGGCGCAATGCTGCGCCACCACCCGCTCGTTGTAGGTGTTGCAGGCGAAGGCGAACGCGCTGTCGGCCAGGGTGAAGATGAACCCGCCGTGGCACATGCCGTGCCCGTTCACCATATCCTCCCGCACCGCCATCGACAGGCGGGAGGCGCCAGGTCCGACATGGTCGAGCGCCATGCCGAGCGAGCGGGAGGCCGGATCGTCCCCCCACATCGCATCGGCGCAGGCACGCGCCAGTTCGTCTGGCGTCACGCCCGCTTCCCGGTGAACTTCGGCGCCCGCTTGGCAAGGAACGCGGCGACGCCTTCCTTGTGATCGGGCGTGCGGCTCGCCTCGCCCTGGTAGTCGCGCTCCAGGTCAAGCTGGGCATCGAAATCATTGTGCGCCGAGGCCCGGAGGGACTTGCGGATCAGCACCAGGGCGTGGCCCGGCATCGCGGCGAGGCGGGCGGCCATCTTGTGGCCTTCCTCGGCGAGCGCGGCATCCTCATGCACCTGCCAGATCATGCCCCAGGCCAGCGCCTGCTCGGCCGGCACCCGCTCGGCCAGCATCGCCAGCGCACGCGCGCGGCCTTCGCCCACCATGCGCGGCAGGAGGAACGTGCCGCCGCAATCCGGGATCAACCCGATCTTGGAGAACGCCTGGAGGAAATAGGCCGACTTGCCTGCCAGCACGATGTCGCAGCCCAGCGCGATGGAGGAACCGGCACCCGCGGCCACCCCGTTCACCACCGCCACGCTCGGCATCCGCAAATTGAACAGCCGGCGGGCCAGCGGGTTCCAGGTGGCCTCGATGGAGTTGCCGGCATCGCCCGCCGGCCGCTCGCCATTCACCCGGCCCGACAAATCCGCCCCGGCGCAGAACGCCCGCCCGGTACCGGTAAGCATCAGCGCCCGGCAGCTCTCATCCGCCTCCGCCGCGTCAATCGCCGCGATCAGTTCAAGGCAGGTCGCCTTGTCCATCGCATTCATCTTGTCCGGCCGGTTGATGGTGATGACGCGATACCCGTCACGGCTCTCCGAGCGAATGGCCTGTTCCATGGTGGTCCCTTTTCTTCCTTGGCGTTTCCGGTTGAAGATAGCGGTGCAAATCGTCCGGCGCCAAGCGCACGGCAAAAACGAAGCGGGAGACACGAACAAGATGACTGTTGCGCGCGGCATCTATCGGCACGGTGACCTTCGGCGCCTGCTGCATCCCCAGTCCGTTGCCATCGTCGGCGCCAGCCAGCGGCCGGGGGCATTCGGCGAGCGCGTGATGGCCAACCTCGCCGGCAAGTACGGCGGCCGCGTCTACCTGGTGAACGCCCGCTACGAGACAATCGGCGAACACAAGTGCTACCCGAGCCTCAGCGCGCTGCCGGAAGTGCCGGATTGCGTGATGATCTGCGTGGCGCGCGAGCAGGTGGAGCCGGTGGTGGAGGAATGCGTCGCCATCAAGGCCGGCGGCGCCATCGTGTTCGCCTCGGGCTATGCCGAGGTGGAAAAGCCAGGCCGTGCCGAGCAGCAGGCCCGCCTCGGCGATATCGCGCGCACCGCCCGCATGCCGCTGATCGGGCCCAACTGCATCGGCGTGAACAACTACACGCTGCAGGCCCGCATCACCTTCATGCCGCCCGATGACGTGCCGGTGCCCGGCCTTGGCGCCATCGGCATCATCAGCCAGTCCGGCGCCATCGGTTTCGGCCTCGAACAGGCGTTCCGCCGCGGCATCCCCGTCAGCCACGTGCTGACCAACGGCAACGCCTGCGACGTGGACGCCGCCGATTATGTCTCCTACCTCGCGGATGACCCGACGTGTTCTGCCATTGCCCTGGTGTTCGAGGGCATGGCCGAACCCACCCGCCTGATCGCGGCGGCCGAAATCGCCCGCGCCGCCGGCAAACCGGTGATCGCCTGCAAAGTGGCGGTGGGCGAAATCGGCGCCAAGGCCGCGATGTCCCACACCGGATCGCTCGCCGGCTCGCAGGCCGCCTACCGCGCCGCCTTCGAACGGGCTGGCATCGTCATGGTGGACAACCTCGAAGCCCTGATGGAAACCGCCCGCTTCTTCGTCAAGGCACCGCCGCCGAAGGCCAAGGGCGTGGCGGTGCTGGTGAGTTCCGGCGGCGCCGGCATCATCGCCGCCGACAACGCAGAGAAGCACAGCGTGCCGCTGCCCCAACCCAATGACGCCGCCCGCGAAATCCTAGTCGCCTCGATCGCCGAGTTCGGCTCGCCGCGCAACCCGTGCGGCGTGACCGCCCAGGTGATCAACGACCCCGAGGTGCTGCCCCGCTGCGCCAACGCCATGATGGATGATCCGGCCTACGGCGCCATGATGGTCCCCATGGTCTATTCCACGCCGATGACCCCGGTGCGCCTGCCGATGTATGCCGACGTGGGCCACCGCGCCGGCAAGCCGATGATCATGACCTGGATGTCCGACTGGCTTGAAGGGCCGGGCGCCATCGAGGTGGAGCAGAACATGGGCCTCTGTCTGTTCCGCTCGATGGACCGCGCCTTCACCACCATCGCCGCCTGGCACAAGCGGGCCGACATGCTGGCGGAGGGCCCGCGCGTGGAAGTCCGCCGTGTCAGCGAGGGTGCCCGCGCCGCCGCCGCCGCGGTGCTTGCCGCAGCGCCCGGCCAGACCCTCACCGAGCGCGAGGCGAAAACCGCATTGGCGCACTACGGCATCCCCGTGGTGCAGGAGCGCCTGGTCCATTCCGCCCAGGAAGCCGCCGATGTCGCGGTATCGATGGGCCTGCCCGCCGTGCTGAAGGTCGAAAGCCCCGACCTGCCACACAAGACCGAGGCCGGCGTCATCCGCCTCAACCTCAAAACCGCCGAGGAGGTGCGCGCCGCCTATGACGCCGTGATGGCCAACGCCCACAAGGTGAGCCCGCCGCCCCGCATCAACGGCGTGCTGGTGCAGCCGATGGTGCCCACCGGCACGGAAATCATGGTCGGCGCCCGCGTCGATCCGCTGTTCGGCCCGCTGGTGGTGGTCGGCCTCGGTGGTATCCTGGTCGAACTCATGAAAGACACCACCGTCGGCCTCGCGCCGGTCACCCACAACGAGGCGCGCAAGATGCTCACCGGCCTGAAGGGCGCCGCCGCCCTGCGCGGCTTCCGCGGCAGCGAGCCGGTGGATATCGAGGCGCTGGCCGATCTCGTTGGCCGCGTCAGCGAGTTCATCGCCGACCACCGGGACAGCGTGGCGGAAATTGACGTCAACCCATTGATCTGCGCCGGCCCCCGCATCCTCGCGGTGGACGCCCTGATCTACAAGGCGACCTGAACCCATGGCTTTCGCGCTCAACCGTCTCGGCCAGATCGCCCTGCAAGTCGCCGATGTGGACCGCGCGGAGGCCTGGTATTCCGAGGTGCTCGGCCTGCGCCACCTTTACCGATTCGGCAGCCTCACCTTCTTCGATTGCCAGGGCGTGCGGCTGATGATCGAGCAGGTCAACGAGGACGGCCACATCAACCGCGGCTCACCGCTCTACTTCACCGTGGCCGACATCTCGCTGGCGGTGCGCGAACTCATGGGGCGCGGCGTGGTCTTCCTCGACCCGCCGCACCTCATCGCGCGCATGGAAGACCACGACCTGTGGATGGCCTTCTTCGCCGACCCCGACAGCCACATCCTCGCGGTGATGCAGGAGGCGCCGCGCGGCTACGTCCCGACCCCCTAGAACTTCTCCATCCAGGGCCGCACCTCAACCTCCCAGCTCCACGCGCTACGGTGCTGGTGCATGACGTGCCAGTAGGTCTCGGCGATGGCATCCGGATCGAGCAGGCTGTCCGGCGCCTCGTTCGGCACCTGGCGCAGCGCCGAGCGGATGCCGCCGTCGATGACGAAATGCGCCACATGCACTCCCTGCGGGGACATCTCCCGCGCCATCGACTGCGCCAGCCCGCGCAGGGCGAACTTGCCCATCGCAAAACTCGATGAATTGGCGAACCCCTTCACCCCCGCCGTCGCGCCCGACAACAGGATCGCGCCGCGCCCCTTGGGCAACATCCGCCGCGCCGCCTGCTGGGACACCAGGAACGCCCCGAACGCACTGATCGAAATGGCGCGCGCCACGTCGCCGGGATCGAGATCCACCACCGGCCCGCGCGTACGGTTGGAGGCATTGTAGACCACCACATCCGGCGCGCCGTTCTGTGCTTCCACCGCCTCGAACAAAGCCGCCACCGCGGCCGGATCGGTGGCATCACACGCATGCGCCGACGCCCCGGTTTCGTCGCACAAATCCGCCAGTTTCGCCGTCTGCCGCGCCGCCACCGCCACCTTCAGGCCGTTGCGCGCGAACAGCCTGGCGAGCGACGAACTCAGCCCCGGCCCGGTGCCGACTATCAGGGCGCTCGCATATGGTTGCGTCTGCATGCACATCTCCATTGATCCGGTTCACCCTGGCAAATCGGGCTGCCCCACCCTAGGTTCAAGCGCACCACCAGGAAAGGACGCCGCCATGGACGCACAGCCGCCAACCGGGCGCATCGATATCATCTCGGACGCGATCTGCCCGTGGTGCTATATCGGCAAGCGCCAGCTCGAACTGGCCCTGCCCATGCTCGCCAAGGACGGCCTGACGTTCGAGGTCCACTGGCATCCCTACCAGCTCAACCCCGACATGCCCGCCGAAGGCGTGGACCGCGCCGAATACCGCCGGCAGAAGTTCGGTGACCCCGAGCGCGTCCGCCAGATGGATGAGCGGGTGAAGCAGGCCGGCGCCGCCGTCGGCCTCGATATCCGTCACGACCTCATGCTGCGCACCCCCAATACCATCGCGGCGCACCGGGTGATCTGGCTCGCCGGCGAGGAAGGCGTGCAGGATGCCGTGGTGGAGGCGCTGTTCCGCGGCTTCTTCACCGAGGGCAAGGATATCGGCGACACCGCCACCCTCGCCGCCATCGCCGACGCCAACGGCCTGCCCGCCGCCCGCGTGCTGGCCATGCTCGCATCCGACGAAGGGCTCGATACCGTGGCGTCGCAGGACGAAATGGCCCGCAACGCCGGCATCAACGGCGTGCCGAGCTTCATCATGAAGAACCACGTGCTGTTCTCCGGCGCCGTGCCGGCCGAGCAGATGGCCGAAGCCTTCACCCGCGCCTGGAGCATCCTCAGCCGGCAGGCGGCGTAACCGCACAAGCCCGAACCCGGAACAGCGCCGCCGCGTCGGTGGCGCTGACCAGGCTCATCGCGTGCCCGGCGAACCCGGCCAGGTCGGGTTCGCCGCCGGCGCCGAGCAGCAGCAGAAAGTCGTAGCCGCACAGCGCCGCCCGATCGAGCGCCAGGTGGTCCACCAACCCGCCGTTGCGATCGGCCAACGCCTGGTACGCCGGCACCCACAGCACCGGCTGCTGGGAGGGTTCGTCGAACAACAGCGGCCAGAATGCCCGCCGCTCGATCAACGCCAGGGCGGGCAGATGCACATCGGTGCGCAACCCGTTGGACAATCGGCGCGCCAGCGGCGCACGCGCCCAGTATGCCGGCGCCTCGTTGGGGGCCACCGAGGCAACGAAAACCCGCTCCCCCGGCGCCACATCGGCCAGCACCGCGCGCACCTGCGCAAGATCAGCCGCGTGCCCGTGCCACGCCAGCGCCAGCACTGCCGTGCGCGCGATCACCAGCCCGCCGAACCCCAGCATCGCCCATCGCCCCATCACCGGCCGCAACCCGGCGAACAGCAGCGGCACCACCATGAACACGAACCGCGTATCGAGCGACTGCGTGCCCTTGAATGCATAGGGCGCCACCGCATACAGAACCGCGAGTCCGCCGAGCGCCACCACCACCCCGCGCGGCGCCTCCAGCCGCCCCCGCCACCAGCTCGCGAGCAGGAACAGCGCCACCGCCGCCGTCGTCAGCCAGTCGAGCCACCCGACATATCCCACGAACGGCGCCAGCAATTGCAACAGCTTACCGGACAGCGGCAGATACTCCACCCCATCCGCCACCGCCCCCAGGGGTGCCGCGAGATAGAGCAGCCCCGGCAGCACCGCCACCGGCAGCACCGCCAGCAATCGCCGCCAGGATCGCGCCTCCCATGCCCCGATCAGCACCAGCGCGAACAGCACCCCCATCAAATGGCAGAAAAACAGCACCGCGCTGCCCAAACTCGCCAGCACCACGGTGCGCACCGGCCAGCGTGCCCGCCCGGCGATCCACCCCGCCGCCAGCAGCAGCGCCCCCCCGATCCCCACCACGAAATTGAGGAACCCAAGCAGAAACGCCCCGCTCGCCATCACCAGCGCGCTCGCCACCGCCCACGGATGCAGCCGCCCGAATATCGCCCGGTGCAGCGCCAGCACGCCGAAGAACGGCAGCATCATCACCATCGCCAGCAGCAGCCGCCCCGCCACATGCACAGGCAACACCCGCAGCAACGGCGGCCCAACCACATCGATGGCCAGATTGGGGATCACCCCCCACTGCACCACAAACATCGGCGCCAGCACGGGGTCACTCCGCCCCACCGCCAACAACCACAACCGCGCCAGATGGTTCGGATAATCCAGCAACGGCGGCACATCCACCACCAGCAGCGGCGCACACAACAGCGCCACCACCCCAACCAAACCGATAAAAGTTTTTGCTTCTTTTTTCAAAAAGAAGCGCTGTCCTTGCTGAACGCTATCACCCCAAAGCCTTCCGCACCCCGCCCAGATAGTCCCCCTCATCCAGCGGCCCCACCAGCGACAAAGTCGGCGCCCCCGAGAAAACCGAGCGCGCTGCCGCCGTCAGGTCCTCGATCGCCACCGCGCGCACGCCCGCGATATCCTCCTCCGGCCCCCGCGCGGTGCCATGGCGGAAGAACTGCCCGGCCAGATAGAACCCAAGCTGGAACGGCCGCTCCTTCACCGTGGCGAGTTCCGCCAGCATCAGGTTGCGTGCCCGCATGAAGTCATCGGCCTGGATCACCTCCATGCAGCGCAGCGCCTCCACGCAGGACACCTCGATCACCGCCGCCAGATTTTCCGGCGTCATCCCGGCCTGGATGACAAAAATCCCCGAATCGCTGCCGTTGCTGGAGCCCGACCCCACGCCGTAGACCAGCCCGCGCTTCTGCCGCACCTCCTGGAACAACGGCGAGGACATGCCATGCCCCAGCGCGAGGCCCAGCAGCTTGTGGGCCAGGAACCCCGGCGCATCCATCGCCACCGAGGGAAACCCCAGCGCCAGGTTCACCTGCTTGAAATCCGCCCGCCGATGCACGTGCTGCCCGCCGACATAAACTGGAATGTCACGATGCCCCGCCCCCATGCCGGCCGGAATACCGCCGAAATGCGCCTCCACCTGCGCGCACAGCCAGGCGTGGCCGATATCCCCGGTCGCCACCACCGCCATCCGCCCGGTGGCATAGTGCCGGCTGACGAACGCCAGCAGGTCCTCCCGCGTCGCCGCCGCCACGAAGGCGGAATCGCCCAGCACCGTGCGGCCCATCGGCTGATCCGGATAGGCGGTGGCGATGAACCCCTCGCTGCACAGCGAGCCCGGATCGTCATTCTTGCGAGCGATCTCCTGCGCGATCACCCCGCGCTCCATCGCCACATCCGCCGCGTCATAGCGCGAGCGGATCAGCACATCGCCGAGGATCGCCAGCGCATCGGCCAGTGCGTCCTTCAGCCCGGTGATGTGGTAGACGGTCATTTCCTGCGAGGTGAACGCGTTGATCTGCGCGCCCAGGCATTCCACCTGCACCGCGATATCCAGCGCCGAGCGCGATGCAGTGCCCTTGAACGCCATGTGTTCGAGGAAATGCGCCACGCCGTTATGTGCCGCGTCCTCGTCGCGCGCGCCAGCGCGCACCACCACCATCACGGCGGCCGATTCGAAATCCGGCAGGCGCGCGCTGATCACGGTGAGCCCGCTCGCCAGCATGGTCTGTTCGATTTGCATCCGATACCCCACTCTGGCCACTTACCGTCCCGCTGCGGTAACCATGTGCCAAGCAACGCAGGATGCCCGACACCATGACCGATGCGCCACCCCCTTCCATCGCAACCCCGCGCAGCTTCGAAACCCGCCACGAAGGCAGCTTCAACGGCCAGCACCTCGCCTACCGCTGCCTGGCCGGCGAAACCCATTTGCCCGGTGCCGACGGCGAACCGCACGCCAGCATCTTCACCTTCTCCTATCTCGCCGATGACGCCGGCCCCCTCGAATCCCGCCCGGTGATTTTCGCCTTCAATGGTGGCCCCGGTTCGGCCTCGATGTGGCTGCACATGGGCGCCATGGGCCCCCGCCGCGTTGTGGTACCGTCCGACGCCGGGCACGCCGGCAACGCCCCCTACCCCACTATCGACAACCCGCTATGCCCGCTCGACGTGGCGGACTTGGTGTTCATCGATCCGCCCGGCACCGGCTTCTCGCGCATGATCGGCAGCGCCAAGCCCGAGGATGGCTGGGGCCTGGAGCAGGACGCCGACATCGTGGCGCAGTTCATCCGCGCCTGGCTCACCACCCATCGCCGCTGGGCCTCGCCGCGCTATTTGTGCGGCGAAAGCTACGGCACCACCCGCGCCGTCGCCATCGCCGCGCGCGCCGGGGCGGGCAACGGCTCGCTCTCCTTCAACGGCCTCAGCCTGATTTCCGTCGTGCTGGACTTCCACACCGTCCGCTTCGAACCCGGCAACCCGCTGCCCGACATGTGTGCCCTGCCCACCTACGCCGCCACCGCCCTGCACCATGGCATCGCCGACCCCGGCGCCGAGGGGCCCGAAGCCTTCCTCGAAGCCGCCCGCCAGTTCGCGGTCAACGAGTACCTCCCCGCCCTCGTCGCCGGCTCACGCCTGCCCGAGGCCCGCCGCCGCGCCGTCGCCCGCCGCCTCTCGCGCTTCACCGGCCTGCCGGTTCCCTGGCTCGAAGGCACCCGCCTGCGCATCGAACCCGCCCGCTACCGCCGCGAAGTGCTGCGCGCCCGCGGCATCTCCCTCGGCCGCTTCGACACCCGCTACACCGGCCCGGACCACGACGCCGCGGGCGAAGTGCCGGACAACGATCCCGCGTCCTACGCCGTCTCGGCCGCCTACGTCACCGCGATGAACGACCACCTCACCCGCGCTCTCGCGGTCGACTGGGATCGCCCCTACGTCAATTCCAACCGCGCCGCCGGGCAGAAATGGAACTGGCGCGCCACCCAGCCCGAGGGCGCCTCGCGCTGGCCCGCCGCCGTCAACGTCGCGCCCATGCTGGGCCGCCTGATGCGCGAGAATCCGGCGCTGAAAGTGTGGATGGCCAACGGGTTGTACGATCTCGCCACCCCCTTCTTCGCCGCCGAGACCACGGCTGCCGGCAATGGCATCGATACCGCGCGCGTCACGATGACCTACTATCCGGCCGGCCACATGATGTATCTCCACGAACCCTCGCTGGCCGCGCTGATGGCGGACATGCGCACCTGGCTGGAGGCCTAGGCCGCCATGTTCGTCACCGTGAACGGCGTGCGCCTGTTCTTCGATGTGGCCGGTGAAAAGCTGGTCATCGACGGCCCGGCGATGCGCGAACGCCCCACCGTGCTGCTGCTGCACGGCGGCCCCGGCTTTGACCACACGATGTTCAAGCCCGCCTTCGCCCCCCTCGCCGAGGTAGCGCAGGTGATCACCATCGACCACCGCGGCAACGGTCGCAGCGAGCACGACGACCCTGCCCTGTGGAACCTCGCCCAGTGGGGCGACGATATCCGCGCCTTCTGTGACGCGCTCGGCATCGAAAAGCCGATCGTGCTCGGCTACTCCTTCGGTGGCTTCGTCGCCCAGGCCTACGCCACGCGCCACCCCGGCCATCCCGGCAAGCTCATCCTCTACAGCACCGCCCCGGTGCTGGAGGACGCCCCGGTGCTTGATGCCTTCGAGGCCATCGGTGGCCCCGCGGCGCGCGCCGTCGCCGCCGCCTACTTCGCCGGCCGCACCCCTGAGACCACCGCCGCATTCCGCGCGACCTGCTTCCCGCTCTACAACCGCAAGCCTGCCGACCCCGACGCCAAGACGCGCGGCATCGTGCATGATCCGGTCTCCGTCCATTTCTTCGAAGGCGAGGGCAAGCGGCTCGATTTCCGCCCGCTGCTCCACCGCATCGCCTGCCCCACCCTGGTGGTGGCCGGCGCGCAGGACCCGCGCTGCCCGTTGCCGTTCGCCCGCATGATCGCCGAAGCCATCGACCCGGCGCTGGTGCGCCTGGAAGTGTTCGACAACTGCGGCCACGGCCCGCACGTGGAGGAACCCGAGCGCACCATGGCGCTGCTGAAGGAGTTCATCCTGGCCTGAGCACCGCTGCCCAGCTTCTGGGCAGCCAGTTTCCGCACCGCGCGGGCGTTTGGCGCGCCACCTGCACCGCGCGCGAGCAAGCCGGGCTGCCCATTTCGTGAGCACCCGGCGGCCCACCGCGCCGCGCGCGATGGCACGGTTCTTGTAGCCGGCTTTCCCGGACTGGGAGAGCGCGATGCAAAACGTGGAGCCGGGCGACGTCGCCTGGGTATTGATGTGTACCGTACTGGTGCTGCTGATGACGGTGCCGGGCCTGGCGCTGTTCTACGCCGGCATGGTGCGCAAGAAGAACGTGCTCGCCATCATGATGCAGTCCTTCAGCCTCTGCGCCGCGATGACGGTGGTATGGATGATCGCCGGCTACTCGCTGGCCTTCAGCAACGGCTCAGGGCCGGGCGGCAACCCCTGGATCGGCGATTTCTCGCGCGTCTTCCTCGCCGGGCTCGACGCGAACTGGGACAAGCCGTTCACCCTCGGCGCCGGCACCCCGGGCGCCCAGCCCACCACCATCCCCGAGAGCGTGTTCATCATGTTCCAGATGGCCTTCGCCATCATCACCCCCGCGGTGGTGACCGGCAGTTGCGCCGACCGGATGAAGTTCTCCGCCATGCTGGTGTTCTTCACCCTGTGGTCCCTCCTGGTCTACGCGCCGCTCGCGCACTGGGTGTGGAGCCCGGCCGGTTGGCTCGCGGTGCTCGGCGTGGCGGATTTCGCTGGCGGCACGGTGGTGGAGATCAACTGCGGCATCACCGGCCTGGTCTGCGCCCTCATGCTGGGGCGGCGGCTTGGCTACGGCAGCGAGAACATGGCGCCGTGGAACCTGTCCTACGCGGTGATCGGCGCCAGCCTGCTGTGGGTCGGTTGGATGGGCTTCAACTCCGGCGGCGCGCTGGGCGCCAATGTGCGGGCTGGCATGGCGGTGCTGGTCACCCAGATCGCCGCCGCCGGTGCCACCGTCTCATGGTCGCTCGCCGAATGGGTGCTGCGCGGCAAGCCTTCGGTGCTCGGCGCCATCTCGGGCGCCATCGCCGGACTGGTCGCCATCACCCCGGCGGCGGGCTTCGTCATGCCCGGCCCGGCACTGTCGATCGGCCTGGTGGCCGGCGCGGTGTGCTTCTGGACCGCCACCAGCCTCAAGATGCGCCTGCGCTACGATGACAGCCTCGATGCCTTCGGGGTGCACGGCATCGCCGGCATCATCGGCATGCTAGCCACCGGGGTGGCGGCCTACGGCCCGCTCTCCGCGACCAGGGACGCGCCGGGCGGCGCCTACGTCGGCGGCCTGCATTTGCTCGGCGTGCAGGCCATCGCGGTGCTCGCCACCATCGCCTTCTGCGCCACTGGTTCCTGGGTGCTACTTCGCATCACCGACGCCCTGGTCGGCCTGCGCGTCAGCCGCGAGGAGGAGCGCGAAGGGCTCGACATCGTGCTGCACGGTGAGCAAGTGTCATAGGACACAACCTGGGGAGCCCCGACATGACTGTACCTGCCACCTAACGGGTCCGCCTCGTCTCGCCCGGCCAGACGTATCAAGGCAAGCAGGGCTTCACCTACGGCGCCGGCGCCTCCGCCGAGACGGTGGGTGCCGAGCGAATCTGCATGAACGTCCTGCCGATGCCGCCCGGCGCGCGGGCCAAGGCGCACTACCACCAGGGCATCGAGACCATCGCCTACCTGCTCGAAGGCACCTGCACCGTCCACTACGGCGACGCGTTCGAGCATCACTTCGTGCTCCGCGCCGGCGACCAGATGTACATCCCGGCCAACGTGCCGCACGCACCCTCCAACGAAAGCGGCGCGCCGTGCACCTGGATCGTGGTGCATTCCTCCGGCAGTGACCAGGACGGCATCGTCCTGCTGCCGGAGCTTGACGCGATCCTCGCCGCCCGGCTCGCCTAGGCTCCGTTCAAAGCGGCAGCGGGCTCACCCGCACCATCTCGCCGTGCCGCGTCTCGCCGGGCTCGCACATATCCGCGATCCCCGGCGCCACATCGGCCGGTTGCGGCAGCGTGCTCTGATCCTCGCCGGGAAATCCGCCGCGCCGCAGCACGGTGGCCACCGGCCCGGGATCAGCGAGGTTCACCCGCAGCGACGAAGTGCGCGTCTCCTCCGCCCAGCACTGCACGAGGTGATGCAGCGCCGCCTTGGTCGCGCCATACGTCCCCCAGTACGCCGTCGGCCGCAGCACAATCCGGCTGGTGACGAACACCGCCCGTCCCGCCTCGGCCGCCAGCAGCAGGCGCGCGCAACTGCGGATCAGCCGCCAGTTCGCCGTCACGTTGACCGTCAGCGCCTCGGCCCAGTCATCCGGCTGGATATCCTGCACCGGGCTCAGCACGCCGAGCGACCCCGCATTGGCGACCAGAATATCAAGCCGCCCGAAGCGCTCGAACAGGCTCGGCCCGATCAGGTCAAGCGCGCCATCCTGCATGAGGTCCATCGGCAGCAGCGTCGCGGTGCCGCCGGCCGCGCGCACCGCGTCATCCGTTTCTTCCAGCCCGCCCTGAGTGCGCGCGGTGATCACCACATGCGCGCCCCGCCGCGCCAGTTCCACCGCGGTGGCCGCCCCGATGCCACGGCTCGCCCCGGTGACCAGCGCCACCTTGCCCTGCAGCGACATCGCTCAGTTCGTCTCCGTCAACAGGCTCAACTGCCGCCCATCGCCATCGACCATGTCGGGCAGCGGGATCGGATAGTCGCCGGTGAAGCATGCATCGCAATACTGCGGCTTGGCATCGTCCCGCCCGACATGGCCGAGCGCACGATACAGGCCATCGCGGGAAATGAACGCCAGACTGTCCGCCCCGATCAGCGCCGCCATCTCCTCCACCGAATGCCGCGCGGCGAGCAGCTTGCCGCGTTCCGGGGTGTCGATGCCGTAGAAGCAAGAATGCGTGGTGGGCGGCGAGGAAATCCGCATATGCACCTCCGCCGCCCCAGCCGCGCGCACCATCTCCACGATCTTGCGCGAGGTAGTGCCGCGCACGATCGAATCATCCACCAGGATCACCCGTTTACCCGCCAGCACCGAGCGATTGGCCGAATGCTTCAGCTTCACGCCCAGGTGGCGAATGCTGTCGGTCGGCTCGATGAAAGTGCGGCCGACATAGTGGTTGCGGATGATGCCCAGCTCGAACGGAATGCCGCTCTCGGCTGCGAACCCCATCGCCGACGGCACCCCGGAATCAGGCACCGGCACGATCACATCCGCCGACACCGCACTCTCGCGGGCCAACTCCGCGCCGATCCGCTTGCGCGCGTCATACACCGGCATCCCCTCGACGATGGAATCCGGCCGGGCGAAATAGATGTATTCGAACACGCAGAACCGCGCGGCATTGCGGGTGAACGGCTTGATGGAGCGCACCCCGCTGTCATCGATCACCACGATCTCGCCGGGCTCGATATCGCGCACGAATTCGGCGCCGATGATGTCGAGCGCGCACGTCTCGCTGGTCAGCACCCAGCTTTCGCTGCCATCGGCATGGGCCACCCGGCCCAGGATCAGCGGGCGCACGCCCAGCGGATCGCGCACCCCGATCAGCGCGTTCTCGGTCAGCGCGATCAACGCATAAGCGCCGATCACCTGCTTCAGCGCGTCGATCAGCCGGTCCACCACGGTGGTGTACAGGCTGATGGCGATGAGGTGGATGAACACCTCGGAATCGGTCGTGGACTGGAACAGGCAGCCGCGCCGCACCAGCGCCCGGCGCAGCGCCGTCGCGTTGGTGAGGTTGCCGTTATGCGCCACCGCCAGCCCGCCGAACTCGAAATCGGCATACAGCGGCTGCACATTGCGCAGCACGGTGTCCCCGGTGGTGGCGTAGCGGTTGTGGCCGATGGCGCGGGTGCCGGCGAGGCCCCGGATCACCCGCTCGTCGCCGTAGTTGTCGCCCACCAGGCCCATGCCGCGATGGGAGTGGAAGCGGCTGCCGTCATGGGTGACCATGCCGGTCGATTCCTGGCCGCGATGCTGCAAGGCATGCAGCCCGAGGGCGGAGACCGCCGCGGCGTCCGGATGGTTCCACAGCCCGACAACGCCGCACTCCTCGTGCATCTTGTCGTCGTCATGGGGGTGGGTGGTGGCGAAATCCATCAGGCGCTCTCCTCGTCCGCTCACGGCCGGGCCGTGGCCCGGCCCTGCGGTGTGGCGTGCAGCAATTCCGCCGCCGTTGCCGGCCGCGTCTGCGGCGGGCGTGGCACATGCGGGCGATAATCGGGTGGCAGGAACTGAACGATCCAGGTCGCGGTCGAGTAGATGTGGGGAAGGCTGCGCGCCTGCACCACACTATCCGGCCAGCGATCGGTGGGGAGCACGAATGTCGCGGCGACATAGGCCGCGGCCAGGATCACCACCCCGCGCGCAATCCCGAACACCATGCCCAGCGTCCGATCGATTCCGCCGAGGGAGGAGGAGCGCACCGCGCTGCCGATCATCCCGGTGAGAATGGACAGCACGATCAGCCCGAACAGGAACACCGCTGCATAGGCGGCGGGATCGGCAATGTCGGGATTACCCAGCCACTCGCGCATCATCGGCCGGACCGACGAGGCGAGGCCGCCCGACAGGAAGTAGGCGCCGACCCATGCGCCAACCCCCAACGCCTCGGTGACGAAGCCGCGCGCGAAGGCGACGATCGCCGACAGAATGACCACCAGGAGAACAACCGTGTCCACCCAGTTCATGTCGTCCCGCCGGAGAACATATGATGACGCATTTCGCCGTCCGTATATCCGCAGGCGGCACCATAGCGCCACCCTCTCATGGCGTGCGCACGGCAGGTTTGCCGCTGAACCGGGCCACCAAGTCGGATAAATGACCGATTTCCTCCAACGCGATCCCCTCGGGGGAGGCCAGCGGCCGATTGCCGCGTGCCACCCGGCGCGGCAGGGTCGCCCGTTCGAACCCCAGCTTGGCCGCTTCCTTCAACCGCCCCTCGGCTCCGGCCACCTGGCGCACCTCGCCGGACAGCCCCACCTCGCCGAAAAACACCGTCGAGGGATCGGTCGGCTGGTCCGTCGCGGCCGACGCCAGTGCCGCCGCCACCGCGAGATCCACCGCCGGTTCGCTCACCCGCAACCCGCCCGCCACGTTGAGGTACACGTCCGTCGCGTTGAACCGCAGCCCGCACCGCGTCTCCAGCACCGCCAGCAGCATCGAGAGCCGCCCTGAATCGAGCCCGATCGTCGAACGGCGCGGCGAACCGCCCGGATTGGGCGCCAGCAGGCACTGGATCTCCACCAGCACCGGCCGTGTGCCCTCCATGCCGGCGAACACCGCCGAGCCCGAGATATTGCCCCGCCGCTCCGCCAGGAACAGCGCGGAGGGGTTGGCCACCTCGGCCAGCCCGCGATCGGTCATCTCGAACACCCCGATCTCGTCGGTGGCGCCGAAGCGGTTCTTCACCCCGCGCAGGATGCGGAACTGGTGGCCGCGATCGCCCTCGAAATACAGCACCGCGTCCACCATGTGCTCCAGCACCCGCGGCCCGGCGATGGCGCCTTCCTTGGTGACGTGGCCGACCAGCACCACGGCGTACTGCTTGCCCTTGGCCAGCCGGATCAGCTCGAACGCCGCCGAACGCACCTGGCTCACCGTGCCCGGGGAGCTGTCGATGCTGTCGAGCCACATGGTCTGGATCGAATCGATCACCACCAGCGCCGCGTCGGTGGCGGCCTCGAGGCTGGCGGTGATTTCCCGCATATCGATGGAAGCGGCCAGTTCCAGCCGCTTGCCGTTCAGCCCCAGCCGGCGCGCGCGCAGGCGGATCTGGTCGATCGCCTCTTCGCCCGAGACATAGATCACCCGCCGCCCGCGATCCGCCAGCGTGGCCGCCGCCTGCAACAGCAGCGTGGATTTGCCGATCCCCGGATCACCCGCCAGCAGCAGCGCCGAACCCGGCACCAGCCCGCCACCCAGCACCCGGTCGAACTCGGCAATCCCGGTCGGAACCCGCGGCGGCGGTTCGGCCGAACCCGCCAGGTCGACAAACGTCAACCCGCGCCCCTTGGCCCCCTTCACCGCCGTCGGCCCGGCGGGCGCGGCCTCTTCGGAAATGGCGTTCCACTCGCCGCACGCCTCGCAGCGCCCGGCCCATTTCGACGTCACCGCCCCGCAGGACTGACAGACAAACCGAGCAACCGCGCGGGCCATCAGGGGGTAACGAGGGCGTAGAGGCTGGAATTCACGAAACCGTCGCCGATCCGCATACGATCGCGCATCAGGGCAGCTTCGAGGCTGAAGCCGAGCCGCTCCACCAGGGCGCGTGAACGCGTATTGCGCGGGTCGATCTCAGCTTCGATGCGGTGGATCAGCAGGATCGTTTGCATGTGGCCGACCATGGCGGCAACCGCTTCGGTGGCATAGCCTCGGCCCGACCATGCAGACGTGAAGATGTAGCCGATTTCGGCACGGCGGTGGCGGATACTGTGGGCATGATAGTTGACCATGCCGATGCAGCGGTCATCGTCCGCACGGGCAACTGCCCACACCATGGCGCCGTCCGATGGTGGGATGGCCCAATGGCCTATGTATTTCGCCGTACGGGCGATATTGGGCGAGGGCTCATGGTCCCAGTAGCGCATGGCCTCGGGGTCGCCGTAGGCCGCATGGAAGGCCGGGGCGTCCTCCGGGGTGAAGGCGCGCAGCCGCAGCCGCGGGGTCATGAGATCGGGAATGGCGTGGCGGGCCATCAGCCACTCACCGCGACGGTATAGTGCCGCATCGCCGCCGTGCCAGGCGCGATCATCGCATTGAAGGCGGCCGTCAGCGGGGTGGCGTTGAACCGCGCCGCGGCATCGAGAGCCTCCGCCATTGACGCCCACTGCACCACCTCGGCCCATTGCCCATCGCCGGCCTGCGCCAGCTGGCGGCCGCGAAACCCGGCGCAGGTCCGCAGAAAGTCCATGGTTGCCGGCACCGTGGCGAGGAAGGCGGCGCGCTCCAGCGTCGTGCGGTAGGTCACGATTTCGATCACCGCGCTTTCGCTGCCGACGGTCACCACTATTTCCGCAGCTCCATCTGGATCGGCCCCTCGCGGCGGCCATGGGTGAACTGGTCCACCATCTCGTTGCCGCTCGCCATCAGGTCCGTCGCCGGCCCCTGCCAGACGATCCGGCCATGATACAGCATCGCCGCCCGGTCCCCGATGCGCCGCGCGCTCAACATATCGTGGGTGATGGCGATCGCGGTGGAGCCGAGGTTCTTCACGCAATCCACGATCAGCCCGTCGATCACCGCGCCCATGATGGGGTCCAGCCCGGTGGTCGGTTCGTCGAAAAACAGCACATCCGGCCGCGCCGCGATGGCCCGCGCCAGGCCCACCCGCTTCTGCATGCCGCCCGACAGCTCCGCCGGCCACAAATCGCCTACGCTCGCCGCTAGCCCCACCTGCGCCAGCACCTCCACCGCCTGCTCGCGCGCCTTCGCCCGGCCCACCATCCGCCGCGCCAGGAGCCCGAACGCGACGTTCTCCCACACCGGCAGGCTGTCGAACAACGCGCCGTTCTGGAACAGCATGCCGATCTGCGCCCGGCGCTCCTCCCGCTCGGAGCGATCGAGCTTCAAAACATCGGTGCCGTCGATCTCGATCACCCCCTCGTCGGGCTCGATCAGCCCCAGCACGCATTTCAGCAGCACCGACTTGCCGGAGCCCGAGCCGCCGATCACCACCGTGGAGGTGCGCGGCATCACATCGAGGTCAATCCCGTCCAGCACCAGCTTGTCGCCGAAGCGCTTGGTGAGGCCGCGAATGCGGATCTTGGGAACCGCAATCTCGCTCATCGGGCGAAGAACAGTTCGGTCAGCACGTAGTCGAACGCCAGGATCAGCACGCTCGCCGCCACCACCGCCGAAGTCGTCGCCGCGCCCACACCCTGGGCGCCGCCTTTGCTGTTGTAGCCGTGGAAGCAACCCATCAGCGAAATCAGGAAGCCGAACACCGAGGCCTTCACCAGGCCCGACACCACGTCATCGGTACGGACAAAATCCAGCGTGTTGTTGAGGTAGATGCCAGAATTGAACCCCAGCTTCACCACCCCGATGATGAAGCCGCCCAGCACGCCCAGGATATCGGCCACCATCACCAGCAGCGGCAGCGCGATCAGCCCCGCCAGCAGGCGCGGCGCCACCAGATATTTCATCGGATTGGTGGACAGGGTGGTCAACGCGTCGATCTGGTCGGTCACCCGCATGGTGCCGATCTCGGCCGCCATCGCCGCGCCCACCCGCCCGGCCACCATCAACCCGGCCAGCACCGGCCCAAGCTCGCGCGTCACCGACAGCACCACCAGCGAGGCCACCGCCGAATCCGCGGCAAAGCGGGACAATCCGGTGGAGGATTGCAGCGCCAGCACCATCCCGGTGAACACCGCCGTCAACGCCACCACGGGCAGGCTGAGATAGCCGATCTCCAGCATCGCCCGCAGGAAGGACCGCCCATAGAACGGCGGGCGAAACACATGGGACACGCCCTCGATGGCAAACACCGTCAGCCGGCCGCTCTGCAAACATGCCCCGAGCACGATGCGGCCGATCCGCGCGACGAAATCGAGCAACGCATTCATGGCAGATACACCCTGGCGTAGCGCGGCCCGAGACTGGTGAGGATTTCGTAGCCGTTGGTCGCGGCACTGCCGGCGATGTCATCGACGGGCAGGCCAGGGCCGATCAGGTCCAGCCAGGACCCGGGCACGATCTGTGGGCACTCCGTCACGTCGAAGGTGGTGAGATCCATGGAGACACGCCCTACCAGCGGCACCACCCTTCCGTCAAAGATCGCGTGCCCGCGGTTGGACAGCGCGCGCGGCCAGCCATCGGCATACCCGATGCACGCGGTGGCGATCAGGCTCGGCCGCGCTGCCCGCCAGGTTGCGTTGTAGCCCACGCTCTCGCCCGCCGCGATCGCGCGCACCTGCAACACCCGGGTGCGCAACCCAACCACCGCGCGCATCGGATTGGGCGCGCCGGGCGTCGGGTTGATGCCGTAGAGCGCCGCACCGGGCCGGGCGAGATCGGAAGCAAAACCAGGCCCCAGAAATATTCCGGACGAATTGGCGAAACTGCGCGCCACGCCCGGAAACACCCCGCAAACCGCCGCGAACGCCTCGCGCTGGCGGGCATTGTCCGGATCATCGGCCACCTCGGCGGACACCAGATGCGTCATCACATAGCGCAGGCTCACGCCGCCCAGCAGCGCCGGATCGGCCCGCAACGTCGCGAGGTCCCGGCCATCCACGCCGAGCCGGTTCATCCCGGTATCCACATGCAGGATCGCCGGCACATCGCGCCCGGCCCAGCGCGCGATGTCATCGAGCGAACCCAGCACCGGCGTCAGCCCATGGGCGACATATCCCGGCTCGGTCCCCGGGATCGGCCCGTTCAGCACCGCCAGCATCGCTCCGGGCACGATATCGCGGATCGCCAGCGCCTCGGCGAGATGCGCCACGAAGAAATGCCGGCACCCCGCCGCATACAGCGCCGCCGCCACTGGCCCCGCCCCCAGCCCATACCCGTTGGCCTTCACCACCCCCGCCGTCGGCCCGGACGGATGGCGCGCGGCCAGGTCCCGCCAATTGGCGACGAGGGCGCCGAGGTCCACCGTCAGGACGGCGCCTTCAGTATGCGTCATCGCCGTCATGGTGCAGGTCGATATCGGCGTAGCGGGTGAACTCGCCCTCGAACAGCAGGTCGATCTTGCCGGTTGGCCCATGGCGCTGCTTCTCGATCAGCAGTTCGGCGCGGTTATGCACCGTCTCCATGTCGCGCTGCCACTTCTCCAGCGCGGTGTTGAATTCGCTGTCGCTCTTGAAGGCGATCTGCTTGGGGATGCGCTGCTGCAAATAGTACTCGTCGCGATAGATGAACATCACCACGTCGGCGTCCTGCTCGATGGAGCCTGACTCGCGCAAATCCGACAATTGCGGCCGCTTGTCCTCGCGGCTTTCCACCGCGCGCGACAACTGCGACAGCGCGATCACCGGCACCGACAACTCCTTGGCCAGCGCCTTCAGCCCCTGGGTGATCTGGCTGATTTCCTGCACCCGGTTCTCCTGCCGCGTGCCGGCGGCCGGGCGCATCAGCTGGAGATAGTCGACAATGATCAGCGCCAGCCCCTTGGTCCGCTTCAACCGCCGGCAGCGCGTGCGCATGGCGGACAGGGTGATGGCCGGCGTGTCATCGATCATTAGCGGCAGCGAGCTGATGTCGCGGCTCACCTGCACGAAACGGTCAAAATCGCGCTGCTGGATTTCGCCGCGCCGGATCTTGTCGCCCGAAATCCGGCTCTCCTCCGACAGCAGGCGGGTCGCGAGCTGCTCGGCGCTCATTTCCAACGTGAAGATCGCCACTGCCGCTTTCGGCACCCCATTCGGGTCGGTGGCCCGGGCCTCCTCCAGCAGGGACTTCGCCGCCCCGTAGCCGATCTTGGTGGCCAGCGCCGTCTTGCCCATGCCCGGCCGCCCGGCCAGGATCAACAGGTCCGACGGATGCAGCCCGCCGGTGCGCCGGTTGAGATCACGCAGCCCGGTCGACAGGCCGGACACCCCGCCAGGCCGGTGGAACGCCTTCTCCGCCGTGCCGATCGCCTCGATCAGCGCGTCCTTGAAGGTCATGAAACCACGATCGGCGCCGCCCTTGGCAGCCAGGTCGAACAGCGCCTGCTCGGCCGCTTCCACCTGCTTTTCGCCATTGAGCTCAGGCTCGGCGCCGAACGCGTTATTGACGACGATTTCGCCGATATCAATGAGTTGCCGCCGCATCCAGGCGTCATACACCGCACGGCCATACTCGCCGGCATTGATGATGCCCACCATGGCAGACAGCAGTTGGGCGAGATAGGCGGTGCCGCCGACTTCCTCCAGCACGCCCGAATGCTCGAACTCGGCCTTCAGCATCACCGCATCGGCAAGCTGCCCGGCTTCCACCCGCCGCTGAATGGCGGAGAAAATCCGGCCATGGATAGGATCGGCGAAGTGATCGGCCTGGAGGAAGTCGCTGACCCGCTCGTAGGCCTTGTTGTTGGCCAGCAGCGCGCCGAGCAGCGCCTGCTCCGCCTGCAGGTTGGAGGGCGGCAGGCGCTGCGAGATGCCGGACAGCGGGGCCTGGGAGTCGAAACTGTTCATGGCGCCACTATACCCCAGCTCGCGCCCGCCGTCCCCGTGGGCGACTGTGAATCACGGGGACTAAGTCCCCCCGGGAAAACTCAGTCCTTGCGCACCTTCGGCGGCAGCGCCAGCGCGATCGACAGCTCCTTCAGCCGCGCGGCCGGGATTTCCGCCGGTGCACCCATCATCAGGTCCTCGCCCTGCTGGTTGAGCGGGAACAGGATCACCTCGCGGATATTCGGCTCATCGGCCAGCAGCATCACGATGCGGTCGATGCCAGGCGCCGAGCCACCATGCGGCGGCGCGCCATAGCGGAACGCGTTCAACATGCCGCCGAACCGCGCCTCGACATCGGCCTGCGAATAGCCGGCAATCTCGAACGCCCGGATCATCACCTCCGGCCGGTGGTTGCGGATGGCGCCCGAGGACAGCTCGATGCCGTTGCACACGATATCGTACTGGAAGGCCTTGATGGTCAGCGGGTCCTGGGTGTTCAGCGCCTCCAGCTCGCCCTGCGGCATGCTGAACGGGTTATGGCTGAAGTCGATCTGCTTGGTTTCCTCGTTCATCTCGTACATCGGGAAATCGGTGATCCAGCAGAACTTGAACTCGCCCTCCTTGATCAAGCCGAGCTCATTGCCCAACCGCGTGCGCACCGCGCCCGAGAACTTCGGCGCCTCATCCTTCTTGCCGGCGGCGAAGAACACGGAGTCGCCGGCCTGCAACCCGCAGGCTACCCGGATCGCCTCGGCGCGGTCGGCTTCGAGGTTGCGCGCGATGGGCCCCTTCGGCCCCTCGGCGTCGAACTGGATGTAGCCCAGCCCGCCGGCGCCCGATTCGCGGGCCCACTCGTTCAACTTGTCGAAGAAGCTGCGCGGGTTGTGCGCGGTGCCCGGCGCCGGAATGGCCCGCACGATGCCGCCCGCGGCGGCGATCTTGGCGAACAGCCCGAAGCCGGAACCGGCGAAATGCTCCGTCACATCGGTGATCATCAGCGGATTGCGCAGGTCAGGCTTGTCCGACCCGTAGACCAGCATCGAATGATCATACGGAATGCGCGGGAACGGCGGCTTGGTCACCGCGCGGCCGTCGGCGAACTCCTCGAACACCCCGGCGATGACGGGTTCGATGGTGTTGAACACGTCCTCCTGGGTCACGAAGCTCATCTCGAAATCGAGCTGGTAGAACTCGCCCGGCGAGCGGTCGGCGCGGCTGGCCTCGTCGCGGAAGCAGGGCGCGATCTGGAAGTAGCGATCAAGCCCGGCCACCATCGCCAACTGCTTGAACTGCTGCGGCGCCTGCGGCAGGGCGTAGAACTTGCCGGGGTGGTTGCGCGACGGCACCAGGAAATCGCGCGCGCCCTCGGGGCTGGAGGCGGTCAGGATCGGGGTCTGGAATTCGGTGAACCCCTGCTCGATCATGCGGCGGCGGATTGAGGCGATCACCCCGGCGCGCAGCTTCATGTTGCGCTGCATCTTCTCGCGGCGCAGGTCGATGAAGCGGTATTTCAGGCGAATTTCGTCGGGGAACTTCTCGTCGCCGGCCACCTGCATCGGCAGCACATCGGCGGCGGACTGCACCATCACCGTCTCGGCCTTCAGCTCGATCGCCCCGGTGGGCAGCTTCGGGTTCACCGTGGTGCCCTCGCGGTTCACCACCGTGCCGGTCACCGTGATGACGCTCTCCACGCGCAGGCGATCGACGGCGAGGAACGCCTCGCTGCCGGCGGCGAACACGCATTGGGTCAGGCCATAATGGTCCCGCAAGTCGATGAACAGCAGGCCGCCATGGTCGCGCTTGCTGTGCACCCAGCCCGAAATCCGCGCGGGCTGGCCGGCGTCACTGGCGCGGAGCGCTCCGCAGGTGTGCGTACGATAAGCGTGCATCTCGATGGTCCCGGTCTGGCAAGAGGCCGGACACAACAGACCCCGCCTGCCATGTCAAGGCGCGCGCTTCACCGAAACCGAATCGCAGTGTAGAACAATTGCATGCCCAAGACGCAAAAACCCGATTTCCCGCCCCCCGCCCTCATCACCACCACCGAAGCCCTCGAAGCCCTCTGCACCCGCCTGCGGGCGGAGCGTTTCGTCACGGTGGACACCGAATTCATGCGTGAGCGCACCTACTGGCCCGAACTCTGCGTCGTGCAACTCGCCGGCGACAACGAGGTGGCAGTGGTGGACGCGCTGGCACCGGGGATTGACCTGGCCCCCCTCGCGCCGCTCTTCGCGGACCCTGCGGTGGTGAAGATCTTCCACGCCTGCCGCCAGGATATCGAGATTTTCGTCCAACTTTTCAACGCGGTGCCCACCCCGCTGTTCGATACCCAGGTGGCCGCCATGGTGGCCGGCTTCGGGGACCAGGTGGCCTATGACGGTCTGGTCGCGGCCCTCACCGGCGGACACATCGACAAGGCCCACCGCTTCTCCGATTGGGCGGCCCGCCCCTTATCGTCCTCGCAGATCACCTATGCCGCGGCCGACGTCACCCATCTGCGCGGCGTCTACACCAAGCTGCGGGACCGGCTGGAGAAGGAGGGCCGCTTCGAGTGGGTGGCCGAGGAAATGGCGGTGCTCGCCGATACCTCCACCTACCAGGCCGATCCCGAGCAGATGTGGGAACGCCTGCGCCCGCGCACCAACAACCGCCGCATGCTCGGCGTGCTCCGCGCCATCGCCGCCTGGCGCGAGCGCGAGGCCCAGCGCAGCAACATCCCGCGCGGTCGCATGCTGAAGGACGAGGCGCTGCTCGAAATCGCCGCCACCGCCCCCACCACGGTGGACGCCCTGGCCCGCTGCCGCGGCATCAGCAAGGGCTTCGCGGACGGCAAGATGGGCGCCTCCCTCATCGCCGCCATCGAGGAAGCCAAGGCCCTGCCCGATGACGCCCTGCCGCCGGCGCAGAACCACCGCGACGGCCCACGCCCCTCGCCCGCACTGGTCTCCCTGCTCAAGGTGCTGCTCGCCGCCAAATGCGAGCAACACCAGGTCGCCGCCAAGCTGGTCGCCAACGGCGAGGACATCGACCGCCTCGCCCTGGAGGAAAATCCTGACGTGCCAGCCATGCATGGCTGGCGCCACGAGGTATTCGGCGCCGACGCGCAGGCGCTGAAGTCCGGCACCGTGGCCCTCGGCGTGGACGGCAAGCGCATCAAGCTGGTGAAGCTGGCGGGGTAGCCCCGACTTAGCCTTCCTGCTGGCGACCGGCCGCAAGGTCCATCGCCGCCAGGATGCTGTCGAAGCGCTCCCGCACCTCCTCCCGCCATGCCCCATCGGCATGGGTGAACACATAAAGTTCATCAGCCCGGATGGCCGCAACCACCTGCGCCGCCACCGCGTCCGGATCGAGCCCGCCGCGCCCACGCTCGGCGTGTTCCGCCGCCAGCTTCCCCGTCGCACTCGCCGGGTCCGGCACCACCGCCCGACCGTAGCGCTCCGGCCGGTTGCGCCCGCTCTCGCTGATCCGCGTGCGCACGAACCCCGGGCATACCACCGTCACCCCGATCCCCAGCGGCGCCACCTGCCACGCCAACCCCTCGGACATGTTCACTACCGCGAACTTGCTGGTGGAATACGGGCTGAACCCCAACCCGCTGTTCAGCCCGGCCATCGAGGCGGTGTTGACGATGTGGCCACCCTCGCCATGCGCCCGGATATGCGGCAGGAACGCCGCGATACCATGCACCACGCCCATCACGTTCACATCGATCACCCAGCGCCAGGTTCCGAGCGGGATGGTGTCGATCCCGCTGCCGCCGGCCACCCCGGCGTTGTTGCACACAACATGCACCCGCCCGAACGCCGCAAAAGCCGCCGCCGCCGCGCGGTCCACGCTGCCCGCATCCGCAACATCGCACACCACGCCGCGCACCTCCGGCCCACCCCCCCGCAGGCCCTCGACGGCCGCCGCCAGCGCATCCGCCTCCACATCGGCGAGCATGACCCGCATGCCAGCCGCCGCGAACGCGCGGCCAAGGGCGAGCCCGATACCGCTCGCCCCGCCGGTGATGAAAGCCGCCTTGCCGTCGAGTTCCCGCATCGCGCCCCTCACATGACGGGTGACATCCCGCCGTCCACATTGATCGCCGTGCCCGTCACGTAGCCGCCCTGGTCGGAAGCCAGGAAGCAGGCGAGGTTGGCGAATTCCTCGGCCTTGCCCATCCGCCCCATCGGCACCCCGCGCCCGGCCTCGGCGATCTGCTCCTCCAGCGTGATGTTGCCGCTCCGCGCCGCATGCCGCCGCACGATCTGGTCGGACACGATCACGCCCACCAGCATGGCATTCACCAGCACGTTGTCGGGCGCGCCCTCGCCGGCCAGCACCTTGGTCAGCGCCATCCCGGCGGCCCGCGAGATCGTGGTTGGCGCACTGTTGGCGCGCGGCGCCTTGGCCCCGATGTTCAGCACATTGATTACCCGGCCCCACTTGCGCTCGCGCATCTGCGGCCACGCCAGGCGGGTCAGCCGGATCGCCGCGAACAGTTTGAGGTCGAGATCCTCCTGCCAGACCTCGTCCGTCACCGTCTCGAACGGCCCGGTGCGGGACTGGCCGGCGTTGTTCACCACGATGTCGATCCGCCCGAGCCCGGCCATCACCGCCTCATAGGCGCGCTTGATGTCATCGGCCTTGGACACGTCGCAGGCCACTGCCATGACCTTCCCCTTGGCGGTCGCCGTGATCTGCGGCAGGGCGGCGTCCAGCCCCTCCCGCCCACGTGCCAGGATGGCGACATCCGCACCGGAGGCGGCGAAGCGGATCGCCATCGCCAGCCCCAGCCCCTTGCTGCCGCCGGTGATCACCGCGGTGCGGCCGTCGAGCTTGATTTCCATGCTTGTTTTTCCTCAGTGTTATGAAGGCATTGGCTCAACCGCTGCGCCACAGCGCGTTGGCACGCGGCTGTGGCGGGCGGGCAAACAGGCGATGGATATAGGGGATGAACGCATCGAGCGGCAGCGTGTCCTCGTCCGGGTCCATCGCATCCTGGTCGAATTTCGCGACGTACTCGGCGGTCCAGGCGAAGTGCTCATGGCCGTGAAAGCGGTCCCGCGCATTCACGTCCACGCCCGGGTAATGCGGCGCGTGCAGGTCCTGGAATATCTGGTGGTGTTCCAGCATCCAATGGTTGCGCGCGCCGATATAGGGCTGCATCAGCGCCGCCGCGAAATCGCCGTGGGTGGCGGGGCAGGCGTCAAACCCGATATCGTGCAGCACCGCCACGGCCACCGTCTCGTCATCGTGCCCGGCGCGCAGCACCCGGGTGGCGGATTGCAGGCAATGGCGGAAGTTGCTGATCCGATAGCCGAAACTCGGCACCCCCTCCCCCGCCCGCAGCATGGCGATCACCAGGTCCGCCTGGTGATTGCGGGTGAAAATCGTCCGCTGCGCATTCATTACCGCCCAGTCGGCCGCGCTGAAATCCTCCATCGAGGTGTGCTCGATATACTGCCAGGCCGGATCGGCGAGCGGCGAACGGGGGGGCATGTTGTGGCTCCGCTGGGGGGCATGCGAGGATTCCCCCAGATCATGCGCGACGCCGCCGTCCGCGCGAAGAGGACCCCCCTGCATGCCGCCGGCCCCCCAACGTCGCGACCACATCGATGCCGTCGCCGGCAGCATCGTCATCGGCCTCACCATGCTGTGGGGCGTGCAGCAGGTGGCGGTGAAACTGGGCGCCGCGGGGGGCCTGTCGCCGTTCCAGCAGGCCGCATTGCGCTCCATCGGCGCCGCCACCTGCATCGCGCTGTGGGTGGCAGTGCGCGAGGGGCGAAGCGGCGCGCGGGACCTGTTCTGCCTCGGCGCCGCCCGCTGGCCGGCGCTGCTGCTCGCCACCCTGTTCGCGGTGGAGTTCCTCTGCCTGTTCCCCGGCGTGCAGCGCACCACCGCCTCGCGCGGGGTGATTTTCCTCTACACCGCACCATTCTTCACGACGCTGGGCACCCATTTCCTGGTGCCGGCCGAGCGCATGGGGTGGCGCCAGTTCGCCGGGCTGCTGATCGCCTTCGGCGGCGTCGGCATCGCCTTCGCCGAGGGGCTGGCGCGCGGCGGCGGCAATTTATTCGGAGACCTGCTGTGCCTCGCCGGCGGCATGGTGTGGGGCGCCACCACGGTGCTGGTGAAGGCGAACGCCGCCCTGATGCGCACGCCGCCGGCCAAGCTGCTGTTCGTCCAGCTTGCCGGCTCCGCCCCCATCCTGGTCGCAGCGGTGCTGCTGCGCGGCGAAACGCTGCTTCCAAACGCCGCCATCCCCGCCGCCTGGGCCGCCCTCTTCTACCAGACGGTGATTGTGGCTTTCCTCAGCTACCTCGCCTGGTTCAACCTCGTGGTGCGCTATCCCGGCGGCAAACTGTCGGGCTTCACCTTTCTGGCCCCCCTGTTCGGCATCCTGGCCGGGCATTTCTTCCTCGCCGAACCGCTTTCGATCGCCCTCTTCCTCGGCCTCGCCGCCATCGCCATCGGCCTGCGCCTCGTCAACACCCGCACCCAGCAAAGGACCCCGTCATGACCGACCTGCCGATCCTGACCCAGCGCCGCATCGAGGCCGCCTTCGCCAAGGGCATCTACGAGGAGATGCAGGCCGAACTCGGCGCCGAGACCGCCAAGCGCATCCTCACCAACGCGGTGATCAAGCTGGCCAAATCCACCGCCGCCGAAATGGCCGCCCAGGCGCCGGGCGGCCCCAGCCTCGACGGTTTCCGCGCCATCCAGCCGCGCTGGACCGCCGAGGATGCGCTGCGCACCGAGGTGGTGAAGTCCACCGCCACCGAGTTCCACTTCAACGTGGTGAAGTGCCGCTATTCCGATATGTATCGCGATATGGGTCTCGCCGACCTCGGCGCCATCCTGTCCTGCAACCGCGACGGCGCGTTCTGCGAGGGCTACGACCCCAAGCTCAAGCTCGCCCGCACCCAGACCCTGATGGGCGGCGCCTCCCATTGCGACTTCCGCTACACCTACGAGGACGAGGCGTCCGCCAAGGGGTGATGCGCCTGCACCAGCTTCTGCAGCCGCTCCGCCAGCACGTGGGTGTAGATCTGCGTGGTCGCGATGTCGGCGTGGCCCAGCAGCATCTGCAAACTGCGCAGGTCCGCCCCGCGTGCCAGCATGTGGCTGGCGAAGGAGTGCCGCAGCACGTGCGGGCTCACCCGCGCCGGTTCGATCCCGGCATCCAGCGCCACCTGCTTGAGGATCAGCGCGAAGCCCTGCCGGGTGATCGCCGCCCCGCCGCGCCCGGCGAACAACCAGCGGCACGGCTTCTTGCGCGCCGCCAGCATGGCCGCCGCCGCCTCCCGCGCCGCCTGTGACAGCGGCACCAGCCGTTCCTTGCCGCCCTTGCCCTTGATCATCAACAACATCGCATCGCCGGACAGCGCGGCGCGCGGCAACCCGAGCAGCTCCGAAACCCGCAGCCCGGTGGCATAGAGCGTCTCCAGCGCCGCCGTCGCCAGCAGCGCCTGCGCCGGCTTGCGCGCCCGGGCAGCGGCCAGCAGGGCGTCCACCTCCTGCTCGCTGAGGTATTTCGGCAGCGTGCGGGGCAGCTTGGGCGAGTCGAGCAGCTGCGTCGGATCGTCCGCCCGTATTCCCTCGGCCACCAGGAATCGATGGAACTGCCGCAACGCGGACAGCTTGCGCGCCGCCGAGCGCGCGGCGAACCCAGCATCGGTGAGGCTCGCCAACCAGGCCCGCAGCGCATCGGCATCCGCCCCCGCGACGCCCACCCCGCGCGCGCCACAGAACGCCGCAAAATCGGTCAGGTCGGCCTCATAGGCCACCAGCGTGTTACCCGCCGCCCCCCGCTCGGCGGCCAGCATTTCCAGGAACGCCTCGATATGGCGATCCACCGGCGCCTATCCCTTGGGGCCGAACCGCTCGTTCGGCAGCACCTTCTGAATGGTCTGGGTCTTGGGCTCGGGCGGAAACGCACCGAGCGCCAGGAACCCTCCCCCCGCGCCGAGGATCAGAAGCAGCAGAATTATCCAGACAATATTGCGCATGAAATCCTGTCGGGCGCCCAAGAGGCAGATCGGGATGGCAGGCCGGGCTTGGCCAGTCCCTCGCCGCCTGTGCTAACAACCGCCATCATGACACGCAACACCGCCCTCAAGGAAAGCTTCACCCTACCCAGCCATCTGGACGGGCGAAGCATCGTGCTGGTCGGCCTGATGGGCGCCGGCAAGACCTCGATCGGCCGCCGCATCGCCGCCCGCCTCGGCCTGCCGTTCCGCGACGCTGACGCCGAGATCGAGCTGGCCGCCGGCTGCACCATCCCCGAATTGTTCGAACGCTTCGGCGAGCGCGAGTTCCGCGATGGCGAGCGCCGGGTGATCCGCCGCCTGCTCGCCGGCGAGCCGCTGGTGCTCGCCACCGGCGGCGGCGCCTATATGGACCCCGAAACCCGCGGCACGGTGCGCCGTGACGGCATCTGCGTGTGGTTGCGCGCCTCACTCCCCGTGCTGCTCCGCCGCGTCGCCGGCCGCTCGCACCGCCCGCTGCTGAACGACGGGGACCCCGCCGACGTGCTGCAACGCCTGATGACGGTGCGCCACCCGGTCTACGCCGAGGCCGACATCGTGGTGGATTGCGGCGACGAAAGCCCCGAAGTCACCACCGGGCGGGTGCTCGATGCCATCACCGCCTGGCAGCCCGCCCGCCGCCTGTCCCTCGCCCTCTCCACCGCCAGCTACGATGTGGTGGTCGGCGACGGCCTGCTCGCCCGTGCCGGCGCCCTGCTCGCCCCTGTGCTGCCGCAGAAGCGCGCCGTGGTGGTGACCGATGACAGCGTCGGCCCGCTCCACCTCGCCACCCTCATGCACGGCCTGGCGCAAACCGCCATCGAGGCCACCGCCATCACGGTGAAGGCCGGCGAGGCCTCGAAGAACTTCGCCACCTTCGCCGAGGTGGTGGATGGGCTGCTCGATGCCGGCGTGGAGCGTCGCACCGCCGTCATCGCCCTTGGCGGCGGGGTGGTGGGCGATCTCGCCGGGTTCGCGGCCGCCGCTACCCTGCGCGGCCTGCCCTTCGTGCAGATCCCCACCACGCTGCTCTCCCAGGTGGACAGCTCCGTCGGCGGCAAGACCGGCATCAACACGCGGCACGGCAAGAACCTGATGGGCGCCTTCCACCAGCCCCGCATGGTGATCGCCGATACCGGCGTGCTCGCCACCCTGCCCGCCCGCGAACTGCGCGCCGGCTACGCCGAGATCGTGAAGGCCGGCCTCATCGGCGACCCCGCTTTCTTCAACTGGTGCGAAGCCAACGGCGCCGCCGTCATCGCCGGGGACAAAGTGGCCCAGGCCGAGGCCATCCTGCGCGCCTGCGCCTTCAAGGCCCAGGTGGTGGGCGATGACGAGCGCGAGGAAAAACCCAATGACGGCCGCGCCTTGCTCAACCTCGGCCACACTTTCGGCCACGCGCTGGAGGCCGAACTGGGCTACGGCAACATCCTGCACGGCGAGGGCGTCGCGGTCGGCATCGGCCTCGCCTTCCGCCTGTCGGCCGATCTCGGGCTATGCGACCGCGCCGACGCCGATCGGGTGATCGCCCATATCGACGCGGTCGGACTGCCCGCTGAACTGCACCACCTCAACCGCCGCTTCTCCGCCGAACGCCTGATCGGCCACATGCGCCGCGACAAGAAGGCGCGCGACGGCAAGCTGATCTTCGTCCTCACCCGCGGCATCGGCCGCGCCTTCACCAAGGGGGACGTGGCGATGGAAGCTGTGACCGACCTGCTGCGCCGCGAGGGTTGCGATGCCTGACATCATCCTGCGCCGCTACGCGCCGGCGGACCACGCCGCCGCCATCGCCTTGTGGCACGCGTGCGGCCTGCACCCCGGCCAGTCCGACACGCCCGAGGGCCTCGTCCGCAAGCTCGAACGGGACCCGGACCTGTTCATCCTGGCGATCGACAACGGCGCCGTCATCGGCAGCGTGATGGGCAGCTATGACGGCCGGCGCGGCTGGATCAACCGCCTCGCCGTCGCCCCCACCCACCGGGGCCAGGGCCTCGCCGACCGCCTGATGGACGAGGTCCAGCGCCGCATGGTCGCCATCGGCTGCGTCAAGGTCAACCTGCTGATCGAGCCCGAGAATGCCGGGGTGCAGGCCTATTACGAGCGGCTCGGCTTCGGCGCCGATCCGTTGATTTTCATGGAAAAATGGCTGGGCCAACCAGCAGGAGACACCCAATGAGCGTCGAAGCCAGCCTGACCGAGCACTACACCCATGGCGGCCTGGAAGCGGCGCTGCTCGCGGCCCTCACCGCCATGGGCCGGGACGTCGAACATCTCAGCCCGGCCGACCTGATGGGCGCCGACGAATTCCACGTCGGCGGTGCCGCCGCCACCAAGGAACTGGCGGCGCGGCTCGACCTCAAGCCCGGGATGAAGCTGCTCGATCTCGGCTCCGGCCTCGGCGGCCCGGCGCGCCATTTGGCCGGGCTCGGCTGCGAGGTGACCGGCATCGACCTCACGCCCGAATACGTCGCGGTGGCCGAGAGCCTAACGCGGCGGATGGGCATGAGCGCGCAGGTCAGCTTCCGCCAGGCCAATGCGGATCGCCTGGAATTCCCCGATGGCAGTTTCGATGGCGTCACCCTGCTGCATGTCGGCATGAATGTGCCGGACAAGGCGGGCATGTTCGCCGCCATCCACAAGGTGCTGAAGCCGGGCGGTTTCTTCGCCATCTATGACGTGATGCAGGTGGCAGCGGGGGAAATCGAGTTCCCCATGCCGTGGTCCCCAGGCCCAGCCAGCAGCTTCGTCGAAACCCCGGATGCCTATCGGGCGGCGCTGGCGGCGGCGGGGTTCACCATTGCGGCGGAGCAGGACCGCGGGGATTTCGCCCGCGCGTTCTTCGCCGCACAGCGAGCGCGGATCGCCGAGGGCGGGCCGCCGCCGATCAGCCTCGGCCTGGTGCTCGGCATGACCGGGCCGAAGAAGATCGCCAACCTCGCGGGAATGATCGCGCGCGGCGTTCTGGCGCCGTACGAGATCATCGCGCGCCGAGGCTAGCCCTCACTTCTTGCTGGTGTTCCAGAACGCCAGCACCAGCCCGTGCGGCAGGCCCGAGACGTTGCTGCGGAACGCGACCGGCTGCTTGAACTGCCCGAGCAGCAGTGACGGCAGCTCATTCCACAGCGCCTTGTTGTAGGCCTCGAACCCCTCCTTGTTGGGGTTCTCGATCAACGCGGTGCGCATCGCCTCCAGCGACTCCGAGCACGGCCAGCCGACGTAGTTGTTGCCGTCGCAGCGGGCGTCGATGAGGATGTTGGTGGCGGGCTGGGCGATGGTGGCGATGTCGCCGCCGGACTGGAAGATGTTCCAGCCGCCCTTTTCCGGCGCGTCCTTGCGGGCGCGGCGCACCACCAGGGTGCCCCAGTCGCTGTTCTGCAAATCGACGTTGACGCCGATGGAGCGCAGCTTGTCCGCCGTCACCTGGGCGAGCCCGTCGATCAGCGGGATTTCCTGGGTGGTGAGGATGACGATCTTCTCGCCCTTGTAGCCGGCCTCGGCGAGCAGGCGCTTGGCCTCGGCCGGGTTGGGCTTGCGATAGGGCTCGCTGCCCACCTCGGTGCCGTTCTCGGTGCCACAGCCGAGCCAGGCGAAACATTCCTTCCACCAGGTCTCATCGGTGGTGAAGGCGGCGGCGAGGTAGTCGCGCTGGTCCACCAGCATGGCCAGCGCCCGGCGCGCCCGCACATCATTGAACGGCGGCTGCAGGGTGTTCATCCGCAGGAACGCCATGTTACCGAGCTTGGAGCTTTCCTCGATCACCACATCCTTGCGCCCCTTGAGGGACTGGATGCCGTCATGCGGAAGCTGGTCGAGCACATCGACCTCGCCCTTGATGAGGGCGGAGACGCGGGTTTGCAGGTCAGGGATGACGAGCCATTCGACGCGATCCACCAGCACGCGCTTGCCGCCGGCCATGCCATCCGTCGGCTCGGCACGCGGCACGTAGGCGGCGTTGCGGTCGAACACCACGCGGGAGCCCGGGGTATACATCGCCGCATTGAAGGTGAACGGGCCGGAGCCGATGGTGGTGGTCATCGGCTTGTCACCGGCGGCCGCGATATCCTCGGCGCGCATCATCATCGCGCCCGAGCCGGCGAGCGAGGCTTCCACCAGGGCATAGGGGCGGGAGAAGGTGAGGCGGAAGTGCTTGTCATCGACCGCCACGATGCCGGACAGCCGCTTGGCCATCAGCTGCATCATCGGGTCCTGCTTTGCCGCGCGCGGGATGGAGGCCACGATGTCCTTCGCGGTGACGGGCTGGCCGTTGTGGAACACCAGGCCATCACGCAGCGTGAAGTCATAGGTGAGTTTGTCCGGCGAGACCGTCATCGCGCCCACCATCTGCGGGTGCGGGCGCATGTCCTCGTCGTAGGCGAACAACTGATCGTAGATCATCGCGCCGTAGATGCGGGTAACGGTGGCGGCGGTGACATGGGGATCAAGTACCCGCAGGTCCGCCTGCGGCACCACGCGGAGCACGTTCTGGGCCACGGCGGGGAGCGGCATCGCGAGGACGGTTGCCAGGCAAAGTCGGTGGAACAGGCGCATCGCGGTTGGGCTCCCCAAGGTGTGGCGGGAGCCTAGGCGCGGGGGCGGGGGCGGGCAAGAAAGGAGGCGGAAGCTCAGTCGTCCTTGAACACGTTGGTCAGGCTCACCTGCCCGCTGCCGCGTTTGGCGGGTTGCGGCTGGCTGGGCGCCGGGGACCAGCCGGTGAGCATGGCCACGCGCAAGGTGATCGGATGCCGGCCGTCCTTGTCCGGCAGGGCCGAGAGGGCGGCGGGAAACAGGTCCCGGTGCGGAATGCGGCGATCGCGCAGCGATACGGCGTTGGTTTCCCCCGCCGCGCGCAGGTCCCGCAGCAGGGCGAACGGCGTGGCGTAGGCCAAAGTGATGTCCTCGGCATCGGCCACCGGCAAGGTGAAGCCGGCCCGTTGCAGCAGCCCGGCGCAGTCCCGCAGGTCCGGGAACGGCGAAACCCGCGGCGAGGCGCCGCCGGTGATGGCGGCCTCGGCGTCGGTCAGGGCCGTGCGCAACTCGGCCAGCGTCCCCAGCGCGGGTAGGCTGGCGAGGAACATCCCGTCCGGCGCGAGAGCCATGCGCAACTGGATCAGCGCGCCCGGCAGGTCATTCACCCAGTGCAGCGACAGGTTGGCCACCACCAGATCAAAGCTGCCCGGAGCGAACGGCAAAAACTCCTCGTCCGCCGCCACCGCCGCCGCCCCCGCCCCCGCCCCCGCCCGCGCGGCCATGGCGGGGGAAAGATCGCAGGACACCACATCGAGCCCACGCCCGCGCAGCATCGGCGCGATGACCCCGCGACCACCGACATCCAGCGCGCGGGCAAAGCGCCGCGTGGTGTCATCGAGGCGATCGAGCAGGCGGTCCCCCACGTCACGCAGGACATCGGCAACGCCCTCCACACGGGCGGCGGCGCGGTCGCGATGGCGGCGGACGGCAGTTCGATCGAAGACATGCATGCTCATCGCCGACATGTGGCCCGCGCGGACGTTGCTGCCAAGCCGCGACGATGGGTAGATTGCGATACGATCGAGAGGAACCGCCATGACCATCCGCAAAATCACCCCCGCCACCCTGCGCGGCTGGATCGGCGACGGGGCCGAACTGGCCATCCTGGACGCGCGCGAGGAGGGCGAATTCGGCGCCTCGCACTTGTTCTGGGCGGTACCCTGCCCGCTCTCCAAGGCCGAGGCCCGCGCCCACGCCCTGCTCCCCAATCTCGATACCCGCATCGTGTGCGTCGATGACGGGCGCGGCGTGGCCGAGCACCTGGCGGCCTACCTGATCGGGCTCGGCGCCTGCGAGGTGATGGTGCTGGATGGCGGCACCAAGGCCTGGGAGGCCGCCGGCTACGTGCTGTTCAGCGGCGTCAATGTGCCGTCCAAGGCGTTCGGCGAATGGATCGAGCACCATTTCGGCACCGAGAGCGTGGATGCGCCGGAACTGAAGGCCTGGATCGAGTCCGGCCGGGACATGGTGGTGCTGGATAGCCGCACCTGGGAAGAATACCAGCGCATGTCGATCCCCACCGGCATCAGCGTGCCCGGCGGTGAACTCGCCTATCGCATCGCGGACATGGTGCCCAACCCGGATACGCTGGTGGTGGTGAACTGCGCCGGGCGCACCCGCTCCATCCTGGGCGCCGAAAGCCTGCGCCAGGCGGGCATCCCCAACAAGGTGGTGGCGCTGCGCAACGGCACCATGGGTTGGGAACTGGCGGGCCTCACCTGCGATCGTGGTCGCGCCGCGCGCTTCCCGGCCGGCAAGCCCGCCACCGCCGAACTGGCGATGTCCCGCGCCGTCGCCTTCGCCGAACGCTCCGGCGTGCGGGTGATCGATGCCGCCGGTCTGGCCGCACTGGCCGCCGACACGGCCCGCTCGCTCTATGTGCTCGATGTGCGTGACCCCACGGAATTCGCCGCCGGCCACCTGCCGGGCAGCATCTCAGCCCCCGGCGGGCAACTCGTGCAGGCCACCGACACCTGGATCGGCGTGCGCGGCGCCCGCATCGCGCTGGTCGATGATGACGGCGTGCGCGCCCGCATGTCGGCGGCCTGGCTGCGCCAGATGGGCCACGGCGAGGTCTATGTGGTGGAAGGCGGCCTGTCCGCCGCACCGGTGCACCGCATCCCCACGCCGGTGGTGACCGACTACGCCACCATCACCGCGTCCGAACTCGCTGGCGCCAAGGCGCTGGTGATCGATCTCGCCCGCAGCATCGATTTCCGCGACGGCCATATCCCGGGTGCCATCTGGGCCATCCGCACCCGCCTGGCCGAGCACGCCGCCCAACTGGCAGCGGCGGACCTCGTCGTGCTCGCCTCGCCCGATGGGTCCCAGGCACCCTGGGCAGTGGCCGAGGCCAAGGGCCTCACCACAGCGAAAGTGGCGGTGCTGGAAGGTGGCACCCGCGCCTGGGCCGCCGCTGGCCATCCCCTGGCGCGCAACCGGACAGTCCCGCCCGACGCCGCCTGCGTCGATTTCTACCTGCGGCCGTATGACCGCAACTCCGGCGTGGAGGAGGCGATGAAGGCGTACCTCTCCTGGGAGATCGACCTGGTGCACGAAATCGAGCGCGACGGGACCGTGCGGTTCGGGGTGTGATCGCCCGGCGGCTACGCACGGCCGGGCGCCTCACGCTCGATCTGCTCCTGCCGCCGCTATGCCTCACCTGCGACAGCGTGGTGGACGCGCCGGGCCGCTTCTGCGCCGCCTGCTTCCGCGCCACCGACTTCATCACCGAGCCCTGCTGCGACACCTGCGGCGCCCCCTTCGCCGACCCCGCCCGCGCCGGCCGGATGTGCCGGGAATGCCAGGCCGATCCGCCGCCATGGGCGCAGGCACGGGCGGCGTTGCGCTATGACGCGCAGGCCCGCGCGGTGGTGCTGCCGCTCAAATACGGCGATCGCACCGAGGTGGCCGCGGCACTGGCCCCCCTGCTGCTGCGCGCCGGCGGCGCACTGGTGGCGGGCTGCGACGTGATCGTGCCGGTGCCGCTGCATCGCGCACGGATGATCTCGCGGCGCTTCAACCAGGCCGCGCTGATCGCCCAGGCGCTCGGCCGGCTGGCGGACAAACCCACCGTGCTGGACGGGCTGCAACGCCTGCGCCGCACCACCGCCCTCGAACAACTCTCCGCCCAACAGCGCACCGTAGCCCTGCACGGCGCCATCGCCATCCGCCCCGCCCGCACCGCCACGCTGGCCGGGCAGCGCGTGCTGCTGGTCGATGACGTGCTGACCTCGGGCGCCACTGCCCGCGCCTGCACCCACGCCCTGCTGGCCGCCGGGGCAGCCTCGGTCAGCGTGCTGGTCGCGGCGCGCGTGGCTGATCCGCGCCGGCATTGACGGGACTTGCGACCGGCACGTTGCGATACAAAACTCTGCACATTCCCAAGGAGGCCGCGATGGCGAAGATCGAAATCTACACCCAGGACTGGTGCCCGTACTGCGTGCGCGCCAAGGGCCTGTTCGACAAAAAGGGCGTCACCTACACCGAATTCGACGCACCCGGCGGCTCGGCCGCCCGCGCGGAATCGGCCAAGCGCTCCGGCCGCACCTCGGTGCCGCAGATCTTCATCGACGGCAAATACATCGGCGGCTGCGACGACCTGGTGGCGCTCGACCGCTCCGGCGGGCTCGATCCGCTGCTGGCGGCATAAATCCGCGCGGGCGGGCTTGGCGGTCGGTTGCGATGAGTGCCAAACTCGCCCACTTGAGAGTTCCACAATGAACGGGATGGCCGGCCACGCATGATCCACTACCAGCTACGCTGCACCAAGACGCATGAGTTCGATGGCTGGTTCGCCGATAGCGCCAGCTTCGACAAGCAGGCCACGCTTGGGCTGCTGGAATGCCCGGTGTGCGGGTCAGCCAAGGTGGAACGCGCGTTGATGACGCCCTCGGTGCCAAAAAAAGGCCGCCCGGCGCGCACGAAACAGGTGGCCGAGGCGCCGCCGCCGGAAACCCCGGCCCCGGCCACTCCGGTCGCGGTTTCGGCGCCCCGCATGCCGGACCATGTGCGCGCGGTGTTCCAGCGGCTGCGCGCCGAGGTGGAACAGAACTGCGACTATGTCGGCGACAGTTTCGCCGACGAGGCCCGGCGCATCCACAACGGCGAAAGTGACCGCCGCGGCATCTACGGCGAAACCACCCCGGACGAAGCCGAAGCGCTCGCCGAGGAAGGGATCGAGGTCTCCAGCATCCCCTGGGTTCCCCGCGCCGACGGCTAGACCTCCAACCTTTCAAGGGCCTGCATGGAATCGATCTACTTCGTGATGGCCTGGGCGTGCCATCGCAAGTGCCGGCATTGCTACGAGGACCGTTTTCGCCCCTATGTGCGCGGCGCGCTGGAACGTGTAGTGGCGGAGGCGGAAGCCAACTTCCCCCGCATCATCGCCAACCTGCCGCCGCGGATGACCTATCTCGACCCGGAGGACTGCACGCCAGACGGGCAACCGCGCGAAAAGATCGGCCGCGTCATCCTCTCGGGCGGCGAGGCGCTGCTCGATGCCACCCGCGAGCGGGTCACCTACAAGGTGATCGAGGGGCTGCGCGACAAGTACCAGGACCAGGGCGGCGTGCGCATCGTGGTGCAGACCACCGGCGATCTCGTGACCCCCACCATCATCCGCGAGTTGCTGGATCGCGGGGTGTGGATGATCTCGGTGGCTGGGGTGGATGACTTCCACGTCGGCATCGAGGGGCCGGAGAAGCAGGCCGCCTACGTGGCCGGGCTGACGGCGATGTTCGAGGCGGCCGGCATGCGCCCCTCCGGCCGCACCGTGCCGGCTGTCGCCTGGCACCAGGAGGAGGGGCCGATCTACAGCTTCTTCGGCGCCACCGATGGCAGCTGGATCGGCAAGCTGTGGCCGCGCGGGCGGGCGTGGGCGAACGGGCTTTCGAAGGCCACGCTCGCCGATAATTTCTGCGCGCGCTGGTCGGGCGGGATGAATTTCCTCAATCGCCAGTATGCCGGCTCCGAGGTTTCCATCGAGCCCGACGGCTCCGTCTACCCCTGCTGCGTCAAAACCGCCCACCCGCTCGGCAGCATGCTGGACGAGAAGCTGGACGACATCCTCGACAGCCTGGTCGGCAACCCGGCGCTGGAGGCCATCAACGCCGGCAAACCGGAGCGCATGGGCCTCGCCCACGGCTGGGATGTCGCGCGGTTCCTCGATGCCTCCCGCACAACAACGCCAAAGGGCGCGCCCTACGCCAATCTCTGCATCGGCTGCGATGCGTTCCACAAGGATGTGCTCGGCCCGATCCTGGCCGACGCGCAGGCAAAACGGAGGGCTGTATGTACATAACCGTCAACGGCGCGCGCCTGTTCTTCGATGTCGACGGCGCCAAGCTGGTGCCGGACGGGCCCAGGATGCGCGAACGGCCGACGGTGGTGCTGCTGCACGGCGGCCCCGGCGGTGACCATTCCACCTTCAAGCCGGCGTTCTCCCACCTCACCGACATCGCCCAGCTCGTCTACCTCGATCATCGCGGCAACGGGCGCAGCGAGTATGGCGATACCGCGAACTGGAACCTCGACCAGTGGGGCGATGACGTCCGCGCGTTCTGCGATGCGCTCGGCATCGAGAAGCCCATCGTGCTGGGTTACTCCTTCGGCGGCATGGTGGCGCAGGCCTACGCGACCCGCCATCCCGGGCACGCCGGCAAGATGATCTTCTACAGCACCTCACCGAAGGTGGACCGCGAGGAGATCTACGGCGTGTTCGAACGCCTCGGCGGCGCGAAGGCCCGCGCGGTGGCGGAGGCGCGGTGGAAAACCCCGAGTCCGGTGAGTTCGGCCGCCTACATCGAGGTGTGCTCGCCGCTCTACAACCGGCGCGCCAGGAAGGACCCGAACGCTCCCCTGCGCACCCTGCGCAATGACGCCGTGGCCTTCCATTTCGCCGGGCCGGACAAGGAAACCGCCCGGCTTGATTTCCGCGCCGGACTGGCCGCCGTGCAGTGCCCCACGTTGGTGATGGCCGGCGAGGATGACCCGATCACCCCGATCTCACGCAGCGAGATGATCGTGAGCTGCCTGCAACCGCATTTGGTGCGGTTCGAGCGCTTTGCCAATGCTGGGCATGGCGTACACAACGATGACCCCGATGGGGCCTTCGCCGTGCTGCGTGATTTTATCCTGAACGGCTAGGCGCGCCGCCGCCGCAGGGCGCCAAGGCCGGCAAGGGCGGCGCCGAACAGCGCGATGCTGGCCGGTTCCGGCACGCCCTGGCCGCCGCCGACGAACGTGTTGCTCATCATCACGGCGGAAACCGCGACATCGGGCGTCGTGCCCGCGGTGATCACCGCGCCGGTAATGACGATGTAGTTGTAGGTGGCGAGCAAGCTGTTCACGAGGTAGCTGTACCCGGTCGGCGCATAGGTCGCCGAGGGCACGATTTCCTGGGTGACGCCGTTGGCACCATCCATCACGCCGAGGGACGTCAACGAGGCGGTCTGCAAGGCGCTCGTGGAGAACGTGCCGGTATATCCGTAAATGCGGGCGCCTTCGCCGGTTTGCATCGATTCAACCCACACCCCGGTCAACTGGTAGCCGGCCGCGCGGGCGGCGGCGAGGTTGATCAGCACATAGGTGTTGGGGATGATCTCGCCGTCGCTGTCGGTCAGGCCGCTGCTCTGGCTCTGGCCGACGCCCGACTCACCGCCGGCGGCGTTGAACGCGCCATGCTTCTGGGTTACCCACGACCCCGTTGCCGTGCCACCACCGGCGGTGCCGTCATAGGCATCCACCCCGATCGAAACACCGCTGTTGGTGAAGGTTTTCTGGTTGGTGCCTTCATTGCAGATCGAGCTGCACGCTGCGGTGCCAGTTGGCGTGATCAGCCCGAGATCAAGCGTGACATCCGTCGCGGAGGCAATCGAGGGTGCGAAAATGCAGGCACCGAGCAAGGCAATGCGAGTCAAACGGCGCGCCACGGTCGAGACTGTCATCGTCGGGCCTCCAGATACACACAGGAGGGGGTGAGCCCCCCTGCTGATTGGTACTGGAATGATTTCTAGCCCCGCCGCGTCAAAACGACAAGACAAATCCTAACAAAAATCTACAAAATTGCGACGGATCGACTCTACGGAACGATAATAGCTACTCTTCGTCACCCATGTCGTCCTGATGCTCATAGTACCAGTCAAGCACTTCGTCATGGAACTCGGGATCGCGCAGTAGGCGCATGGCCAGCGCCAGGATGATCTCGGCCGGGGCCGGCATCTCGGGCGCATCGTCGGAGATCTCGGCGCCGCCGACGACGCGGACGGACATCTCGCCGTCCTCTTCGCCAACGATGAGGGCGAACTCGTTGGCTTCAAGCTCGACGGAAACGGGTTTGTCGGCGGCCATTTGTTTGCTCCTTTGATGGCGGCGGCTAGGTAGCAGAGGCCGAAGGGGGCGACTAGCCCGTCAGTTGCGCCCACTCAACCGAGCAGCCACGGCGCCGCACTGGCCTGCGCCACCTGACGAAGCTGCGCGAGCAGCCCAGGCGCCACCGGGATGCCCTGATCGCCCCGAACGGCCGCGCGGGCACGCTCTGGGTCCCCGGCCACCATCACCGGCACGGCCGGATCGATCGGCGGGGTAGCACGCAGCGCGTCGGTGAAGGTGATGACATCGGCGCGGAAATCGTCATCCTCGCGGAACAGGCCGGGATCGAGGGCGAGGAAAAAATGGCCGATGCCCATGGTGCCGGGGTTTTTCGTGTGCATCGGGTCGGTAATCAGCGTGGCGCCGGACAGCACGGAGGAGAGGATGTTCACCATCGCCGCCAGCCCGTAGCCCTTGTAGCTGCTGCCTTCCGGCGTGCCGCCGAGTGAGGTGAGGAAGCCGCCCTTCTCGCGCGCCTCCAGCGGGTCGGTGCTCGGCAACCCGTCCTTGGTCTGCACCCAGCCGGGCGGGCATTGCAGGCCCTCGTTGGCCTTGTTGCGGATACGCCCGGCCGCCACGGTGGTGGTCGCCATGTCGAGCAGGAACGGCTGGCCATCCCGCCCCGGGGCCGCGAAGGCGATCGGATCGGTGCCAAGCCGCGCCGCGGCCCCCCCGGTCGGCGCCACCTGGATGCCGGACGCCGACGTGGTCACCAGCCCGATCAGCCCGGCATCGGCCGCCATCTTGGCGTAGAACCCACAGGCCCCGAAATGCGACGAGTTGCGCACGGCGGCGATGCCCACGCCGGCGGTCTTGGCCTTGGCAATCGCGGTATCCATCGCCAGCCGCGAGGTGGGGTGGCCCAGCCCGCCGTCCCCATCGATGAGCGCCGAAACCGGGGTTTCCTTCACGATTCGCGGGATGGCCTCCATGCGCATCTTGCCGTCCCGCCGCCGCGCGTCATAGGTCGGGATCATCGAGATGCCGTGGCTGTCGATGCCGTGCAGATCGGCCCACGCCATGATTTCAGCAGTGCCGGCGGCGGTGGCCGGCGGCATGCCCCACGCGACGAGGAAGGCCTCGATCTGGGCGCGATGGGTGGCGTAGGGAGTGGCCATCAGGATTCTCGCACGAAACGGTTGCGCAGGGTGCCAATGCCGGTGATTTCCACCTCGACAAGATCGCCATGCTTGAGGTCGGGCGAGGACCCATCAGTCCCCATCCACATCACGTCCCCCGGATACAGCGTGCAGTACTGGCTGGTCACCGCGATGAAGTGCTGGATGCTGAACAGCATGTGGTTGGTGGCGAAACTGGTGCGGATTTCGCCGTTGAGGCGCACGTTGGTGTGCAGGCTGTCGAGTTTTACCTCGGTTTCGATCCACGGCCCCATCGGCTTGAAGGTATCGGTGTTCTTGGAGCGGAAAAACGTGCGGTCGGCGCGCTGCCAGGTGCGCTCGGACACATCATTGCCGATGGTGTAGCCGAACACGCAGGAGAGCGCGTCCGCCTCCGACAGGTTCTTCGCCTTCTTGCCGATGATCACCACGAGTTCGCCCTCGTAGTGCACCTTCTCGGTGGCATCGCGCGGGATCACCACGTTTTCCTCGTGGGCGATCAAGGCGTTCTGCGCGCGATAGCCGATCTCGGCGCGGGCCGGGATGTTGGGGCTGGTGCCGGCCTTCTCGGCCGCCTCCTTCACATGGGCGACGTAGTTGAGGCCCGCGCAGTAAAAGGTACGCGGCATCACCGGGATCTCGATTTTCACCGCACCGAGCGGGAAGCTCCGCCCGGTGCGCTCCCACGCGGAGAAGATGTCCCCGCGCGTCTCGATGACAGTGTCGCCCTCGACAATCCCGTAGGCGGCGTGCCCGGCGTGGGTGAAGTTGATCCAGCGCATGGTTCAGCCCGGGTCGATGGTGGTGGTGGCCACCCGATCCGCCTCGATGCCAGCCCGGGTGAGATGGACGGTGTGATATTCGCCGTCCAGCCAGGGCTGGAACTGGTCGCGGTAATGCGGGCTGCCGGGCACGCCGGAGTTGCCGATGTTCTGCACCGCGCGGAAGGATGTCGGCTGCGAGAAATCCACCACGATGCGGTATTCCGCCCCCGAGGCCGCGTTGTGCGGCGGCAACTCGCCACCGGTGTTGCGGATGGTGTGCGACCCGCCGTTGACCGCGGCCGGCCCGATATCGAACTCCGCCGTGTTGCCCGCATTGGAAAGCGGATGCTTCCAATGCGCGATATGCACCCGCCCCCAGGCCCACCCGGCCCGATCCGCACCGAGCCGCTCGACCAGAGCCGCGATGCATGCGGTGGCCGTTTCGCCCACCACCGCCGCGAGCCCCTCGGGGAAGTAGCCCACGATATCGCCCTCGATCACCGCCGTGCACAGGCCGGTCTGCTGCACCGTCAGCGGCAGCAAGTGGGCCGACACATGCACGGCCTGCACCCGGCGATTCCAGATCGCCATGAAGGTCTCGAACAGCGTCGGCGCGGCGCTTTCCAGGCTGTAGAAGTGATCCCACCCCGCCATGGCGGCAGCAAACTCCTGCGCCGCCGCATCGGTGGTGCCCGCCAGCGCCTTGAGGATGTGCGGAATAGTGCGGGTGGCGCGGGCATTCTTCACATCGTTCTGCAACGCGACGTTGGCGGCCACATCCATCTTGCCATGCCCGCCGAATACCTCGTCCAACCGCACGCCGCGATGGCCCTGCGAGTAGGAGCCATAGATCGGGAATGGATAATCCGGCCCGACGATGCGCTGGTTGGCGCTGGCGACAGTGCCGCCGGCCGGATCATAGCGGCTCGGCAGCCCATCGAACGGGATATAACCCTGCCACTGATCCGCCGGGTTGTTGGCCTCCCGCACGCCCGGCCAGGCCCGCCCGCGGATGGGGATGCGGCCGGACATCTGGTAGCCGATATGGCCGTCGCGATCGGCATAGATGTAGTTGAACACCGCGACCGACCAGTCCCGCAGCACCGAGCGGAAATTCGCCCAGGACTTCACCCGGCCGAGGCCGAGAATGGCGCGCAGGTCATCGATGTGCTCCATCCCCACCCAGCGCAGCGACATCAGCGCGTCGCCCTCGGGTTTGATGGCAGGCACCAGCGCGTTGACGATGGGGCCGCGCACGGTGGAGCGGATGACAAGCTCGCGGGCCGCCTCGCCATGCACCGGGATGCTGACGGTCCGCGTCTCGAAGCTGCGCCACTCCGTGCCGTCGCGGTAGCGGGTGGGGTCGGCCGGGTCGATCTCTTCGCGATAGAGGTCCCGCGTGGACGCCATGTTGTTGGTGAGGCACCAGGCGGCGGTGCCGTTGTTGCCGTACCAAAAGCCGGGGATGCCCGGGTGGCCGCAGCCGGCGCAGTCATCTTCCGGGCCGTGCAGCGCGAATTCATACCAGCTTGCCGGCACCCAGAACGGCTGGTGCGGATCGCCGGCGAGCACGGGGAAGCCAGTGGCGGACTTGGTGCCCGAAATCGCCCAGTTGTTGGAGCCGGTGGCATCATCGGTGCCCATCGGATGCGCCGGCTTGGCGTAGTGCGGCGGCACCGCGCCGGGCAGCACCAGGTTTTCCGAGGCTTCCGGGGTAAGGTAGGCGGCCTGGAGATGGGCCGGCAGCAGACGCGAGGCCTCGGCTGCGATAATCCGGTCGATGCGCCCGTTGAGCGACCACCAGAACCCGCGCGCGGTCGCAATCACATCCCGCACCGTGAAAGGGTGCGGCTTGTAGCCGATGAGGCCGAATTCCGGCGGCAAATCATCGCCCATCACCGCGATGGCGCGGTTGATGCCGGCGACGAACGCCTCGCAGATGGCCCGCGTGGCCGGATCGATCAGCACGTTCTCGCGGTCGCAGATCAGGTCGATCCCCACCGTCAGGTGCGCGATATCCGAGGCAACATAGGACGGGCCGAGGATCTCCGCCTGACGCCCCAGCGCGCGGCGGCGCAGGCGATCCATCTGCCACAGCCGATCCTCAGCCATGGCGTAGCCGAGGCCGAAATAGGTATCCGCCGTGGTGCTGGCGAAGATGTGCGGAATACCGGCGCGGTCGCGCAGGATTTCGGTGCGGCCGTTGACGGCGGCGTGGATGGTGCGGTCGCGCGGCGTAGGGTCATACATGCTGAAGCCTCCCGTTTGGCCCATCATCATCCCGCCACGGCGCATCCGCCAAGAGGGGGGTGCGCCAACGGCCTGACCTTACGGCATGCGCTGCTTCTTCGGGAATGGAGGCGCACGCGGGCTTCGCGCTGCAGGACCCCAATCATTCAGGATGCGGGGGTACCCGGCCGCGGCCGCGTGTGAGTTTAGGATTGATCGTTTTCATTATCATATCTAAATACGCATATTCCTATGTACCAATCATAACGGAGCGAGCACGCAGCATGCCATTTACCTCCACGATGCGTGCCTGGTTCAACCGGACTTTCCGCACGTCGCTCTCGGATCCCCTCAGCGCCGGAGTCGACTCCGAGGACTATCGCGGCGACGAGGATGAAACCCCCGCACGCACTGGCAGCGCCAGTCCGACGACCGCACCAGCAGGCTCGAGCGCCACCAGCCCAGCCTTCGCCCCCGCCGGCGCCGCCCATCGTAGCCGGGACTTCGCACGGCTTGACGAAGGTGACGCGCCCGAAACCGGCATCGCTGGACCCAAGAAAGGGGATGCCGGCTACGGCCACAACGTCGCCCTGGGCGTCATGGACCGCTGGAAGGCACTGGCAGGAAAAAACCCCTACACTGAAATATTCACCGGCCTCAGCGCCGCCTTTGGCGTACTTCAAGACCTCCCGAATTCGCGCCTCGGCCCTAAGGCCGCCACCTCCCTGCGAGTATTCGCCAACACGCTGCCAACCCTGATGGCCGCCGCCAACGACGCCGCCCGCGCCCTCGAGACCGCCCTCGCCAACCTCGGCACCGACAAGAAGACGGACAAGAGGCAGGAGGATGCCGCCAGGACCCTGGAGGCGAAGCTGACCGCGCTCGACACCCATGTCGCCAAGCTTGGCACGGTCATCCAAGAGTCCATCGTGTCCCTCCAGGGCGAGGTGATCAAGCAGGCCAATTCCAATGTCGGGAAGAACTACGCCAATCTGCACCCTGAGGCCGCGGCCTTCTTCGAGGACGCGGCGAAGGTCGCCAAGGGCTTCACCTCTGTGGTCGGAGTCCTCGCCACCGCGTCTGGCCACCCCCATATCGGGATCGCGGTGAAAGGCGCCCTCACCGGCGCCGTCTCCGGCGTCCGCGCCGCGGCGAAGTTCATCCTGACAACCCTGGACAAGCAAAACCCCGTACTTGTCGACGAAGCCGCTCCCTTGCTGCCGAAGGATAGCAGCGATGCGCTGACCCTCGGCAAAGTCACAGATATTGCCGGCTACTTCAAAACGGCTGCCTCCGCCCTCAATACCGGACTGAGCTTCCTCGGCGTTGATCTCGGCGTCCTCGACGGCCTCCCCGCGGCGCTGATGGGCGAAATCACGGCCATCAACGCCCAGGCCACCGCGATCCAACAAAGCGCCCTCGTCCAGCTTGGCCGAGATGTCGAAGGCCTGGCTACCACCGCCACCGCAGGCGCCGCCGCCCCAGCCGGAAGCATCGGCATCGATCTCGAGGCCCGGATTCACACCGCCACGGTCCGGCAGGTGGCCGCGGCCAACGCCAAGCTCGAAAAACTAAAGGCACAAATGCAAACCAAGCTCACCGCCGCGGGCAAAGACTACGCAACCCGGGCACTGCGAAGCATCGAGACCAGACTACGCGGTGCCCGCACCGAGGAGTCCCTGGACATCGCCGGCACCATCGCCGGGCTTGAGGCCATCCGCCCGGCCACTCCCGGCTAATCCACCGCAGCCCCGGCCGCCAGCCAGCCCGCGTTTCGCCCTTCTGTTTTCCAGCCGAAAGTGCTTGCCTCCCTCCGCGCCAGCCAACAACGGAGGAAACCATGAGGCTCAAATATTTCGGCTGGGGACGCGAGGGCGAGGGCTACACGGCAGCCGAGGAGGCGTTCCTGCTCGGCATCTACCGCACGAAATTCGGCGTGGCGGATTTCACCGAGGTGAGCGTGCCCGGGCTGGACGCCATCACGCTGCGACCGCCCCGGATCACCCCGCCGGCCGCCCTGGCCGCGTTCTGCTCGACGGACGTGTATGACCGGGCCGCCCACACCTTCGGCAAGTCCTATCCAGATACCGTGCGTGGCATGCTCGGCGACTACGCCGGCGCGCCCGACGTGGTGGCCTATCCGCGCAGCGAAGCCGACGTGGCCGCCCTGATGGACTGGGCGGGCGGCGCGCAGGCGGCGCTGATCCCGTTCGGCGGCGGCAGTTCGGTATGCGGTGGCGTCGAGGCGAAGGTGGACGGCACCCGCTACCGCGCTGCGGTGACGCTCGATTTGCGCGAACTCGGCCGCGTGGTCGAAATCGACCGCACCTCGCGCGCGGCGCTCATCGAGGGCGGCGTCTACGGCCCGGCGCTGGAGGCCCACCTCAAGCCGCACGGCCTGACCCTGCGGCATTTCCCGCAAAGCTTCGATTATTCAACCCTCGGCGGCTGGATCGCCACCCGCTCCGGCGGCCATTTCGCCAGCCTCTACACCCACATCGACGATTTCGTCGAAAGCGTGCGGGTGGTCACGCCGAAAGGCACGCTGGAAACCCGCCGCCTGCCTGGCTCCGGCGCCGGCCCCAGCCCGGACCGGATGTTCATCGGCTCCGAGGGCATCCTCGGCGTGATCACCGCGGCCTGGATGCGCCTGCAGGATCGCCCGAGCTTCCGCGCCGGCGGCGCCATCCGCTTCCCCGATTTCTTCAGCGCCGCCCGCGCCGTCCGGGCGATTTCGCAAGCCGGGCTCTATCCCGCGAACTGCCGCATCCTCGATCCGCAGGAAGCCGCCAACACCGGGGCCGGCGACGGCTCGGCCGCCATCATGGTGCTCGGCTTCGAATCCGCCGATCACGACCTCACCGCCTGGCACGCCCGCGCCCTCGAATGCGCACGGGACCATGGCGGCGTGCCGGAAAGCGAAGGCGAGGCCGATGCCCACCTAAAGGGCGCCGCCGGCCTCTGGCGCACCGCCTTCATCCGCATGCCCTACGCCCGCGAACGCATCGTGCCCCGCGCCATCATCAACGACACCTTCGAAACCGCCACCACCTGGGACAAGTTCGAACACCTGCATGACAGCGTAAAAGCCGCGGTTGAGGAGGCCATCCTGCGCGTCACCGGACGACCCGGCCAAGTGACCTGCCGGTTCACCCACATCTACCCGGACGGTCCGGCGCCCTACTTCTCGTTCCACGGCCTCGGCCGCCACGGCGCGCTGCTCGAACAGTGGCAGGCCATCAAGGACGCCGCGGGCGATGCGCTGCTGGCCGCCGGCGGCACCATTACCCACCACCACGCCGTCGGGCGTGACCACCGCCCCTGGTACGACCGCCAACGCCCCGAGCTGTTCGCCACCGCGCTCAGGGCCGCGAAAGGCGCGCTGGACCCGGCGGGGATGCTCAATCCGGGGGTTTTGATTGATCCATAGGGGTGGCGGAAGGGAATGGGAGTCGAACCCACCAGGGACCGGCTGACGGCCCCAACCGGATTTGAAGTCCGGCCGCCCCACCAGGGACGCTTCCCCTCCTCAGTCCGGCGCGAATAGCGCCAGCCGCCGACGGTCCACAACTCGCGCATCGCCGCGGCGAACCGTCAAGCCGTGGCGGTCGAAGAATTCCAGCGCCTGGATCGCCACCTTGCGCCCGGCGTTGAACTCGCCATCGCCCAACCGGTCCCGAAAGGTGGCGGCGCTGAAAGGCGTTTCCAGTTCACCGATGATGGCGGCCATCTCGGTGACGGTATCGCGCAGGAAGAAATGATCCTGGGCGACTTCGTAGAGGTCCCCCCTACGGGCAACGGATTTCAGGATGGTGCGAACATGCCGCTCATTGGCCGGCAGCGATGTGGCGAAATCCCGCACGCGCGGCGGGCGGAAGCGGCCGGGGCCGGCGAGGTCGGGCGTGATGCGCTGCCAGATCGCTTCATCGGCGGCCGCCAGGCGGGCAATGTGGTCGGGGCGGCGGGCCCAGGCGCCCTGTAACACCAGATCGCCTGCCGCCTGCATGCCGGCCAGCACCAGGCGAAACGCCACCACCGGCAGCAGCGGCACAATGGCGCGGCGCAGGCGATCGAGCGGCAGGCCCTGCAGGTCCGGGTTGGCGCGGTGGTCGGCATCGAGCGCGGCGCCGATGTCGCGGCGCAGCTCCGCCCAGACGGTGGCGGAAACGGCGCGGCCGGGGGCAATGAGGACGAGCCCGGCTTCGGCGAGCAGCGGCTCGAAATCCGGGACGGCGTGATCGCGGGCCAACGTTGGCAGATCCAGCACGAACGGCGGCAGCGCGGCGAGGCGGGCGAGCATGGCCGCATCGGGCGCACCGTCGAGCGCTTCAAGGGCGGCAAGGCGGGAGGGCGTGCGGCGATGGCGCTCAGGCGGACGCAAATCGAGGATGACCCCGCCGCCGATGGTGCGGCTGGCGCTGGTGTCGCGCAGAACGATGCGATCCCCAGCCGCCGCGGCAATGGGGGATTCAAGCACCAGTTGCACCAGCCCGGTTTCCCCCGGCGCGATAGGCGGGCCGAGCGGCACCGCGCGGCCCAGAACCTCGGCAGCCGCGTGGTGCAGCCGGATCGGCATCCAGGTGCCGAGCGGCTTCTTCTCGCCGGGCAGCAAATGGATGCGCGCATCAAGCCGGCTGGTCGGCGCATGCAGGATGGGGTCTAGCACCATGGACCCGCGCACAACCTCGTCACGGCTGACGCCCGCAAGGTTCAGCGCGCAGCGATCGCCGGCAACAGCGGCCTCGGCGGCCTGGTTCTGCCGATGCAGCCCACGAATGCGCGCACCATGCCCGGCGGGGGACACCATCACCTGGTCGCCGACGCTCACGCCGCCGGACAAAATGGTGCCGGTCACCACCGTCCCCGCGCCGGCGATGGAGAAACTGCGATCAACCGCGAGACGAAACCGCCGGTCCGCGGCGCGCGCGGTTTCCGGCGCTGCGGCCAGCGTGGCGGCCAGCGCATCCATACCCTCGCCGGTAACGGTGGAAACCGGCAGGATCGCCGCATCTTCCATCGGCGTGCCAGCGAGCAAGGCGCGGATATCGGCGCTGACCTCGCCAATACGCACCGCATCGACGAGATCGCACTTGGTCAGCGCCACCACCGCCCGGCTCTGGCCCAACAGCCGCAGGATGGCGAAGTGCTCGCGCGTCTGCGGCATCACCCCATCATTGGCGGCCACCACCAGCAGCACGAGATCGATGCCATGCGCGCCCGCCAGCATGGTATGAACGAAGCGCTCGTGGCCCGGCACATCGACGAAACCGATCACGCGGCCATCCGGCTGCTTCCAATAGGCAAACCCCAATTCGATGGTGATGCCGCGCGCCTTCTCCTCCTTCAGCCGATCCGGATCGGTGCCGGTAAGCGCGCGCACGAGGGAGGACTTGCCGTGGTCGATATGCCCGGCGGTACCGATGATCATGCGAGCAGCGCGATGAGGGCGTCGGGGTCTTCGAGGCAGCGCAGGTCCAGCCGCACCGCGCCGTCACGGATCGTGGCGATCACCGGGGTGGGCAGGCCACGCAGGCGGTCGGCGAGACCATTGGCCGAAGCGCCGCCGATGGGATGCAACGCCAGCCCGGCACTCGGCAGCGTTTCCACCGGCAGGGCGCCCGAACCGATCTGGCTGCGGCACTCCGTCACCTCCACGCGCCAGCCAACCCCAGCCCAGGCGGTAACGGCAGGCAGAACGGCTTCTGCGGTGGCGCGGATGGCGGCCTGCGGGCGGGCGAGCAGGCGCAACGTGGGAAGGGTTTCGGCCAGGCGCTCCGGGTCGCGATACAGCTTCAGCGTCGCCTCAAGCGCCGCAAGCCGGATCTTGTCGAGCCGCAACGTCCGCTTCAGCGGATGTTTCGCACAGGCCCGCACCAGGTCCCGCCGCCCCACGATGAACCCGGCCTGCGGGCCGCCGAGCAGCTTGTCGCCAGAGAAGGTGACCAGATCGGCGCCATCCCGGATGGCATCGGCCACGGTGCGTTCGCGCGGCATGCCATGGCGGGAAAGGTCGATCAGGGTTCCGGACCCGAGGTCATCCAGCAGCGGCATGGCGTGGGCATGGGCGATGGCGGCGAGGTCCTTCGGCGCCACCTCGGCGGTGAAGCCCTCGATGCGATAATTCGAGGTATGAACCTTCATCAGCAACGCCGTCTGCGGCCCGATCGCCTCCTCGTAGTCGCGCTTGTGGGTGCGATTGGTGGTGCCAACCTCGACCAGCCTGGTGCCGGCGGAGGCCATGATGGCGGGCATGCGGAAGGCGCCGCCGATCTCGATCAGTTCGCCGCGCGAGACAATGCTGTCGCGGCCGGCCGCCGTGGTGGCAAGCGCCAGCAGCACCGCGGCGGCGTTGTTGTTGACCGCCAGCGCATCCTCGGCGCCGGTGAGTTCGCACAGGAGCGCGCGGACGTGGTCATCCCGCTCGCCCCGCCCGCCGGTCTCCACATCATATTCGAGGGTGGCCGGCGCCCGCATTGCGGCAGCGGCGGCCTCTATCGCGGGTTCGGCAAGCAGCGCGCGCCCAAGATTGGTGTGCAGCACGGTGCCGGTGAGATTGAGCACCGGCCGCAGGGACGGTGCGGCGGCGCGATCCAGCGCGGCAACAGCAATCCCCGCGATGGCATCGAGTGGCGGGATATCGCCGCTGGCCCGCGCCGCATCGATGGCAACCCGGATCGCCGCCACGGTGGCAGGATGACCAAACCGCGCCACCGCCACCGTGCCCGACGGCGAGCGCAGCACCGCATCCACGGAGGGTGGCCGGGTCATGCCGCCCGCCGCGTCTGCGACCAGCCCATCCCGAGGCCGACGCTCATGATGATCCCCGCGCCCAGCCAGGTCAGCGCATCCGGCAGGTCATCGAAGAACAGGTAGCCCACCAACACGGACCCGATGAGCTGGAAATACTGGAACGGCGTGACCAGGTTCGCCGGCGCATATTGCAGCGCCCGGGCCACGCAATAGTGCCCGATGGCGCCCAGCACGCCCATCGAGCAGAACAGCCCAAGATGGAACCAGTTCTCGGGATTTTTCCACACGAACGGCATCACCAGCAGCATGACAAAAGCACCCACGGTTGACGAATACACCGCCGAAGTCTCCGGCGCATCGATGCCGGAAATGCGGCGGGTAAGGATCTGGTAAACGCCATAGAACGTCGAATTGGCGATCACGAACAGGGACGCCCAGTGGAACAGCACGCTGCCCGGGCGGATGACGATCAGCACCCCGGCGAACCCCACCGCCAGCAACGCCAGCCGCAGCGGCGTGGTGCGTTCGCCCAGCATCGGCCATGCCAGCAACGCCACAATCAGCGGCGCCGTCATGCTGATGGAGGCAGCCTTGGCGATGGGGATGTAGGTGATGGCGAAAAAGAAGCACAAATTGGAGAGGAACAGCATGGTGGAGCGGGCAAGCTGCACGCCCGGCCGCTTGGTCCGCAGCATCGCCACCCCATAGCGCGGCAAAAACGCCGCCAGCATGAACACCACATGGCCGAACGCCCGCGCCCAGGACACCTGCAAGGAACTGTAATGCGCGCCAAGAATCTTCGCGCAGCCGTTCATGATGGGGAACACCAGGCCGGACCCGCACATGAACAGCACGCCGAGCACCAGCCTGCGGTCAAGCGCGCGCAGGGCGGTGGTGAGCGGGTTCAACTGCGGGGTGCCGCGGCGCGTTGCAGCCGGTCATTGATGGCAAGACCCAGGCCGGTGGCGGGGATGGCCATCGCGGCAATCCCGGTAAGGCCCAGCGCGACACCCTCGGCATCCAGCGCCCGCAGCCCGGCGAACAGACGGGCGGCGGCCTCGGTCAGGTCCCCGGTGGCGCTCAACTGATACACCGCGCCGGCCCCTTGCAGCGGCGGGCCAAAGGCCAGCAGCGCCTCGTTCGCCGCCACCGCGGTGGCCTCCAGCCGCAACGGCAACGACGGCGCATAGTGCGATACCAGCAGCCCCGGCGAGCGCAGGCCACGACTGGCATGCACGGCCTCGATAGGAATCCCGGTGCGCACCCGCCCGATCACCGCCTCGATCGCTTCCCGCGTGGCGCCGCCCGGCCGCAGCAGGAACGGATGCGGCCCGCTGAGATCCAGCACCGTCGATTCCACCCCCACCGCGCACGGCCCGCTGTCGAGCACCGCGGCGATGCGGCCCTCAAGCCCATCCAGCACATGCTCCACCGTGGTCGGGCTCACCTGCCCGGAACGATTGGCCGAAGGTGCCGCGACCGGCCGGCCCACCGCGCGCAGCAATGCCAAAGCCATCGGATGCGCCGGCACGCGCACCGCCAGCGTCTCCAGCCCGGCCCCGGCCAGAAGCGCCACCGGGCACGCCGCCCGGCGCGGCAGCACCATCGTCAGCGGCCCCGGCCAGAACGCGGCGGCCAGCGCACGGGCCGCGTCACTGGCCTCGACATCGGCGAAGGCCGCCTCGGCGCTCGGGTAGTGGCAGATCAGCGGGTTGAAATGCGGCCGCCCCTTGGCCGCGAAAATCGCCGCCACCGCGCGATCGTTGGTGGCGTCGGCCCCGAGGCCGTAGACGGTCTCAGTGCCGAAGGCCACCAGTTCGCCGGCACGCAGCAGGGCCGCCGCTTTGGCAATCCCCGCCGCATCATCCGGCAGGCGCAGGGTCACTTGGTTCCGGTGCAGATGAAGCCGGGGTTTTCCCAGCCAGGCTTGCCGTAGCTGAAATGCGCGCCGCTGATGGCTTCCACCACCAGGCCACCGGCCGCTTCCACCACCGCCTGCGCCGCCGCGGTATCCCATTCCATGGTGCGGCCAAAGCGCGGATACAGGTCCGCCAGCCCCTCGGCCACCCGGCAGAACTTCAGCGCCGAGCCGATATTCAGCAGATTGTCGATCTTGCGCCCGGCCAGAAACGGCACCAGCCGGGGATCATCGGCGTCATGCCGCGACGCCACCACGGCGAGCCCGCTCTCGGGCACCGCACGGGTGCGAATTTCGGTCTGTCCGGCCGCGCTTCGCTTCCACGCGCCCACGCCCACAATCCCGCCGAACACCTGATGCTGCGCCGGCGCCCCCACCGCGCCCAGCACCGCGCGGCCATTGCGCACCAGCCCGATGCACACCGCGAACTCGTCGCGGCCGGCCGAGAATTCGCGGGTGCCATCCAGCGGATCGACCAGCCAGAAAGCGTCCGCATGGGCGGGCACATGTCCGGCGGCGATTTCCTCCTCGGCCACCACCGGAATATCCGGGCAGGCGGCACGCAGGCCGGCGACGATCACCGCCTCGGCGGCATGATCGGCCTCCGTCACCGGCGACAGGTCGGATTTGCGTTGCGTGTCGAAGCCGCGGGCACGGACTTCGAGGATTTTCGCGCCGGCTCGCTCCGCGAGGCCGAAGGCGAGGTCAAGCAGTTCCATATCGGTCATGGCATCGTCTTACGCTGCCCAGCCGGGCTGGCCAACTCCCCTTGGCGTGATGGCGCGCGCAGGCCGCACCCCTGGCGGCGCGCGCCGGCGCTGCTACAGTCCGCCCTCTGAACAAAACAAGCGGGAGCCCGCCATGCTCGATATCGCCGTCGCCAAGTCCGCCCTGCCGAAATCCGGCGCCCTCGTGCTGCTGCTGGAGGAAGGTGGCACGGTGGACAGCCCGACCGGGGCGCTGTGGAAGGCCGCCGACGAAGCCACCGGCGGCGCCGTCTCGCGCGCCCTCGCGGTGGCCGAGTTCAAGGGCAAGAAAGGCCAGGCCACCACCATCCTCGCCCCCGGCGCCGGGCTGAGCCGGGTGATCGCGGTGGGCCTCGGCAAGCTTGACGGCCTCACCGGCAACACCGCCGAAGCCGTCGGCGGCACCGCCGTGGCGGCCCTGGCGAAGGAACCCGCCGCCGCGGTCTCCACCGCCGGCCTGTCGCCCGATCTCGCCGCCGCCGTGGCCCTCGGCGCCGTGCTGCGCGCCTACCGCTTCGATCGCTATCGCACCAAGGAGAAGGCCGAAGACAAGCCGAAGCTCGCCAAGCTCACCCTGCTGGCCGACAACGCCGCCAAGGTGAAATCCGCCTGGACCCCGCAGAAGGGCGTCGCCGAAGGCGTGTTCCTGGCGCGGGACCTGGTCAGCGAGCCCCCCAACGTGCTGAACCCGCCGGAAATGGCCCGCCGTATCGAGAAGCTGTCCGAGATCGGGCTCAAGATCGAGGTGCTCGGCCCGAAGGAAATGAAGAAGCTCGGCTTCGGCGCCCTGCTCGGCGTCGCCCAGGGCAGCTCGCAGGAAGCCCGCATGGTGGTCATGCACTGGAACGGCGCGCCGGCCAGCAAGGACGCGCCGCTGTGCTTCGTCGGCAAGGGCGTGACGTTCGATACAGGCGGCATCTCCATCAAGCCCGCCGGCGGCATGGAAGACATGAAGTGGGACATGGGCGGCTCCGGCACCGTGGTCGGCCTCATGGCGGCACTGGCCGGCCGCAAGGCGAAAGTGAACGCGGTGGGCCTCGTCGGCCTCGTCGAGAACATGCCGGACGGCAACGCCCAGCGCCCCGGTGACGTGGTGACCACCTATTCCGGCCAGACCGTCGAGGTGATCAACACCGACGCCGAGGGCCGCCTGGTGCTCGCCGACGTGCTTTGGTACGCCCAGGAGAAGTTCAACCCGCGCTTCATGATCGATCTCGCCACCCTCACCGGTGCCATGATGGTGGCCCTCGGCCACGAGACGGCCGGGTTCTTCGCCAATGACGACACCATCGCCACCCAGTTGTTCGACGCCGGCAAGGCCACCGGCGAGGCCGTATGGCGGATGCCGCTAGGCGAGGCGTACGACAAGCTCATCAAGTCCGACATCGCGGACATGAAGAACATCGGCGGCCGGGCCGGTGGCGCCATCACCGCGGCGCAGTTCATCCAGCGCTTCGTCAACGACAAGCCGTGGATCCATATCGACATCGCGGGCGTCGCCTGGTCGGGCAAGGACACCGCGACCATCCCCAAGGGCGCCACCGCGTTCGGCGTGCGCCTGCTCGACCGGATGGTGGCAGACCACTACGAGGGCTGAATGGCGGAAATCGGCTTCTACCATCTGCTGCGGACAGGGCCCGACCAGGCCCTGCCGCAGTTGCTTGGCCGCACCCTGAAAGCCGGCGCGCGCGCGGTGGTGCGCTGCGGCAGCCCCGAGCGGGTGGCCGCCCTCGATACCGCGCTGTGGCTCTGCCCGGACCCGGACTGGCTGCCGCACGGCACCGCGGCCGCCGGCAACGCGGACCTGCAACCGATCTGGCTGACCACCGAGGACGAAGCCCCCAACGGCGGCCGCTTCCTGTTCCTCATCGACGGTATGTCAAGCGACCGGCTCGCCGAATGCGACCGCGTGTTTGACCTGTTCGACGGCAACGACGAGCAGTCCGTAGCAGCCGCCCGCAAGCGCTGGAGCGCCGCCAAGGCCGCCGGGCACACCCTGGCCTACTGGCAGCAGACCGGGCGCGGCTGGGAACGGAAGGCCTGATCTTCGCCAGACGCGCTTTCCAACCATGCGCGAACCCGGCAAGGTAACGCCAGGGAACACCGGAAACACCATCATGTCATCGGCACGGGCGCAGATCGGCTTCATCAACGCGGCCCATAGTTTCACCCACTACTCGCTACTCATCCTGCCCACCGCGGTGCTGGCCATGGTGCAGCCCGGCGGCACCTTCGGCTCCGATTACGGACCGATCCTGGCGCTGGCGACCGGCGGGTTCATCCTTTACGGCCTGTTCGCGCTGCCGCAGGGCTGGCTGGCCGCGAAGTTCGGCCGGCGCAACCTGATGACGGTGTTCTACTTCGGCGCCGGGATTTCCATGGTCCTGACCGGCCTCGCCGGCACCCCGCTGATGCTCGCGGCGGCACTGGGTGCCACCGGCCTGTTCGTCGCCATCTATCACCCCATCGGCACCGCTTTGCTGGTGGAAGTCGCCGGCGACAAGCCCGGCCAGGCCATCGGATTGAACGGGGTATTCGGCAACGTCGGCGTGGCCATGGCCCCGATGATGACGGCCGTCATCGCCGCGAAATTCGGCTGGCACTGGGCATTCATCCTCCCCGGCGCCGCCTGCACCCTGCTCGGCCTGTTCTGGTTGCGCCTGCCGGTGTGGGACGGCCGATCGGTTTCCGCCCGCAAGCCGTTCCCCAAAATTCCCGCCCCGGTGGTGCGCCAGGTGGTGATCGTGCTGCTGCTGATCGCCGCCGTCTCGGGCCTGGTGTTCAATGCCTTCACCCTGCTGATCCCCAAGCTGATGCAGGAGCGCCTGTCCGGCGCTCCCTCTTTGGCCGGCGTGGCCGCCACGCTCGCCACGTTGTGCGGCGCCGCCACCCAGTTGACGGTGGGGCGCATGATCGACCGCATGACCCTCAAGCGCATCTTCCTGCCGCTCGCCATGGTGCTGGCCCCCGCCCTCGTCGCGCTCTCCTTCGTGCAGGGCTGGCTGGTGCTGCCGGTGGCCGGCGCGGTGGCCGCCGTGGTGTTCGGGCAGGTGACCATCAACGAAACCATGACGGCGCGGTATATCTCCCCCGAACTGCGCACCCGGATGTATTCGGTGCGCTTCTTCGTCGGCTTCCTCGGCAGTGCCGCGGCGCCGCCGATGATCGGCTTCCTGCATGAACGCACCGGCGATCTCGCGGCCTCCGTGCTGGTGCTGGCGGCGTTCGCGGTGGTCATCCTGGGCTGCGCGCTGGCCTTCCCCAACCGGCGCGAGGAACTGGAGCCGGCACTGTGGGCGGACCACCCGTTGCGCGCCATTCCGGTAGCCGCCGAATAACCGTGGTTTGACTTCGGGGCCCACACTGCCCACATGCGGGCAATGAAACGCCGCGCCCTTCTCGCCCTAGCCCTCCTCGCCCCCGGTTTCGCGCAAGCGGCAACCCTCACGGCGGCCGACCGCGCCGACATCGCCCGCATCGAGCGCTACCTCGGCACGCTGCAAACCCTGAAGGCCCGCTTCCTCCAAGTGGCGCCCGATGGCGGCACCTCGGAGGGCAACGCTTGGCTGCAACGCCCCGGCCGGCTGCGCTTCGAGTACGATCCGCCGGCGCCGTTCCTGCTGATCGCCAATCACGGCACGGTGGTCTTTCACGACCGCAAGATCCAGCAGACCAGCCAGATTCCGATGTCCTCCACCCCGCTCGGCATGCTGCTGGCCGATCAGCCGAAGCTTTCCGGTGACGTCACGGTGGATGCTGTCGATCGCCAGCCCGGCCTGATCCAGGTCACCCTGCATCGCACCGGCCATGACGGTGACGGCAGCCTCACGCTGGTATTCGCCGACATGCCGCTGCAACTGCGGCAATGGTCCGTGGTGGACGCGCAGCGGCTGGAAACCCGGGTGTCGCTCTTCAACATCGCCAACGGCGACACGTTCGACCAGAAGCTGTTCGACGAAAACCTGCCGCGCGACGCGCCCGGCGGAAGCCCGTCCCGCTGACCATGTGTGACATTTTTGCCATGCCCTGCCCAATTGCAAGGCACGCAATGCCGCGCTGACGAGGTTCGTCTTCATTTTGACGCGATCCGCGCGGATAGTAACAGGTGGACAGACCCCCGCGAGGCATGATGAAGCCACTGATCGGCATTTCCTGCTGCATGAAGCTGTTCGGCATCGTCGGTATGCCGAACCACGCGGCATCGGACACCTACATCCGCGCAACTGACCGCGTGGTCGGTGGCGTCCCGGTGCTGGTACCGGCGAACGGCGAGCTGGCGGATATCGCCACCCTGCTCACCCGGCTCGACGGCATCATCCTCACCGGCAGCCGCTCCAACGTGCAACCCGCACTCTACGGCGGCCCGCCGCATGCCGAGGGCACGCCGGAGGATGCCAATCGGGACGGCGTCACCCTGCCGCTGATCCGCGCCGCGGTGGCCGCTGGCGTGCCGCTGCTGGCGATTTGCCGCGGCATGCAGGAACTCAACGTTGCCCTCGGCGGCAGCCTGCACCAACGCTTGCAGGACCTGCCGGACCGGATGGACCACTCCACCCCGATGCAGCCCAACGCCAAGGTGCGCACGGGCAAGGCACACGGCGTGCGGATCACCCCGGGCGGCTGGCTGCACCGCATCGCCGGCACCACCGATCTGCCGGTGAATTCACTGCACAATCAAGGCGTCGACACGCTCGCGCCAGGACTTGTGGTGGAAGCCGTGGCACCCGATGGCACCATCGAGGCGGTGCGCGGCATGTTCCCCGGCTTCGTCATCGGCGTGCAGTGGCACCCGGAATACGACTGGGAGACCGACGCGGTATCGCGCCGCATCTTCGAGGAGTTCGGCGCCGTCGTCAGCGCCCGCATGGCCGGCGACCGCAGCCAAGCCGCCGACTGAACCCAACCGGCTGAACCCTGCCCCCTGACGGCCTCACCGCCGGCCCTTTACAGGCCGGCGGTGTTGGCGCGCGCGCCCCCTTCGCCGACGAGCGCGAAGGGCGCCCAGTAGTAGGGATGCTTGAGGGGCGGGTCGATCCTGGTGTCGTCGAGGTATTTGGTTTGGGCGTCTCGCATGGCGGTGGCGAGGCCGGCGTTGTGGTTTTTTTCGTAGTTG
>CAIMWH010000119.1 GCA_903845065.1 uncultured Rhodospirillales bacterium | reverse complement strand
GTCGAGATCGGGTTCGGTCTCATCGGCGGCGGGCGGCTCCGGTTCGGCGTTGAGGCTGGCGAGCAGGGCGTCGAGATCGTCCATCTCCGCTTCGGCCGCCGCGGGGGCCTCGGCGACCGGCTCGGGGGTGGGTTCCGGCGCCGGCGGCGGGGTATCGAGGCTGGCGAGCAGGGCGTCGAGATCGGCGGTGTCCTCGGCGGAGGCCGGGGTGGGCGCCGCCGGGATGTGGGGCGGGGCTTCGGCGGCCGCTGCCGCGACAGGCGCGGGCGGCGGCGGCGAGGCGACATCCACCGGGGCCCAGCGCCCGGCCATCACGCCGCCGGCCAGCGAGTTGAAGCCGCCCATGCGCACCTCGGTACGGCCGCGCAGACTGATCACCGGGTTGACGCCGGTGGTGGCGACCTGCACCGCGACACGCTCGGTGAACATGCGCTCGGTGCACGGCAGGGCGACCTGGTCGCCGTCGGCGTCGGTCATCACATAAACCGGCATGTCCGGCACCGCGGCGATCGAGCCGATCTTCATGGTGCGGCTGTCACGGCGCCAGGTTTCGCAGATCAGGTTGGCGGTCAGCAGTGCCGGGTGGCCCCACAGCATGCCGGACAGGCCGCCTTGCCGGGTGAATTCCTCGAAGGCGAAGGCGTCGATCGGGTCGGTTTTCTTGCCGTAGGGCATGCGCAGCAGGAAGCGCGGCGTGGCCAGGCTGAGATAGGCGGCGGCCGGCAGCGCCCGCAATGCCTCCCAGGACTGCTTGATGAGGGGGTGCCAGTCATGCATCGGCTCGCGCAACGCGTCGGGCGCGATGCCGGAGACGAAGGGGGCGCCGGCGGCGGCCGCCACCTGGGCGATGCGGCCGAGCAGGTCCGCATGCACCGGGGTCGCCTCGAACTGGTAGAGCGCGGCCAGCATCGACAGCGGGCCCTGGTGGGCATCCATCGCCGGCTGTTCGACCAGCCAGGAGTAGAGGCCGGACTTGTCGAGCGCATCGGATGCGGCGAGGTCGGCGGCGAGTTCGTCGGCCGACATGTCGTAGATCACGATCTGCAGCTTGGCATCTGTCTCGATGCGGCGGACGAGGAATTCCAGGCCGCGCCACAGCGCCTCGACGTTCTGGAAATCGGGGTGATGCAGCACGCGGCGCATGGCATCGGACAGCGCGGCGTCCACGCGGGCGATCAGGGCGTCCTGCCGTGAGTCCCGCGCGGGCACGATGAAGGGGCCGACGATGCGCTTGATGAGATCGTCCGTTTCGGCCTCGGCCGCCGGTTTGCGGCCGGTCAGGCGGGCGAAATCGGACAGCTTGCGATCGGTCGCCACCGCGTTGCCGCGGCCCTTGCGGGGCGGCGTGGGCAAGGCTTCCTCGCCGGACCAGGACAGCACCTGCTTGGCCGCGCGGTCAAAACCGGCCTTGCTGCCGAGATTGCGGCGCAGGGTCAGCAGTTCCTCGAACAGCGGCAGGTTCTCGACGAGCTGGTCGGGATGGAAATCATCCATCGACTTGATCGGCGCGGTGATCACGTTGCCTTCTTCATCCACCGGAACGGAGACGGAGATGTTGAGGCGCTCGATCATGGCATCGAGATTGTCGACATCGACCTTCAGCGGCTTGCGGGCGGCGAGCTTGGCGCCGGTCTCGAGGATGCCGGCATTGGCCCGGCCCGAGAAGTCACCAAGCACCGCGAGGCGGAAGGCGGGGCCTGGCGCGGCCCGCTTGGCTTTGCCGATCCGGCCGAAACTGACGTCGTACTGCATTATTGGAACCCCATATGGTTCGGTTCGGAAAGAAGGCACTTGCGGCGTGGCGGCCGGGAGCCGTTCACGTCGCGGTGATCATAGAATGTATCGGCGGCGCTGTTGCCTCAAGCCGTTTCGCCGTAGCATGCACGGAAATGACGGGTTTGTGTGCTTTGCCAAGGGGAAGACATGAGACGGATATTGCAAGATCGCTGGCATAGCGCGCGTGACCTCGCGTAGGATAGTTGTGGTAAGAATCCGGTGCGTCCAGGGAGGTTGTCTGCGATGGGGGGAGCCGTGAGCGGCACGACAAATGAAGCGTGCCGACGGGTCAACCTGACACAGGCGCCTCGTTTGCATGAGACGCGGACGCAAGAAAACTGGGGCGGACCGGACGGGACGCACGCGATCGGAGTCGGGCATGGAAGCTGAGCGATTCATTTCCTGGGCCTCGACGCACGTCGGAACCGTACGCAGCCACAATGAGGATGCGCTGGTCAACCGGCCCGATCTCGGGCTGTGGGCGGTGGCGGACGGCGCGGGCGGCCATTCGCGCGGCGATGTTGCGTCAAAAATGATCGTCGAGGCGCTGGAAGCGATCCCCCCCGGGCTGACGGCCGGGGAAATGCTGCTCGAGGTGCGCCAGCGGGTGACAGAGGCGCACGAGGCGCTGCGCGGTTCGCCGGATGACGAAAACCACGTCATCAGTGCCTCCACCGTGGTGGTGCTGATCGCCCGCGGTGATCATTTCGCCTGCCTGTGGGCGGGAGATTCGCGGGCCTATCTGCTGCGCGACGGCCAGATGACCCATGTCACCAAGGACCACAGCCTGGTGCAGGAACTGGTTGACGCCGGGGCGATCACCGCCGAGGAGGCCGAGACCCACCCGAGCGCCAACGTGATCACCCGCGCCGTGGGCTCTGATGGGGACCTTGATCTCGACAAGGTGACCAGCAACCTGATGCCGGGTGATCGGTTTCTGTTGTGCAGCGACGGGCTGTGCAAGACAGTGCCGGAGCATGAGATCGCCGACTTGCTTGCCACCCCGCCGCCGGAGGGACCGGCCGAACCGTTGATCGCCGCCACGCTGAAGCATCGCGGGCGCGACAATGTGACGGCGGTTGTGATGGAGGTCATAGCGGCCAGCGAGGAATTCTAGTTTTTTAACCCCCGACGGGTTATCGATCCGCGCCGGGCGGCTTGCCGGTTCGGCGTTTTGTGGGAGGGCCGGCCGCGGTGGCCGCCTTTCCGGGCTTCCACGGGAGAGACACAACCATGCGCGCAGCCTTCTACGCCACCCTGCTCACCACCGGACTGCTGGCCAGCGGCTTCGCGGCGCCGGCCTTCGCCGCCCCCGATCCCAGCGTTGCCGACGTCATCAAGGCGCTGGTGCCCACGGCTGATGGCCTCGGCCGCGGCAGCCGCCCGATTGCGTCCCCCCAAGCCGCCTCGCCAAGTGCAGCCGCCGCGCCTGCTGCCGCTGCTCCCGTGGTGGCCGAAGGGTCCGGCGCGCTTGATCTCAGCGTGCGCTTCAACAGCGGCCAGGCGGACCTGACGGCCGATGCCCGCCACACGCTCGATATCCTCGGCCAGGCGTTGACCAGCCCGCAGTTGTCCAGCGCCCGCATCCGCATCGAGGGCCATACCGACACCACCGGCACCCGTGAAGCCAACCTGGCGCTGTCATGGCGGCGGTCGGTGGCGGCGGTTTCCTATTTGCAGGAGCGTTTCGGCATTCCCGCATCACGGTTGGAAGCAGTCGGGCGAGGCCAGGATGACCTGCTTATCAAGACAGGCGAAAATGTTGACGAGCCACGCAACCGTCGCGTGCATGTTGTCAATATCAGCCGATAGTCGCGATAACTGATAATTTCGTTACGTCCCTTGCAAAATGGGACGTGCGATGCTAATTCTCTGCACATCCAATTCATGAGGAGGGTCCTGTGCGCAAAGTACTGTCCGCTACCGCGCTTGCTACCGTCCTGACCGTCGGGCTCGTCGTTCCCTGCATCGCTTGGGCGCAGGCGACACCGTCGGTTGAGGATACGATCAACGCGTTGAAGCCGCGCACGAACGGGAAGTCACGCGGGTCCCGCCCGGTGGTGACGCCGCCGGCCGGCGATATGTCGCAGAGCACGGCCGCGCCCGCCGCCACCCCGGCTGTCGCTTCTGCACCGGTGTACCAGGCGCCGCCGAGCGCCCGCCCCGCGCAGGTCGCCCAGCCGACCGTGACCGCCGTGGCGACGCCCGCGAAGCCGCCCGTTGCCGCCGATACGTCGGATGCGCCGGGGATCGACTTCAACGTGCTGTTCGCGAGCGGGTCGGCCGAACTCGCGCCGTCCGCGATGAAGACGCTCGACACCATCGGCAAGGCGCTTTCGAGCCCCGAGCTGACCGGTTCGCGCTTCCGCATCGAGGGCCATACCGACACCGTGGGCAACCGCGACGGCAACCGCTCGCTGTCGGCGCGCCGCGCGGCGACGGTGGTGGATTATCTGAGCCAGAAGTTCGGCATCGATCGTGGGCGGCTTGAGTCCATGGGCAAGGGCCAGGACGCGCTGCTGGTGCCGACCGGTGACCAGGTTGACGAACCGCGGAACCGCCGGGTCCGCATCGTCAATATCACGGGCTGAGACCCGGGTTGCGGCTGGCTAGGTAACAGTGCAGCCGAAAGACCCGGACGCGACTATCGTGGTCCGCCGCCCGGCGAAGGCAGGGGCGGCGGGCCATAGTTCTGATGGGGGCAAGCAGGCGATGACCAAGCCTGCTCCTGAAGCGCCCTCCCGGCGCGGGTTACTGGTGGCCGGGGGTGCCGGGTTTGTGGTGCTCGCCGCCGGTGCGACCGGCTATATGGTGCTGCGACGGCCGCCGGTGGTGCCGCAAGCGCCAATCGCGAGTCCGCCGACGGAGATCGTGCCCAGCGCGCCGCCGTTGAGCAGCCTGGCGCTGCGCAACGAGGCCGAAATCCTCGCGCAACAGGCGGTTTCGACCATCACGGTCAAATTCGAACCCAACCCGCGCATCCTGGTGATCGATTTCCCGGACCTGCGGATACAGGGGCTGACCTTCAACCGGATTGCCGCCTACCTTGAAAAGGCCGGCCTGCCGCGGGATCGGGTCCTGGACAATCGCGAACTCGCCGATGCGGTGAAGGCCGACAACGCGACCACCGAGACCTACTATTATGGCCATGACTACCGCGCCGTTGACCTCGCACGCTTTTTTACCGCCGCCAAGCGTCAGGGCATGGCACTGGGCGCCGAGGAAATTGTGCTGCGCGATGTGCTCGAAACCGAGGGGCTGCTGGCCGCGGGGGTGAATGCGGCGGTGATCTCGTTACCGCGCGAGGGCAGCGATCCCTTCGTCGATGCCTCCGGGCGGGCCAGCCTGCTGCGGCACGAGTTATCGCATGGCCAGTTCTTCACCGACCCCGACTACGCCGCCTTCTCGCGGCATTTCTGGGCGGATGTGATGAACGATGTCGACCGTGCCAGCTTTCGCGGCTTCCTGACCCGCCAGGGCTACGACGCGAAGGACGAGGACCTGCTGATCAACGAGACGCAGGCGCACCTGATGCACACCACCGATGGCCGGTATTTCAACGCGCGGGATTGCGGCTTGCCGCGCGCGCGCATCGATGAGCTGCGCGCCCGCTTCGCCGCCGCCATGCCGACGGGATGGTTGAAGGCCGCGGTGCAGCAGTCGGTCGCGTCACTCCCGTAGACGGGCCGGCAGGGCAAACGTCCCTGCCCTGCCGCCTTGTCGGCTATCCGGCGCCTACGGCGCCTTCTCGATGGATTCCACCGGCACGATATCGACCGAAATCCGCACGTTGCGGCGGCGCGCGCTGTCGAGCACCGGGCGGAGGTTGGCGATGTAGGAGGCCACGGTCTCATCGTCATCGGATGCGCGCGGCACCTGGAGCGGCTCGGACGAAGCGATGAACACCACCAGATCGGTGCCGAACGGCGGGCCGACGGTAAAGCCGCCGTTGGAGACTGTATCGAACAGGCGGACATGCTGGCCTGGCCGCAGGGCGCGGGCGGGGAACACCTGGCCGGCCTTGCGCGGCATGTAGTGCGAGATCTTGCCGTCGCTGCCGATGTAGTCGACCTGGAGGTTGCTGGCGAAGTCCGGCGCGTCAACCTCGAAATCGATCGGATCGTTGTCGAGCAGTTGCAGCGAGCGGGTGTTGGGCGACGGGATGAGCCGCGCCATCAGGCCCTTGGTTTCGCCAAGGGCACGCAGCGAGGGGCGCAGGGTGTCGATCACCTGGCAGTAGATGCCGAGGGCGGGGAAGGGTTGCACATCCCAGGTGCGGGTCGGGGCGCTGGCGCGGTCATAGCTGAAGCGCAGGGAGGCGAAGTTCTCCTGCGGAACAATGCCCCGCAGGGCGACGCGGGAAGCGGACGCGTCACCATAGACGGCGGCGCAAGGAATTCCGGCCAGGGCTTCACGCGGCGTGGGTGCCGCGGGCGGCGGTGGCGGAACCTGCTGGACCGGTTGCTGTTGCGCGGGCTGTTGCTGCACCGGCTGTTGTTGGACCGGCTGTTGCTGCACAGGCTGCTGCTGCACCGGCTGTTGTTGGACCGGTTGCTGCTGAACCGGCTGCTGCTGCACCGGTTGTTGTTGAACGGGCTGCTGCTGGACCGGTTGCTGCTGAACCGGCTGCTGCTGCACCGGTTGCTGCTGAACCGGCTGCTGCTGCACCGGTTGTTGTTGAACGGGCTGCTGCTGAACCGGCTGCTGCTGAACCGGCGTCGTCACCGCGACTTTCTCTTCGGACTTGCCGCCGAGCACCAGCCATGCCGTCACGCCGCCACCAACCACCACCACGGCCGCGACAGCCGCCGCGATCACCATGCCCATGCTCTTGGCCGGCGGCTTCTCGGCCGCGGGGGCAGGCTTGGGCGCCGCCGCCGCCGGTTGCGGCCGCGGTGCCGCCGCGGCCGCAGGGCGACGGGAGGACTGGACGATCGTGCCCTCTTCGGCCGTCATCATCGGCGCGCCGCTGGCGGCGGCCTTCAACGCGGCGGCGAATTCGGCGGAGGACGCGAATCGGTCCTCGCGCTGCTTGGCCATCGCCTTGAGGATGACAGCGTCAAGTTCCGGCGGGGCGGCCGGGTCCACCAACGACGGCGGCCGCGCGTCCTCGCTCAGCACCTTGTGCATGATGGCGGACTGGTTGCCCTCGAACGGCCGCTTGCCGGTGAGGATGTGATAAAGCATCACGCCGGCGGCGTAGATATCGCTGCGGGCGTCGATATGGGCATCGCCGCGCCACTGCTCCGGCGACATATAGGACGGCGTGCCGAGCATGGTGCCAACCACGGTGGCGCCGCTGCCCTCGATGCGCGCGATGCCGAAATCGGCGATCTTCACCGTCTGGTCGTCGGTCAGCATCACGTTGTCGGGCTTGACGTCTCGATGGACGATGCCGCGCTCGTGGCTGTACTGCAGGCCGGACAGCAACTGCTCCATGATCCGCAGCGCTTCGGCCTTCGGCAGCTTGGTATGTTTCTTGAGCAGCCCGCTCAGCGATCCGCCACCGACATATTCCATCACGATGTAGGCGATCTCGGAGGTCTCGCCGTAATCGTAGATGGGCACGATGTTGGGATGGCTCAGGCCGCCGGCGGCGCGCGCCTCGCGTCGGAAACGTTCGAGTTCCTCTTTGGTCTCGTCGTCATCCGCGTTCGGGAGTTTCACCGTTTTGATGGCGACACGCCGGCCGATCACCGGATCGCGTGCGTCGTACACAGTGCCGGCCGCACCGCGGCCGAGCACACCCATCAATTCATACTTGCCGAGTGTCTCAAGAGCCATGGCGATCCCGAAAAATGCGCATCCATGCCGCGCGGAGACAGTTATAGACCAGCGGTTTGCGCGGGCGAAGCCTTCAATTGCGCGATCCCTGCCCTTGCCCCCCCTTCGCCGACGAGCGCGAAGGGCGCCCAGTAGTAGGGATGCTTGAGGGGCGGGTCGATCCTGGTGTCGTCGAGGTATTTGGTTTGGGCGTCTCGCATGGCGGTGGCGAGGCCGGCGTTGTGGTTTTTTTCGTAGTTG
>CAIMWH010000118.1 GCA_903845065.1 uncultured Rhodospirillales bacterium | reverse complement strand
GGGTCCTGCGGGACCAGGAGGCCGCGGACGGCGAGGTTTAGGAGGGATTGGCGGAGGGGTTTGAGTTGGTCGGGGCGGGTGATGGTGGTGGGGAGGGTGGTGAGGGCGAAGTGAGCGTGGGCGGCGAAGGTGGCGGGATCGGGGTCGGGGGTGTTTAGGCGGGCGAGGGTGGCGGCGGTCAGGCGGTCGCGGGTGGCTTCGCGTTCCGTCTGGGCGGCCTCAAGGCGGTCACACAAGGCCATCAACTCATCGACCTTGGCGACGATGCGGTGTTGTTCGGCGAGGGGTGGGAGGGGGACAAGTTGATTCAATGCCATCTGTGCCGTCAGCTCGACCTGGTTCGTCGACCCTGACGCACGACCTTCGATCTGCGCATAAACGTGATCAGATCGCAGCCATGCCCGGACATATTCGGGCGAAGCGTGTAGGCATCGAACGACCGTTACATGGCTATCGCAGACGAGTTTATCGGGCGGGTTGACCACCCTGATTACGCGTCCGATGGTCCCTGTGCCAGTGGAATTCCAGAGAAGGTCGCCGTCACGCAGAAAGCGGAAGGTCTCATACTCGGCGAGTGACTCGCGGGTGATTTGCTTGGCAACTTCGAGATCAAGACCGTGCCATTGCACGCATTTTTGCGAGACAACCAAGCTGCCATCTTCGATGGCATATTTCGGTGACTTCCCTCGTTGCAAATAGGAAGTCAAATGGCCCAGGCGAGTCCACAGCCATGTCTCGGGAAGCTCAAACTCGATGTCGCCCACCACTGGCTGAAGTGGCTTTTCGGCCTTGACCTCTCCCTTTTTCACCAAACGCGCCTTATCGGTCGCGATCCGCTTCAACAACGCCGAGGCAGGTTCATCCGCCGGGTCCTGGGGCACCAGTTTCCCGCGCACGGCCAGATCGAGGATGAAGCGGCGCAGGCGGGGGATGGCGTTGGGGGCGTCGGCGATGCGGGGGAATTCGGCGAGGAGGCGGCCGGCGTTCATGGCGTGGCGTCCTCCTCGCCGGGGATCAGCGGGTCGAGGGCGGCGATCAGCGGGGTCAGGCGGTGTTGCACCACGGACCAGACGATATCGAGCCGGACGTCCTCGTAGCCGTGGATCAGGCGGTGGCGCATGCCGGTGATTTCGCTCCAGGCGATTTCGGGGTGGGCGGCGGTGGTGACGCGGGAGACGCGGCCGGCGGCTTCGCCGAGCACTTCGAGGGCGCGGATGATGGCGGCCTGGTGGAGGCGGCTGGCGAGGAAGGCGGCTTCGTCCAGACCGGCGGCGAACTCGAGCGCGTCGGTGGCGGCGAGTTTCATGTCGAGCAGGAGGGCCGGGTCGCGGTCGGGCTTACCCGCAGACAAGTTCGGCCTCGGCGAGGATGCGGCGGCGGCGGATGTAGTTGCGGCTGGATTCGACGGCCTGGCGCTCGACGAGATCGACGGGGCGGCCGAGGAGGGCTTCGAGGTCAGCTTTGAAGTCGAGGAAGGTGCCGAGATCGCGTTCGGCGTGGGGGGCGAAGGTGACGAGGAAGTCGGCGTCGCTGTGTGTGGGGTCAAAGTCCGCGGCGCGGGCGGCGGAGCCGAAGACCTCCAGGCGCGCGACGCCGTGGCGCCGGCAGAGGGCGGCCAGTTCGGGGCGCTTGGTGGCGATGTCGGCGTGCATCGGGGGCTCCGGGGCGGCGGGGGTGTGGGGGTTATAGCATGGAACGGGCGGGTCAGCGGAGGAGGGCTTCGGCGAGAATGGATTTGAGTTGGTCGCGGAGGGTGGCGGTTTCGGCTTCGGCGGCGGCGAGGCGGGCAAGGAGGTCTTCAGGGTCACCGTGGTCATCGGCGGTGCTGTGGGGGTTTTTGATGTCGAGGTTGTAGCCGCGGGATTTGATGTCGTCCGCGGTGACTTTCCAGGCCTGGGGGGTTTCGGCGCGGCCCTGGCGGGTGGGGCCGCCCCACCATTCGACGCAGCCGGCGAGGTGTTCGACGCGGATGGGCCTGGTCATGGAGTAGGCTTTCTGGCCGGCGGGGACCTGGTGTTCGTAGAACCAGATGTCGGTGGTGGGGGTGCCTTTTTCGAAGAAAAGGAGGTTGGTGCCGATGGAGGCGTAGGGTTTGAAGACGGAGTTGGGGAGGCGGACGATGGTGTGGAGGTTGCATTCCTCGAGCAGGGCTTCCTTGAGGCGGGTTTTGACGCCTTCGCCGAAGAGCGTTCCGTCGGGGAGGACGACGGCGGCGCGGCCCTGGGGTTTGAGGAGGCGGATGATGAGGGCGAGGAAGAGGTCGGCGGTTTCGCGGGTGCGAAAGTGTTGGGGGAAGTTGGATTCGATGCCGTCTTCCTCGCGGCCGCCGAAGGGGGGGTTGGTGAGAACGATGTCGACGCGGTCGGACTGGGTGTAGCTGATGTAGGGGCGGGCGAGGGTGTTGTCGTGGCGGACGAAGGAGGGGTCCTCGATGCCGTGGAGGAGCATGTTGGTGACGCAGAGCATGTGGGGGAGCTGCTTTTTCTCCACGGCGCGGAGGGCTTGCTGCATGCGTTGTTCGTCTTCGGGGCGTTTGACGTAGCGGTCGCGCATGTGGCGGAGCGCGCAGGTGTGGAAGCCGCCGGTGCCGCAGGCGGGGTCAAGCAGGAGTTCGCCGGGGCGGGGGTCGATACGGTCG
>CAIMWH010000117.1 GCA_903845065.1 uncultured Rhodospirillales bacterium | reverse complement strand
GCGCAGCACAGCGAGGCCGGTGGTGGATTTGCCGCAGCCGCTCTCGCCGACCAGGCCGAGGGTTTCGCCGCGGCGGACGGCGAAGGAGACGCCATCGACGGCTTTCACCGCGCCGACCTCGCGGCGGACGATGGTGCCGCGATGGATGGGGAAGTGGACCTTGAGGTCCTGGACTTCCAGCAGGGGGACTTCCAGCAGGGGGGCTTCAGGCGGCATCGGCGAAACAGGCCTTCCAGTGGGCGGGGGCGGCTTCGGCCAGCGCGGGGCGGGCGGCATCGCAGGCGGCGGTGGCGCGGGTGCAGCGCGGGCGGAAGGCGCAGCCGGGGGGCATGCGGGCGAGGTCGGGCGGTTGGCCGTCGATGGGGATGAGGCGGCGGCCGGCAACCTGGTCGAGGCGGGGGATCGAGGCGAGGAGGCCGGCGGTGTAGGGATGGCGGGGGGTGCGGTAGAGGTCGCGCGCCGAGGCGGTTTCGACGATGCGGCCGCCGTACATCACCGCCACCCGATCGGCATAGCGGGCGACGACGCCGAGATCGTGGGTGATGAGGATGAGGGCGGCGCCGGTTTCGCGGGTGAGTTCCTTGAGCAGGGCGAGGATTTGCGCCTGGACGGTGACATCAAGGGCGGTGGTGGGTTCGTCGGCGATGATGAGGCGGGGCTGGCAGGCCAGCGCCATGGCGATCATGGCGCGTTGGCGCTGGCCGCCGGAGAACTGGTGCGGGTATGCGTTCACCCGGGCGCGGGCATCGGGCAGGCGGACGCGATCGAGCAGGTCTCCGGCCTTGGCGATGGCCGCGGCCCAGGTGGAGCCGCGGTGCAGCACCATCGGTTCACCCACCTGGACGCCGAGGGTGAGGGCGGGGTTCAGCGAGGTCATCGGTTCCTGGAAGATCATCGCGATGCGATCGCCGCGCACCGCCTGCATTTGCTCCTCCGAGAGTTTCAGCAGGTCCTTGCCCTCGAACATCGCCGTTCCCGCCGCGATCTGGCCGGCGGGGCGGGCGATGAGGCGGAGCAGGGAGAGGGCAGTGACGGATTTGCCGGAGCCGCTTTCGCCGACGATGGCCAGGGTTTCGCCGGCATCCAGATCGAACGAAACGTCATCGACCGCGGTGAGGGTGCCGCGATCGGTGCGGAAGCGGGTGGTGAGGCCGCGGACGGAGAGCAGGGTCATCAGTGGCCCAGCTTCTTTTTCAGGTCCTGGTCGATCCAGAGCCGGGCATAGACCGGGCCGGGCTTGACGGCGCCGACGCGCAGTTCGCCGTCGTAGTTTTTCACCCAGGGCCACCAGGCGGTGTAGAGGTAGGGGACGGGGAGCCAGATGTAGGGGGCTTTGTCGAGGATTTCGACGGTCATTTCCTTCAGCATCTGCTGGCGCTTGGCTTCGTCGCGGGTGTGAAAGACGGCGTCCATCTTGGCGTTGTAGGCGGGGTCGTTCCACTGCGAGGGGTTCCAGGCCTGGCCCGGGGTGAAGCTCTTGTGCAGGGTGCGGGTGGGGTTTGTGTGGCCGTTGGACATGAAGTAGCCCGGCGCATTGGTCAGCGAGGTCATCGCCGAGAGGAAGGCGCCGTATTCCATCGGCTGGATTTCGAGTTTGACGCCGACCTGTTCGAGGTAGCCGGCGATGAGGGGCAGCAGGTCCATGTTGTCGGGCGAGCAGGAGCAGACCTGGGTCTTGAAGGTGAAACCCTTGGGGTAGCCGGCTTCCGCCAGCAGCTTCCTGGCCTTCTCGGGGTTGTATTCGAAGAGTTCCTTCACCGAGGCCGGCATTTCCTCCAGCGGCTGGAAGTAACCGATATAGTCGGGGTGTTGCGGGTAGGCGAATAGTTCGGCGTTGCCGCCGTAGTATTCCTTGACGATTTCCTGCTTGTTGACCGCGAGGTTGAGGGCGCGGCGGACGCGGATATCATCGAACGGCTTGGTATCGACGCGCATCGACAGGAAGGTGCCGGAATAGTTCAGCCATTTCACCCATTTGAGCTGGGGCGCGCTTTTCTTGAGGTTGTCGACGGCCTGCCAGCGGATGGCTTCGAGGATATCGAGCTTGGCCGAGCGCAGGGCGGCGTGCTGGGTGGCCTCGTCCTTGATGACGCGGTAGGCGACGCGATCGACGAAGGGGAGTTTGTATTCGGCGCCGTCGATCTTTTCCTTGTCCCAGTAGATCGGGTTGCGCGAGTAGACGTGGGCGTTGCCCTGCACGTAGTCAGTGAGTTGGAACGGGCCGGTGCCGACGGCGTTTCTCCAGTTGTTGATCCCGGCGTCGACCAGTTCCTTTGGGATGATCTGGGAGTAGTAGCCCCAGCCGAAGCGGTAGTCCCAGTCGGCGTTGTATTCCTTCATCTCGAAAGCGACGGTGTAGCGGTCTCGCGCCACTACCTTGGTGACGTAGTCGTAGTAGTCGGGGAATTTTTTGGCGCTGGTGTTCTGGCGGTTGAAGCTGAACACCACGTCATCGGCGGTGAATTCGCGCGACGCCATGACGCCGGCTTTTTCGGGCCACATGATGCCGTGGCGCAGTTTGATGACCACGGCGAGCGGGGCTTCGGTCCATTCCCAGCTTTCCGCCAGTTCGCCGCGGATGGCTTCGGTGGGCAGCCAGGCATCGGGCTTGAAGGAGAACTTGCCGCCGTTGCGCAGGGATTTGGAGAGGTCCCCGGCGAACAGGGTTTCGAGGTACGGGCCGGTATCGTGGTTCAGCTTCCAGGCGAAATCGGCCGGATCGAAGGAGAGGGCGGAGATGGTGGCGTAGACGGTGCCGATTTCGAGGTTGCCGCCGTATTGCGGCTTTTCGGCGAAAGCGGGGCCTGCCGTCAGCAGGCCCGCCGCCAATGCTGCTCCGAGTATGCGTCTCATGGTGCCGCCCCTTTCCCGCTCTGCGGCGGATTATTTGGTTAGTGGCCGAGCTTCTTCTTCAGGTCCTGGTCGATCCAGATGCGGGCGTAGACCGGGCCGGGCTTGACGGCGCCGACGCGGAGTTCGCCGTCGTAGTTTTTCACCCAGGGCCACCACGCGGTGTAGACGTAGGGGGTGGGCAGCCAGATGTACGGGGCCTTGTCGAGCATCTCGATGGTCATATCCTTGATCATCTTCTGCCGGGTGGGCTCGTCACGGGTGCGGTACATCTCGGCGACGCGGGCGGAGAAGGCCGGGTCGTTCCATTGCGAGGGGTTCCAGACCTGGCCGGGGACGAAGTTCTTGCGGATGGTGGTGGTGGGGTTGGTGTGGCCGTTGGCCATGAAGTAGCCGGGCGCGTTGGTCTGGGTGGTCATCGCGGAGAGGAAGGCGCCGTATTCCATCGGCTGGATCTCCACCTTCACGCCGACCATTTCGAGGTAGCCGGCGACGAGGGGCAGCAGGTCCATGTTGTCGGGCGAGCAGGAACACACCTGCACCTTGAAGGTGAAGCCCTTGGGGTAGCCGGCTTCGGCGAGCAGCTTTTTGGCCTTGTCCGGGTTGTATTCGTAGAGTTCCTTCACCGAGGCCGGCATTTCCTCGAGCGGCTGGAAGTAGCCGGTATAGTCGGGGTGTTGCGGGTAGGCGAATACCTCGGCGTTGCCGCCGTAGTATTCCTTGGCGATTTCCTGCTTGTTGACCGCCATGTTGAGGGCGCGGCGCACCCGCACGTCATCGAAGGGCTTGGTATCGACGCGCATCGACAGATAGGTGCCGGACATCGCCAGCCACTTGGCCCACTTCAGTTGCGGCGCGCTTTTCTTGAGCTGGTCGACCGCCTGCCAGCGGATGGCTTCGAGGATATCGAGCTTGCCGGTGCGCAGGGCGGCGTGTTGGGTGGCTTCGTCCTTGATGATGCGATAGGTCATCTTGTCGACGAAGGGGAGCTTGTATTCGGCGCCGTCGATCTTTTCCTTGTCCCAGTAGAGCGCGTTGCGGGTGTAGGTCTGCGCGTTGCCCTGGACGTATTCGGTGAGTTCGAACGGGCCGGTGCCGGTGGCGTTCTTCCAGTTGGAGATGCCGGCGTCCACCAGTTCCTTGGGCACGATCTGCGAGTAGTAGCCCCAGCCGAAGCGATAGTCCCACTCGGCGTTGAACTCCTTCATTTCGAACACCACGGTGTAGCGGTCCCGCGCTTCCACCTTGGCGACATGGTCGAAATAGCCGGGGATTTTCTTGGGGCTCGCGTCCTGGCGTTTGAAACTATAGACGACGTCATCGGCGTTGAATTCGCGGGCGGCCATGACGCCGGCTTTTTCGGGCCACATGATGCCGTGGCGCAGGTGGACCACCACGGCGAGGGGGCTTTCGGTCCACTCCCAGGATTCCGCCAGTTCGCCGCGCACTGCTTCGGAGGGCAGCCAGGCGTCGGGCTTGAAGTTGAATTTGCCGCCGTTGCGCAGGGATTTCGAGAGGTCCCCGGAGAACAGGGTTTCGAGGTAGATGCCGGCGTCATGGTTCAATTTCCAGGCGTAGTCCGCCGGATCGAACGAGAGGGCCGAGATGGTGGCGTAGACGGTGCCGATTTCCAGCGCGCCGCCGTATTGCGGCTTCTCGGCGGCGGCGGGGCCGGCGAGCAGGGCGGTCGCGGCCAGGGCCAGGAGCGCGGATGGTGTTTTCATGTTTTTCTCCCCTTAGCGGCTGCCGCGCATGCGCGGATCGAGCAGATCGCGCAGTGCGTCGCCGAGCACGTTGATGCCGTAGACAACCATCGTCAGGCACAGGCCGGGTGCGAGGGCCAGCCAGGGTGCCAGGTACATGTAGGTGCGGCCCGAGCCGGACAGCATGCCGCCCCAGGTGGGCGCCGGCGGCGGGACGCCGAAGCCGAGGAAGGAGAGGCCGGATTCGACCAGGATGACGGCGCCGACGCGGGTGCTGAACAGCACCAGCACCGGGGCCATGATATTGGGCAGGATGTGGCGCAGCAGCACGCGGGTGGTGCTGGCGCCCATCGACTGGGTGGCGTGGATGTACATGTTCTCGCGCACCGAGATCACCGCGCCGCGGATGATGCGCGAGCCGCCGATGCCGAAGGTGAGGCCGAGGATGCCGATCACCTGCAACATGCCGGGGCCCACCACCGAGACCACCACGATGAGGATGATGAGTTCGGGGAAACTCATCCAGGCGTCCACCACGCGCTGGATCAGCATGTCGATCCGGCCGCCGAAATAGCCGCTGACCACGCCGAGGGTGACCGAGATGAAGGTGGCCAGCGAGGCGGCGGTGAGGCCGATGATCACCGAAAGCTGGGCGCCGTAGAGGATGCGGGAGAACATGTCCCGGCCCAGATGGTCGGTGCCGAACCAGAAGCGGGCGGAGGGGGGCTTGAGGCGGTTGACGGGGCTGATCTGGTTCACCCCGTGCGGGGCCAGCACGTCCGCGAAGATGCCGCAGAACAGGAACACCAGCACGATGGCCAGGCCAATGGCGCCGAGGGGTTTTTCGCGGATGAGGCGGAGCAGGCCGGCGAGGAAGGCGCTGCGGCGGGGGGCCGGGATGACGGTGGCGGACATCAGCGGAACCTCACCTTGGGATCGAGCAGCCCGTAGCTGAGGTCCACCAGCAGGTTAATCACCACCACCGCCACGCCGACGATGAGGAACACCCCGGTGATGACCGGATAATCGCGCCGGCTGACGGCTTCGAGCAGCAGCAGGCCCATGCCGGGGATGACGAAGATCTGCTCCATGATCACGGCGCCGCCGATCAGGATGGGCGCTTGCAGGCCGATCAGGGTAACCACCGGGATCAGCGCGTTGCGCAGGGCGTGGCGGATCACCACGCCGCGCTCGTTCTGGCCCTTGGCCCAGGCGGTGCGGATGTAGTCCTGCCGGAGCACCTCCAGCATCATCGTGCGCGTCATCCGCATCGTCACCGCTGACAGCGAGGTGCCGAGGATGAGGGCGGGGATGGCGAGCTGGATGAGGTTGCCGATGGGGTCCTCATGGAAGGGCACGAACTTCACCTCGGGCGAGATGCCCCACCATATCGAGGGGAACACCATCACCATGGTGCCCATCCAGAAGCCGGGCACGGCGAGCATGAGGATGGAGAAGGAGCGGCCGAGGAAATCGCCCAGCCCATCCTGCCGCAGGGCCGAGATCACGCCGATGGGGATGGCGACGGTGAGGGCCACGGCGAGGGCCATGATGCCAAGCTCGAAGGTGACCGGCAGGCGGGAGAACACCTCCTCGCCGACCGGGTTTTGCTGCCACAGGGAATTGCCGAAATCGCCATGCAGCAGGATGCCGCCGATCCAGCTGAGATACTGGGTGAGCATCGGGCGATCGAGGCCGAGGGCGTGCTCCAGAGCGTCCCGGCTGACCTTGGAGCCGATATCGTTCTGCGCGATCATCATATCGATGATGTCGCCGGGGATCAGGCGCACCGTGGTGAACACGATGAGGCTGGCGAAGAACAAGGTTGGGATCAGCGCCAGCAGGCGCCGGACCAGGTAGGCCCGCATCGTCTCGTCTCCTCCCCGGCCACAGATTGCTTCCGTGTGCCGACGGGATGCTAGCCGATGGTTTCGGCCAGCGCGAGGGTGCATTGTCGACAATTCGCGGCAGGATTTGGGCCGCTACTGCCACTTGCCATTGCCGCGGCGGCGGGCGACCCTAGGCGTTCAATCATACCCCCAATAGCCAGCCAAACGAGGTTGCCGTGAACGATTCCGTGACCGTCCCCGATCTTCCCCGGAAGTACAAGGTGGTCGGCACCAGCCCGATCCGCCCGGATGGCGTGCCCAAGGTGACCGGCCGGGCGCAGTATGGCGCCGACCTGATCCTGCCTGGCATGCTGTATGGCCGCGTGCTGCGCAGCCCGCATGCCCATGCGCGCATCGTGTCGATCGATACCTCGAAGGCCGCCGCGGTGAAGGGGGTGAAATCCATCGTCACCTCGGCGGATTTCCCCGAGCAGAAGTTCGGGTATGTGGGGCCGGATCGGGTGGCGGTGAATTTCTGGCACACCACGCGCAACATCATGGCGCGCGAGAAGGTGCTGTACGAGGGCCATGCGGTGGCCGCCGTCGCCGCCATCAGCCCGTCGATCGCCGAGGAGGCGATGCGGCTGATCGAGGTGACGTATGAGGTGCTGCCGCATGTGATCGATGTGGACGCGGCGATGGCGCCCGATGCGCCGTTGCTGTTCGACGACATGATCACCCGTGGCGTGGAGCCGGCGCCCACCAAGGCCTCCAATGTCGCCAAGGTTTCGGTCTACAAGCTCGGAGACGTCGCGGCCGGGTTCGCCAAGGCCGAGGTGGTGATCGAGAAGGAATTCAAAACCGCGCCGGTGCACCAGGGCTACATCGAGCCGCACGGCTGCGTGGCGCGCTATGAGGCGGATGGGCAGGGCGAAATCTGGTGTTCGAGCCAGGGGCACTTCACCGTGCGGGCGCTGACGGCGCAGTTGTGCGGCATGAAGCAGGGCGACCTGCGGGTGGTGCCGGCGGAAATCGGCGGCGGCTTTGGCGGCAAGACGGTGGTGTATCTCGAACCTGTCGCGCTGATGCTGTCCAAGAAGGCCGGCTACCCGGTGCGGCTGACGATGGCGCGCGACGAGGTGTTCAAGGCCACGGGGCCGACCTCGGGCGCCTCGATGCGGATCAAGATCGGCGCGTTGAAGGATGGCACGGTGACGGCGGCGGAGGCGGAGTTCCGCTTCCAGGCCGGGGCGTTCCCGGGTTCGCCGGTGATCAACGCCTGCATGTGCGCGTTTTCGTCCTATGCGTTCCCCAACATGAAGGTGACCGGATACGACGTGGTGAGCAATCGCCCGAAGGCCGCCGCCTATCGCGCGCCTGGTTCGCCCATCGCGGCGTTCGGGGTGGAGGGGGTGATGGACATGCTGGGCAAGCAGCTTGGCATCGACCCGATCGATCTGCGCCTGAAGAACGTGGCGCGCATCGGCACGCCCTATGTGTCGGGCGGCACGCTTAACCATGCCGGTTTCGCCGAGACGCTGACGGCGCTGAAGAACCATCCGGGTTACAAGACCAAGCTGGGGCCGAACCAAGGGCGCGGCTTCGCCTGCGGCTACTGGTTCAATGGCGGCGGCGAGTCGGGCGCGACGCTGCAGATCAATGCCGACGGCACCGCGCTGGTGGCGACGGGCAGCCCGGATATCGGCGGCTCGCGCGCGGCGATGGCGATGATGACGGCGGAAACGCTGGGCATTCCGTATGACCAGGTGCGCTCCATCGTGGCCGATACCGGCTCGGTGGGCTACACGCACGTGACCGGCGGCTCGCGGGTGACGTTCGCCACCGCCATGGCGGTGGATGTGGCGACCAAGGCGATGACCAAGGAATTGTGCCTGCGAGCCGCCCGTATCTGGAACGTCGATCCCGATGGCGTGGTGTGGGATGACGGGCAGGCCAAGCCGGCCGGTGCCAATGTAGGCAACTTCGATCCGCTGTCACTGAAGGATATCGCGGCCAAGGCGGCGGCGACGGGTGGGCCGTTGTCAACGGCGGGGGCGGTCAATCCTTCGAGCCAGGCGCCTGGGTTCTCGGCGCAGTTCTGCGATCTGGAGATCGATCCAGAGACCGGCAAGGTGACCATCCTGCGCTTCGTTGCCGCGCAGGACGCCGGTTGCGTGATCCATCCGGGCTATGCCGAGGGCCAGGTGCAGGGCGGCGTGACGCAGGGGATCGGCTGGGCGCTGAACGAGGAATACATCTACGACAAGAACGGCCGGCTGGAGAACGCGGGATTCCTCGATTATCGCATCCCCGTCGCGTCCGACCGGCTGCCGATCGAGCCGTTGCTGGTGGAGGTGCCGAACCCGGCGCATGCCTACGGGGTGAAGGGCGTGGGCGAGGCCAATATCTGCCCGCCGCTCGCCGCCATCGCCAATGCGGTGGAGAACGCGACCGGGCTGCGGATGACCTCGCTGCCGATTTCGCCGCCGAAGTTGCTGGCGGCGCTCGACGCGCGGGGCTGACCGCACCACGCGGTGGACGGCGCGGACCTCGATCGCGTCGCCGCCGCGGCACGTGCCTGCACGTTGTGCGCGGATGCGCTGCCGTTGGGGCCGCGCCCGGTGCTGCGGGTGTCCGCCACGGCGCGGCTGCTGATCGTCGGGCAGGCGCCGGGGACGCGGGTGCATGCGACGGGGATACCGTGGAACGACCCTTCGGGCGTGCGGCTGCGGGGCTGGACCGGGCTGGATGACGCGACGTTCTATGACGTGGCGCGGGTGGCCATCGTGCCGATGGGGATGTGTTATCCGGGCGTGCTGCCTAATGGCGGGGATCGGCCGCCGATGCCGATATGCGCGCCGACCTGGCATCCGCGCCTGCTGCCGTTGATGCCGGATATCCGGCTTACCCTGGTGGTGGGCAGCTACGCCATTGCGCGGATGCTGGGGAAGGGCGCGATGACGGCGCATGTGGCGGGATTTCGCGCGGCCCCGGCGGGGATGTTTCCGTTGCCGCATCCGTCGTGGCGGACCATTGGGTGGGAGAAGCGCAACCCGTGGTTCGGCGAGGACCTGTTGCCGGCGTTGCGGGCGGCGGTGGCCGAGGCGGTGGCGCCTGACAATTGTTAAGGATATCGAATTTCCCGCCGCACGCTGTTTTGCATCCGAACTGTCACGATTCTATACTCCATGCTTGAACTGGAGCGTTGGAGTTGAGGCGACATGCAACGGATTTACGAGTGGCAGGTCGGACGAACACTGACTTCGATCATATTGTGCGCCACCACAATGGTGACGGGGTGCAAGGCGAATTCAGGTGACAACGAACTCAACAGGTCCTCTGTAGCGATTGTGCCATACGACGTGCCGCCAAGCATGGACGATCGGACAGTCTGCGGATTTGCTGTGTCTTCGGCCAATCCACAAGCTATGGAGTCGCGCGCTTACTATCAACCATATGTTGTTGAGGCTCGGCGGCGTGGGCTTTCACCTACTTCATGTGACGCTGTCCGGCTGGGGGACTTATCCAATTCCGCCAGCGCTGCCTCGCCAACACAGAAGACGCCTGCCGCAGGTAGCAGTGAGATTGTGCTGATAAAGGAGGGAGGCACGTTCAAGGTCCCCGTTCTCATCAACGGCATCATCCCACTCCATTTCACAGTCGATAGCGGAGCGGCCGATGTGAGCATCCCTGCCGATGTCGTGCTGACGATGATGCGGATGGGCAAGGTGCTACCGAGTGATTTCCTCGGGCGACAGACATATCGGCTTGCTGACGGCTCAACTGTGCCTTCCCAAACCTTCATGATCCGGAGCCTGCAAGTCGGCAGCCACATAATCGAGAACGTCCGTGGCTCCATGGCAAGCGTTGAGGGTAGCCTGTTGCTCGGTCAGAGTTTCCTCGGCCGATTCAAGCGATGGTCGATCAACAACAAGAACCAGACGCTGGAGTTGGAATAAACAGAAGACGGATTGCCACCTGCAGATTTAGAACCACATCGTTTCTGCGAACCATTTTGCTGCTCCTAGCGGCCGTAGCAGCCGAGGAAGGCGACGGAGGGGTTGGCGATCTCGCCGATTTCGGCCGCCCGTTTGTCAGGGCCGGTGCTGGCGGCGCGCCAGGGTTGGATGCCGTGTTCGCGCAGGAAGGCGGAGGCTTCGGTGGATTTCACCGCGAAGTTGACGTTTTGCGGGATGTCGCCGCCGGTCATCTGCGCGACGCGGGCGGCGTCGAGTTTGCTGGTGACGATGCCGACCACGTTGGCCTGGGCATCGAGCAGCGGGCCGCCGGAGTTGCCGGGCTGGACGGGGGCGCTGATGGCGTATTGCATCGGGTTGTCGCGCACGCCGGTCAGGGCGCTGATGTCCCCGGTGGTGAGTGTGGGGCCGGACGAGAGCAGGCCGGTGAGGGGGAAGCCGTAGGTGACGACGGTATCGCCGCGGCGGACGGCAGGGGAGTCGCGGAAGGCGAGCGGCGGGCCGAAGGCTTCGGGCACGCGCAGCACCGCGAGGTCCCGCCTGGTGTCGGCGGCGATGACCTGGGCGTTGACGGTTTGGCCGGCGGCGTTGCGCGCGGTCATGCGGGCGCAGCCTTTCACCACGTGGGCGTTGGTGAGCAGGGCGCCCTTGGCGACGACGAAGCCGGTGCCAGTGGCGGTGGGGCGGCCTTCGGGGCGCGCGGCCTGGCTGGGGGCCGGAGCCGGGGCTTCGTTGCCGAGCGGCGGGGGCTTGGCGGCGGCGGCGGGGAAGGCCACAAGGGAGGCCAGGATCATCGCGCGCCGCAACGGGCGCATCAGGGTATGCATGGGGGCTGGCATGAAGGGTTTGTTCATCGACGCGGGGTCCGAACTGGCGGATGTGTTCGGCGCGGTTGTACGGGGCGATGATCCGCCGGTCGACCTGAATCGGGCGGAACAGATTGCGGCGGATGAATTGCCCGGGCTCCTCAAGGGGTATGGCTTCGTGCTGAACGATCATACGCAGATGCCGACGGCGGCAATGCGGCAATGTGTCGATCTCAAGCATGTTATTTTCCTCGGCACCGGCGCGCGCAGCTACATGAACCCCGAGGAGTTGGCCGAACTCGGCATCACCGTGCACATCATCAAGGGCTACGGCGATACCGCGGTGGGCGAGCACGCGATCGCGCTGATGTGGGCGGCGGCGCGCGATATCGCGATGATGGATCGCGGCGTGCGGGCCGGCGGGTGGCCGCGCAGCGAGGGCATGCAGTTGACCGGCAAGACGCTGGGGCTGCTCGGTTTCGGCGGCATCGCGGCGGAGGTGGCGCGCATTGCGGTGGGCTCGGGGATGAAGGTGATCGCGTGGAACCGCACGCCGAAGACGGCGCCGGGCGTGACGTTCGTGGACCTCGATACGCTGCTGGCGGAGAGCCAGGTGTTGAGCGTGCATCTGCTGCTGAACGACGAGACACGGGGGTTTTTGTCGGCGGAGCGGATCGCCAAGCTGCGGCCCGGGGTGATGCTGGTGAACACGGCGCGCGGGGCGGTGATCGACGAGGCCGCCATGATCGCGGCGCTGCGCAGTGGCCATATTCGCCATGCCGCGCTCGATGTGTTCGAGACCGAGCCGCTGCCGGCGGGCAATGCGTTCGTGGGGCTGGAGAACGTGACCATCACGGCGCACAGCGCGTTCCGCACTCCGGAAGCCAGCGAGACGCTGCTGCGCCGCGCCTTGGATATTGCGCGCACGGTTTGTGGGATAAAGTAGGCCGCGCTGCCCGCCTGGCGGAATGGTAGACGCAGCGGACTTAAAATCCGCAGTCGCAAGGCGTGCCGGTTCGAGTCCGGCGGCGGGCATACTTGGGATTTGCACACCGGCCGGGATTGGGCAACCATTCTCCCCAACAACACACGGGGAGTGACGACCGATGGAATTCGGCATCTTCTACGAGCTGCAACTGCCGCGCCCCTGGGAGCCGGACAGCGAGCATAAGCTGTACCAGAACGCGCTGACCCAGGTGGAACTCGCGGACCGGCTTGGGTATGACTATGCGTGGCAGGTTGAGCATCATTTCCTTGAGGAATACTCGCACTCGCCCACGCCCGAGATGTTCCTGGCGGCGGCGAGCCAGCGGACCAGGCAGATCAAGCTGGCGCATGGCATCATGCAGTTGACCACCTCGCATCCGGCCCGGGTGGCGGAGCGGGTTGCCACGTTGGACCTGCTGAGCAATGGGCGCGCGGTGTTCGGGTCGGGCGAAAGTGCGTCCATCACCGAGTTGGAGCCGTTCGGGCGGGTGATGGAGGACAAGCGGCAGGTCTGGGAGGATGGCCTGCGCGCGGTGATCCCGATGTTCAAGGATGGGCCGTGCGAATATGACGGCCCGTATTTCAAGATGCCGCTGCGCAATGTGCTGCCCAAGCCGTTGCAGCGGCCGCATCCTCCGTTGTGGGTGGCCTGCTCGCAGCTTGAGACCATCGAGATGGCGGGGCGGCGGGGGCTCGGCGCGCTGGCGTTCCAGTTCCTCAGCGCAGACGCGGCGCATGCCTGGGTGCATGCCTATTACAACGCCATCACCAAGCGGCTGGACCGGCTGGCGGACTACCAGATCAATCCCAACATCGCCCTCGTCAGCTACTTCATGTGCGCCGAGACCGACGAGGAGGCGCGACGGCGGGCGGATGGGGCGATGTTCTTCCAGTTCGCGCTGCGCTTCTACGGCGCCCAGCCAGGCCGCAAACGCCCGGCGGCGGGCACGGTGGACATGTGGCACGAGTTCTCCACGTGGAAGGCGGCCAACGAGGACAACGTACAGCGCGCGCTGCGCGGCGGGTTGATCGGTTCGCCCGAGACCATCCGCGCCAAGCTGCGCAAGTTCGAGAGTTCCAACATCGACCAGATCATCCTGCTCAACCAGGCCGGCAAGAACAGCCATGAGCATATCTGCGAGAGCCTGGAGCTGTTCGCCAAGGAGGTGATGCCCGAGTTCCATGACAGGCATCCCAAGCTGCTGGACTGGAAGCGGAAGGTGATGGGCGGGGACATCATGCTGGAGGAGATCGACACCACCGCGTTCACCGATCGGTATGGGCCGAACAGCGTGCAGGTGGCGTTGCCGAAGACCACTGAAGTCGCCGCCGAATAGCGGCGCGGCTTTCCTGGCGGCGCGACATGGCGCAAACTCGAACCCATGTCGCGCCGAGCCATGAAGGTTACCCCCGAGCTGGTGCTGCGGGCCTACCAGGCCGGGTTTTTCCCGATGGCAGAAACGCGGGATTCGGACCGGCTGTTCTGGCTTGATCCGGAGCAGCGCGGGATATTGCCGCTCGATGGGTTTCATATTCCGCGCCGGCTGCTGCGCACGGTGCTGTCGGGCAAGTATGCGGTGAGCGTGGATACCGATTTCCCCGCCACCATCGCCGCCTGCGCGCAGCCGCGGCCGGGACATGACGAGACCTGGATCAATCCCGATATCGAGCATCTGTTCAACATGCTGCACCGGATGGGCTACGGCCATTCGGTGGAATGCCGGCTGGATGGGGTACTGGTGGGCGGGCTCTACGGGGTGGCGATCGGGGGGGCGTTTTTCGGCGAGAGCATGTTCAGCATTGCGCGCGATGCCTCCAAGGTGGCGCTGGTGCACCTGGTGGCGCGGCTGCGGCTGGGCGGGTTCGTGCTGCTGGATACCCAGTTCGTCACCGAGCATCTGACGCAGTTCGGGGCAATGGAAATCCCGCGCGATGACTACAAGGCGCGGCTGGAGGAGGCGCTCCGGGCGCCGGCCGAATGGATGGTGGCGCCGGAGGGGCTGGAGGGGGCGATCAGGGGGATGGTGGGGTAAGCACCCGCCAGCCGGCCGGGGTGGGGCCGAGATGGCGCTGCTTGTCGCCGGGCCAGTGGGCGCGGCCGGCGAGGTCCATCGCCCAGCCGGCGGGGACGCCCTGGGCTTGCAGGCCGTCATCGGCATGGGCGCGGTAGCCGACATGATGGTGGCCGTGGACGATGAGGCGGGCGCCCATGGCGCGGGCCAGGGCGTCGATCACCGCGGCGCCGGCGGGATGGCTGGAGGGGGCCTCATGGGTGACCAGCACATCGGCGCGCTGGGCCGCCAGGGCATCGATATCCTCGGGCCAGATTGCCATGGCGGCGAGGGAGGCGCCGAGGGTGGCGGCGGCCTCGTCGCTCCAGCCAGCGCCGAGGACGGCCATGTCGGCGGTCAAATCGGCGCGGCGATGCAGGCGGTGGGGGTTGGGCGGGTGCCACACGCGGGGGCGGAAGGTGCCGCCGAGGCCGGCGATGCGCAGGCCGCCGATTTCGACCACGCGGCCGTGCAGGGCGCCGGCGGCGGTGATCGGGTTGCGGGCGGGGTCGATGAGGTTGGCCCACATCTCGGGGCCGCCATCGGCGTCATGGTTGCCGAAAATCCAGTGCAGCGTGGCGCCGTGGGCAAGGATGGGGGCGGCCAGGGCGTCGAGCGGGGCGTGGCATTCCATGTCGCCGAGCAGGATGACGTGGCGGGCCGGGCGCGGCAGCGCGGCCAGGCCGCGGGCGACGTAGTCCCAGCGGCGGTGGATGTCGCCGATGAGGATGATGCCGTGGTCGTCCATGAAGGTCACGCTGGTTGCGCGCTCAAGGGCAAGCAAGGCTCCGCCGGCAAAGGGGCCTCCGCCCCTTTGATCCCATCACTGCTCGCGGCTGGGGCGATTGCCTTCAGTTGAGGGCTGGGGTTTTGCGGGCGGAGGGGGGCGAAGCCGATCAATCCGATTGTCATGGGCACGATGGTGCCGCAGGCGCAGGATCGATTGCCTGCGGCGCAAGCAAGAACGCGGATATCACCTGAAGGCCATTCGTCCAGCCGCGAGCAGTGATGGGATCAAAGGGGCGGAGGCCCCTTTGCCGGCGGAGCCTTGCTTCCCGTCCTGGCACTAGACGCGAACCCGCGCCGACTCAGGATCGTAGAACGGCCGCAGGCTGGCGGTGGCGGGGACAAGGCGGCCTTCGACTTCGATTTCGAAGCGGCCGGCGAGGCTGGCGGCGGGGACGTAGCCGAGGCCGACGGCGGCGCCGAGGGCGTGGCCGTAGGCGCCCGAGGTGAGGTGGCCGATGACGGTGCCGTCGCACAGCACGGGTTCGTTGTGGAACAGCAGGGGTTCGGGGTCGGCCAGCAGGAATTGGGCGAGGACGCGGGTGACGCCCTGGGCGCGGCGGGCCAGCACGGCTTCTCGTCCGATGAAGGGGCCGTATTTGCCGTCGGGCTTGCGGGTGCGCACGGCGAAGCCAAGGCCGGCGTCCAGCACGTGGTCTTCGTCGGAGATATCGTGGCCGTAGTGGCGGTAGGCCTTTTCCATGCGCAGGCTGTCCATGGCGTGGATGCCGACCGGGGTGATGGCGCCATCGGCCATCAGCGTGTCGAACACGTGGCGGGCCTGGTCGGCGGGGATGTAGAGCTCGAAGCCGCATTCGCCGACGTAGGTGAGGCGGTGCGCCCGCACGGTGGCCATGCCGAACTCGATGGTGCGGGCGGTGGCGAAGGGGAAGGCGGCGTGGGAGAGGTCGGCCGGGGTGTGCTGTTGCAGGAGGCGGCGGGCGTGCGGGCCCATCACCGCGAGGCAGGCCTCGCCGGATGTCACGTCGACGGCGATGCAATGGGCGTCGGCGGGGATGTGGCGTTGCAGCCAGGCGAAATCGCGCACCACCGCGCCGCCCGAGGTGACGACGAGGAATTCCTCGGGGCCGAGGCGGGTGACGGTGAGGTCGGCCTCGATGCCGCCGCGGTCGTTGAGCCATTGGGTGTAGACGCAGCGGCCGGGCGGGACGGCGATGTCATTGGCGCAGATGCGTTGCAGCACGGCTTCGGCATCGCGGCCGAGCACGCGGAATTTGCCGAAGGGGGACATGTCGATCACCCCCGCGCCGGTGCGGATGGCCATGTGTTCGCGGGCGGTGTCGGCGAACCAGGAGGGGCGGCCCCAGCTGTAGTCGTAGGCGGCGCCGCCCTCGCGGAAGAAGCCGGGGCGTTCCCAGCCGGCCACTTCGGCGAAGCAGGCGCCGCGCGCGGCCCAGCGTTCGTGCAGGGGGAGATGGCGCACGTCGCGCGCGGTGGTGTTCTGCCGGTGGGGGAAATGGTCGGCGTAGAGCAGGCCGAGGGATTCCTTCACCCGGGCGGCGAGGTAGGTCTTGTTGTTCTGGAAGCGCTGCATGCGGCGGATATCGACATCGCCGAGGTCCATCGGGGCGGCGCCGCGATCCATCCATTCGGCCAGCACGCGCCCGGCGCCACCGGCGGACTGGATGCCGACGGAGTTGAAGCCGGCGGCGACGTGGAAGTTGGAGAGTTCGGGGGCCGGGCCGAGGAGATAGCGCACGTCCGGGGTGAAGCTCTCGGGTCCGTTGAAGAAGGTGGCGATGCCGTGTTCGGCGAACAGCGGCAGGCGGTGGGATGCCTGCTCGATGAGCGGCATCACATGGTCCCAGTCATCGGGCAGGGTGGTGAATTCGGCGTCCTCCGGGATGGCCTCGACGGCCCAGGGTTTGGCGACGGGTTCGAAGAAGCCGAGCATCATCTTGCCGGCGTCTTCCTTGTAGTAGGCGCATTCGTCGGGCACCCGCAGGGTGGGCAGGTCGCGGGCCAGGCCGGGGATGGCGCCGGTGAGGACGTAGAAATGTTCGCAGGCCTGGAGCGGGACGTTCACGCCCGCGAGCAGGCCGACCTCGCGGCCCCATAGGCCGGCGCAGTTCACCACGTGGTCCGTCGTGATGGTGCCATGATCGGTCACCACGGCGGTGGCGGCGCCGTGGGCGGTGGGGATGGCGGTGACTTTCACCCCCTCGAAGATTTTCACCCCGCGCTGGCGGGCGCCCTTGGCCAAAGCGAGGGCGATGTTGGCGGGGTCGGCCTTGCCGTCGGACGGGATCCACACGCCGCCCACCACGCCGTCGGCGTTGAGCAGGGGGTAGCGGGATTTGGCTTCGGCGGGGCTGATGACGTCCACCTCGATGCCGAAGGCGCGGGCCATGGAGGCCTGGCGCTTGAGTTCGGAGAAGCGTTCGCCGGTGAGGGCGACCGAGACGGAGCCGGTGCGGCGGAAGCCGGTGGACAGGCCGGTATCGGCTTCGAGGCCGCCGTAGAGGTCGGCGGAGTATTTGGCCAGGCGTGTCATGTTGGCGGTGGCGCGGAGTTGGCCGATCAGCCCGGCGGCGTGCCAGGTGGTGCCGCTGGTCAGGCGCTTGCGTTCCAGCACCACCACGTCGGTCCAGCCCTGCAGCGCCAGATGGTAGGCGACGGAGCAGCCGACGACGCCGCCGCCGATGATCACCGCGCGAGCGTGGGTGGGCAGGTCGGCCATGGCGCGGGACTCCGGGAGGATGTGTCCTCCTCCGATACTATCTGGCCTCGGCGAAGACCAGACGGCGGAGTTTGCGCGGCGAGGTGGGGACGGCGGCGTAGAGGTCCTTGGTGGCCTCGGCGATGGTGACGCCGGCGAGGCGGGGCACAAGGGCGCGGCCGGCATCCTCCCACATGCCGGCGCCGCGCAGCAGCAGGCGGCGGCGGGTGGGGGGCATGTAGAGGGCGGAGTCCCGGCGTTCGACGCGGAACAGCGAGGCGGTGAGCAGGCGCTCGATCTGGCCGCGCGAGTAGGGCTGGCCGTGGCCGAAGGGGGTGGCTTCGAGGTGGGCCCACAGGCCGGTGCGGTTGGGGGCGACGACGAGGAGGTGGCCATCATCCTTCAGCACGCGCCACACCTCGCGCAGCAAAGCGCGGGCGCTTTCGGCGGCTTCCAGGCCATGCACCAGCAGCACGCGATCGAAGCTGAGGTCGGCGAACGGTAGCGCGGTCTCCTCGGCGGTGCAGGCGAGGTTGGCATCGCCGGGCGGCCAGCGGGCGGCGCCGATCTGGGCCGGGGTGAGGGCGATGGTGCGGGCGGCGTGCTGGCGCCACAGGCGCAGATAGGGGGCGGCATAGCCGAGGCCGAGGATCGCCTGGCCGTCCAGCCGGGGCCACAGCGCGGCCAGCCGGCGGCGCAGCAGGTGCGCGGCCACGGCGCCGGTGGGCGTCGCGTAGAACTCGGCGGCGGCGTGGGCGTCCATCACCATGGCCTCTTATATCACGGCCGGCGGATCGCGCTGATGTGTCATCTCGGGGACGTTTGCGGCGGCGCGTGGTGATGCTACATCGTTGCCATGATCACAGCACACCTCGTCCCCATCCTGTCCGACAACTATGCCTGGTTGCTGCGTTGCAGCGAAACCGGGGCGACCGCGATCGTCGATCCGGCCGAGGTGGCGCCCGTCGCGGCGGCCATCGACGCGGCCGGCGGGCGGCTCGACATGATCCTGCTGACCCATCATCACGGTGACCATATCGCCGGCACCGACGATATCCGGGCGCGCTATGGCGCCCGCGTGGTGGGGGCGCGAGCCGACGCGCACCGGTTGCCGAAGCTCGACCAGCAGGTGAGCGAGGGCGATACCGTGACGCTCGGCAATGCCACCGCGCAGGTGTTCGAGACGCCCGGCCATACGCGCGGGCATATCTCGTTCTACTTCCCCGACGGGCAGGTGCTGCTGTGCGGCGATACCCTGTTCAGCCTGGGCTGCGGGCGCCTGCTGGAGGGCAACGCGGCCGAGATGTTCGAGAGCCTCAAGAAGTTCGCCGCGCTCGGGCCGGATACGCTGGTGTGCTGCGGGCATGAATACACCGAGAGCAACGCCCGCTTCGCCCTGCATGCCGACCCGGCCAACGCCGCGCTGGCGGCCTATGCCGAGCAGGTGAAGGCATGGCGGGCCGCGGGCAAGCCGAGCCTGCCGAGCCGGATGGCGGACGAACTGGCCGCCAATCCGTTCCTGCGCGCCCCCGATGTGGCCACCCTGGCCGACCTGCGTTCCCGCAAGGACAAGTTCTGATGAAACTGTTCTACTCGCCGGCCAGCCCCTACGTCCGCAAGGTGATGGCCTGCGCCATCGCCCTTGAGATCGACCGGCAGATCGAGACCGTGTCGACCAATCCGCATACCTCGCCGCCCGAGTTGCTCGCGGCCAATCCGTTGTCCAAGGTGCCGTGCCTCATCACCGCCGATGGGGTGGCGTTGTTCGACAGCCCGGTGATCTGCGAATATCTCGACGGGCTCGATGGCGCGCCGGTGCTGTTTCCGCCGGCCGGGCGGGCGCGCTGGCGGGCGTTGAAGCAGCAGGCTATGGGGGATGGCATCCTCGATGCCGCCGTCGGCTGCCGGATGGAGAGCCGCAAGCCGAAGGAGGAGGCGCGCGATGCCTTCATGGCGCGGCAGATGGCGGCGATCGCGCGGACGCTGGCGCAGTTCGAGAAGGAGGTGCCGCATCGCACCCTCGATATCGGCAGCATCAGCCTGGCCTGCGCGCTGGGATATCTTGATTTCCGCTTCGCCGAGATGAACTGGCGCGCGACGCACCCCAACCTCGCCGCCTGGTTCGCGGTGATGAGCGAGACGCCGGCGATCGCCCGCACCGTGCCGCACGACGGCTGAGGGGCGGCGCGGGTGGACCTGCGGGACCCGACGCTGCCGGCGTCATGGGTGATCAAGGCGCTGCGGCTGCAACCGCATCCCGAGGGCGGGCACTACCGCGAAACCTGGCGCGACCAGCCGGCGGGCGGCGGGCGTGGCAGCGGCACCGCCATCCTGTTCCTGCTCGCGGCCGGGGAGAGCAGCCACTGGCACCGTGTCGATGCGGATGAGTTGTGGATATGGAATGCCGGCAGCGCGCTGGAACTGAAGCTTTCGGCCGACGGCGTGAGCCAGACCACCCATCGCCTCGGCCCCGATCTGGCCGCCGGGGACAGCGTGCAGGGCCTGGTGCCGCGGCATGTATGGCAGGCGGCCGAGCCGCTGGGCGCCTGGACGCTGGTGACTTGCACGGTGACGCCGGCGTTCGAGTTCGCCGGCTTCACCATGGCGCCGCATGGCTGGGAACCGGGATGAGCCCCCTTCCCTTCCGCCGCATGCGCTCCTAAATCGTAAGCATTGTTATTATCCGAAGGTGAACCATGACCGATACCAAGCTCGATATCCTCGCGATTTCCGGCAGCCTGCGCCGTGGCTCGTTCAACACTGGCCTGCTGCGCGCCGCGCAGGAGGAAGCTGGCGCCGACGTGGCGATCGAAATCTACGACTACTCCGACATTCCCCTCTATAATGGCGATGTCGAGGCCGCCGGGTTTCCGGCCGCCGCCAACCGCCTGAAGGACCGTATCCTGAAGGCCGACGCGATCATCTTCGCCGTGCCGGAATACAACTACTCGTTCCCCGGTGTGCTGAAGAACGCAATCGACTGGGCCTCGCGCCCGTATGGCAAGAGCGCCTGGGCCGCCAAGCCCGCCGCGCTGATGAGCACCGGTGGTGGATTGGGCGCCGCGCGCGCGCAGTATCACCTGCGCCAGGTGCTGGTGAGCCAGGGCATGCACCTGCTGCATGCGCCGGAAGTGTTCGTCGCCAACGCCGCCACCAAGTTCGATGCCAACGGCCGCCTGAGCGATGACGTGGCGCGTGGGCTGATCAAGCAGGTGGTGATCAACCTGTCCGCCTGGACGCGCCGTCTGGCCGCTTCCGCCTAACACCTCGCTGCGAAACGCCGGGACGTGGCGGCCAATCGCTGGGTCTACCTCGTGCTGCTCTCGTTTCTGCGGGTGGCGATGGGGATGCAGTTCCAGTCGGTTGGCGCCGCGGGTCCGGCGATCCGCGATGAGCTGGGGCTCGACTATGCGGCGCTTGGCGCGCTGGCGGGGTCCTATCTCATGCTGGGCGCCGTCATCGCTTTGCCTGCCGGGTGGCTGAGCGCGCGCTTCGGCGACCGGCGCATTCTGCTGGCCGGGATCGGGCTGATGATGGCGGGCGGCGTGGGGCTTGGGCTGTCGCATGGGTTCGCGGTGGCGCTTGGTTTCCGCCTGCTGTCGGGCTGCGGGGCGGTGATGCTGGGCATCGTGGTGTCCAAGCTGGTGATGGATCGGTTTCCCGGTCCCGAGCTTGGGCTGGCGATGGGGGTTTTGCTGGGGGCTTGGCCGCTGGGGATCGGGGCGGGCTCCATCGGGCTGCCGTATCTGGTGGACGCGATCGGCTGGCGCGGGGTGATGCTGGCGACGGCGGCGGTGTGCGGCGGGTTCCTGGCGATGGCCGCGATGACGGTGCCGCGGCAGCCGCGCCGTGCCGGGCCGTCGATCGGCGCCGGGCTGGGGTGGCCGGCGATCCTGGCGGTGATCGCGGCGGGGTTCGTGTGGACGTTCGCCAATGCCGGCTACATCATCGTGCTGGGGTTCGCGCCGAGCTATTTCGTCGAGCATGGCATGACATTGGCCGGCGCCGGGCTGGTGCTGAGCCTGTTCAGTTTCGCCACCATCCCGGTGGGCCCGGCCGGCGGCTGGATCGGCCAGCGGTTCGGGCGGCCGTTGGGGTTGACGGTGCTGTGCATCGTGGGGGTTTCGGCGGGCATCCTGCTGCTGCCGGAGAGCGGGCATCCGGCGCTGCTGTTGCTGGGGCTTGGGGCGATCCTGGGGTTGCCGTCCGGCCTGATCGTGGCGTTGCCGGCCCGCGTGCTGGCGCCGGAGCAGCGGGCGGTGGGGATGGGGCTGTTCTACAGCGTGTTCTATGCGTGCCTCGGCGCATTGTCGCCGTTCGCCGGATGGTTGCGCGATGTGAGCGGCGTGGCGACGGCGCCGTTCATGGCGGCGGCGGGGTTGAACCTGCTGACGCTGGCGGCGCTGTGGGCGTTCGTGATGCTGGCGAAGCGGGTGGCGCCTCGCTAACGTTGGGCATGGCCCGTCGCATCGCCCTGCCGCATTTCGGTCTGCGCCGGCTGCGGCTGGTGAGCGGGTCTGTGCTGTTCACCTTCGTCGCGACGCATCTGGCGTGCCACGCGTTGGCCAATATTTCGCTCGCCGCGACGGATTGGGCGTTCTGGTTTCATGGCGTGGTGTGGGCGGATCGGCCCGGGCAGATCGTGCTGTATGCGGCGCTGCTGACGCATTTCCTGCTGGGGATATGGGGGGTTTATCAGCGCCCGAGATTGGGCTGGACCATCGGCGGAGTGCTGCAGGTGGTGCTGGGGTTGAGCATTCCGCTGCTGCTGGCGAGCCATGTGATCGGTACGCGGGGCGGGGCGTGGATGTTCGGCATTGTGCAGGGGTATCCGCAGGTGCTGACGACGTTGTGGATCGACCGGCCCGATCTGGGGGTGATCCAGTTTTTCGCCGTGCTGGTGGCCTGGGTGCATGGGTGTCTGGGGTTGTATTTCTGGTTGCGGTTGCGGCCGTTTTTCGCGCGGTGGTCCGCGGTGTTGCTGGCCTGCGCGGTGGTGCTGCCGGTGGTTTCGCTGCTGGGGTATTTCCAGGGCGGCCAGGCGGTGATGGCGCGCAACCAGGACCCGGCGTGGCGGCGGGCCTATCCGCCGGCCGATGCGGCGATGACGGCGCGGTCAGCCGCGGTGCGCGATGGCGTGCTGGGCGGGGTGGGCGGGCTGGTGCTGCTGGCGCTGGGCGGGCGAGGCGTGCGGCGTTGGCGCGAATGGCGCGGGGCTTCGGTGCGGATGACGTATCCGGGTGGGCGGGTGGTGCGGGTGCCGCGCGGGTTGAGCGTGCTGGAGGCGAGTGTTCTGGCGGGGATTCCGCATGCCCATGTTTGTGCGGGGCGGGGGCGCTGTTCAACCTGCCGCGTGCGGGTGATCGGGGCGGCGGGCGCTTTGCCGCCGGCGGGGGCGGCGGAGCGGGCGGTGCTGGCGCGGGTGCATGCCGAGGCGGACGTGCGGTTGGCCTGCCAGGTGCGGCCGGGCGGGGATGTTTCGGTGGTGCCGCTGCTGTCGCCGCATATCTCGGTGCAGGATTTGCAGCGCCGCGTGCCGGTGCAGCGCGGCGAGGAGCGGTTCATCGTGGTGATGGTGGTGGATATGCGCGCCTCCACCGCGATGGCCGAGGCGCGGTTGCCGTTTGATGCGGTGTTCGTGATCGATCGGTTTGTCGATGCGGTGGGCCGGGCGGTGACGGCGGCGGGGGGGCGGCCGAACCAGTTTACCGGCGATGGGGTGTTCGCGCTGTTCGGGTTGAATGGCGGGCCGGAGGAGGCGTGCCGGCAGGCGATGGGGGCGCTGGCGGGGATCGGGCAGAACATCGAGGCGCTCGGCGAGCGGCTGGGGTTTGGCGTCGGCGTGCATTGCGGGATGGCTGTGGTGGGCGAGATCGCGTTCGACGGGCGGCGGATTTTCACCGCGCTGGGCGATCCGGCCAATGTGGCCTCGCGGCTGGAGGGGCTGTGCAAGAGGTTCGGGTGCGAGGCGGTGGTTTCGGACGAGGTATGCGTGCGCAGCGGGCTGGATGTGGCGGGGTTGCCACGCGAGACCGCCGAGTTGGCGGGGCGGGTGGGGCGGCTGGAAGTTCGGCTGATCCAGCGCGTCGCGGGGTAGCGGTCAGATCACCTGCGCCTCGGCGAGGGCGGCGACTTCGTCATCGGGCAGGCCGAGCCAGGCGGCGAACACCGCGTGATTGTCGCGGCCGAGGGCGCCGGTGGGCTCGATGGGCAGCGGGTCGGTGCCTTCGAAGCGCAGGGGGGAGTTGGGCAGCACGATGCGGCCGAGGAGGGGGTGATCGACCCATTCTAGGGCGCGGCGCGCGTGCATGTGGGCGTCATTCACCACTTCGTCGAGATCGCGGACCGGGGCGCAGGGGACGCGGAATTTCAGCAGATGGTCGAACAGGGTCTGCTTGACGAAGCCCGCGGTGAAGCCGCCGACCAGGGCATCGACGTCGGCGACGTTTTTCATCCGGGCGGCCAGGTTGATGAAGCGGGGGTCATCGCGCAGGTCCTCGCGGCCCATGGCGCGCAACAAGGCCTGCCACTGGTTTTCGCCGACGCAGATGATGGCGATGAAGCCGTCCTGGGTGGGGTAGACGTTGTAGGGTGCCTCGGCCATGCCGCCGTGCATGTTGCCGGTGCGCGGCGGCACACTGCCACCGGTGCCGTACCAGAGGCCGAGATTCGACGCGAGCGAGGGGTAGACCGCCTCCTGCATGGAGACTTCGACCATGCGGCCACGGCCGGTGCGTTCGCGTTCGACCAGGGCGGTCATCAGCGCGGCGTAGAGATGCACGCCGCCGAAGAAATCGCACAAAGCCGGGCCGGCCTTGACCGGCGGGCGGTCGGGGAAGCCGGTGATGGACATCACGCCGGCCATCGCCTGCACCGTGAGGTCCATCGCCGGATAGTCCTTGTTGGGGCCGCTGAGGCCGTAGCCGGAGCCTTGCGCGTAGACCAGGCGGGGGTTGACCGCGTTCAGCACGGCATAGCCGACGCCGAGCTTGTCCATCGCGCCGGGGGCGAAGTTTTCCAGCAGCACGTCAGCCTTGGTGACCATGGATTTGAGGAGTTCGCGGCCGCGGGCGGTTTTGAGGTTGAGGGTGACCATCTGCTTGTTGGAATTCAGCATGGCGAAGGGCAGCGCGGCGCCGCCGACCGCGCCACGCCGGCGCAGATGTTCGCCGCCGGGTTGCTCGACCTTGATGACATTGGCGCCGGCCATGGCGAGCAGGAAGCCGCAATAGGGGCCGTTGTAGATCTGTCCGAGGTCGATGACGGTGATGCCGGCCAGCGGCGGGGGGCGGTTCGGCGTTGTCATGGAAGGATTCCTCGGAGATCGGCGAGATCGAGATCGGGCGAGGCCTGGGGTTCGATGTAGGCGCGGTAGGCGCGGATGTGGCGGGACATGCGGCGTTCGGCGGCCTCGCCGTCACCGGCGCGGATGGCGTCGAGGATACGGCGGTGGGCTTCGAGCACGGCCTGGCGCATGTCGGGCGGGCTGTGCGGTTCGTCGATGCCGGCGGCGGCGAGGCGGAGCGGGAAACTCGCCTGCCAGAAGGCGATCAGCATGGGGTTGTGGCTGGCGCGGACGATGGCGGAGTGGAACTCGTTGTTGGCGGGGCTCCAGGCGGGCCGATCGGGCAGGGCCGCGATGAGGGCGGCGTGGGTGGACTCGAGGTGGGCGATGTCCCCCTCCGTGCGGTGCAGGGCGGCGAGGCGGGCGAGCGGGGGTTCGATGGCCTCGCGGACTTCGAGCAGGGTGCCGAAGCGGATACGCTGGCTGCGGATGAACAGGCTGATCCAGCGGGCGAGGGCGTCGGGGCCGGGGAGTTGCGGGACGGAGCCGCCGCTGCGGCCGGATTTCGTGGCGATCCAGCCTTCGACTTCCAGCATGCGCAGGGCCTCACGCACCGAGGTTCGGCTGAGGCCGCAGATTTCGGCGAGGTCCCGCTCGTTGGGCAGCGGGGCGCCGGTGGCGTAGGTGCCGGCGAGGATGCCTTCGCGCAGGCGATCGGCCAGGAATGCCGAGGCTTTCGGCAGCCTGGGCTTGGGCAGCGCGGCGTGCGGCGGTTCCTGGTCCATGTCCCGGTTCATTTCCTCTTCGTGAGCCTAGGGGCCGGTTTCGGGCGCTGTCAATTATTCGGTCGGACCATTTGACAGCCGGTCGCCGCCGCCGATAGCGTCGGGGCAAAGCGGAGGAAACAAATGGCCGAACATGACGCCAGCGGCGCGTGGGAACTGCCCGAGGAGCTGCGGATGTTGCAGCAGACGGTGCGGCGGTTCATGCAGAACGAGGTCAAGCCGCTCGAGGACAAGTTGCCGCATGACGCGGTGAAGCTGGCGCCGGAGGACCTCAAGCCGTTGCAAGCCAAGGCGCGGGCGTTGGGGCTTTGGCACACCGAGAGCCCGGCGCGCTGGGGCGGCGCGGGGCTCAATTTGCTCGGCCAGGCGGTTTTCGCCGAGGAGGCCAGCCAGTGCCGGATGGGGCTGTATATTCCGGGTTGCCACGCGTTCGGGTGGGACCCGCCGAATGTGATTTTCGAGGGGACCGAGGCGCAGATCCGTAAGTACGCCGTGCCGGTAATGGAGACCGGGAACAAGACGTTCGTGGCGATTTCGGAAGCCTCCGGCGGGTCGGACCCAGGGCGGGCGATCCAGACCAAGGCGGAGCGGAAGGGGGATCGCTATATCCTCAACGGGACGAAAATCTGGATTTCGGGGGCGGGGGAGAGCGAGTGGGGGATTGTTTTCGCGCGGACCGGGCCGAGCAAGGGACGCGATGGGGTCAGTAGTTTTATTGTCGAGACCAAGTGGAAGGGGATTACCCGCAAGCCCATTCCAGTGATCCGGGCGTATTCGCCGTACGAGGTCAATCTGGTCGATGTGGAAGTGCCGGCGGAGAACCTGCTCGGCAATGAGGGCGAGGGGTTCAAGCTGGCGGAGACCTGGCTGGTGCATGCGCGCATTCCGTATGCGGCGCAGGTGATCGGGGTGGCGCAGGCGGCGTTGGCGCTGGCGATCGAGTGGGCCAAGCAGCGCGTGGTGTTCCGCTCGCCGCTGGCGGACAAGCAGGCGATCCAGTGGATGATCGCGGATTCCGAGATCGAGTTGCGGGCGGCGCGGTTGCTGGTGTTCCAGGCGGCGTGGCGGGGGGACATGGGGTACGACATCAAGACCGATGCCTCGATCGCCAAGGTGTACGCGACGGAGACGGCGGGGCGAGTGGTCGATCGGTGTATCCAGATTTTCGGCGGGCTGGGGGTGGCGGCGGAAATGCCGCTGGAGCGCTGGTACCGGGAGATGCGGATCAAGCGGATCGGCGAGGGGCCGTCCGAGGTGCATCGGATGGTTGTGGCGCGGGAACTGCTCAACGGGCCGAAGGGGGCGTAGGCGATGTCGATCGATGTGAGCGTTGACGAGGGCATCTGCACCATCGTGATCAATCGGCCGGAGCGGATGAACGCGATGGATGCTGAGCACTACAAGGGGTTGTCGGACGCGTGGATTCGCGTGCGCGATGACAACACGATCCGGGTGGCGATTGTGACCGGTGCCGGCGAGCGGGCGTTCAGCGCGGGGGCGGATATCAAGAGTTTCCTCACCGCGCCAAAGTCTCTCTCCGAGATGTGGCTGACGCAGCATGACATGCTGCTCAATCGTGGATTGGAAGTGTGGAAGCCGGTGATCGCGGCGGTGAACGGGTATTGTCTGGCGGGCGGGATGACGTTGCTGATGGCGACGGATATTCGCATCGCCGTGCCGCATGCGACGTTCAATATCGCCGAGGTGAAGCGGGGGATCGTGCCGGGGAACGGGGGGACGCAGCGGATTCTGGACCAGTTGCCGTACTGCATCGGGATGGAGTTGCTGCTGACAGGGGATTCGATCGATGCGGAACGGGCGGCGCATTTCGGGCTGGTCAACAAGGTGGTGCCGAAGGAGGAACTGATGGCGACGGCGCTGGAATATGCGCGGCGGATTGCGGGGAATGCGCCGCTGGCGGTGCAGGCGGCGAAGGAGTTGGCGGTGCGGTCTCGGGAGATGGACCGGACCACCGGATTTCGGGTCGAGGCGTTGGTCAATCGGTTGTTGCAGGCGACCGAGGACGCGAAGGAGGGGCCGAAGGCGTTTGCGGAGAAGCGCAAGCCGGCGTTCAGGGGGGCCTGAGGGATGCGGATGGTTATCGCCGGGATCGGGCATACGGCGTTCGGGCGGTTGCCGGGGCGGGATACGGTTTCGATGAATGTCGAGGCGTGCCGGAAGGCGTTGGAGGACGCGGGGATCGAGAAGGGGGTGGTCGACGGGCTGTTCGTGAAGGTTCCGACCTCCAGGTTCGAATCGATGTACGGGCAGAAGGTGGCCGAGGCGATGCGGTTGCAGCCCCGGGTGGGGGGCGTTTGGGACCAGGGCGGGGCGACGAATTGTTCGACCATCGGGTTTGCCTGCATGTCGATCGCGGCGGGGTTGTGCGATGTGGCGATTGTGGCGCTGGCGGATAATCCGAAGACCGGGACGCGGGCGGCGTATGAGCGGGCGGGCGGGGATGATGCGGCGTATGGCTGGTTCGGGGTGCATGCGGGCTACGCGATGATTGCGCAGCGGCATATGGGGGAGTTCGGCACGCAAGCGGAGCAGTTGGGGGCGATTGCGGTCGCGGCGCGGACGCATGGGGCGAATAATCCGCATGCGGCGCTGCGGCTGCCGTTGACGATCGACAAGTATATGGAGTCGCCATGGATCGTGGAGCCGTTGCGGCGGGATGATATCTGCCTGGTTTCGGACGGGGCGGCGGCGGTGGTGATCATGAGCGAGGCGCGGGCGCGGGAGTTGAAAGTGGCGGCGCCGGTGCCGATCCTGGGGTTCGGGCAGGGGCATACATCGTGGGACGTGCCGCAGCGGCCGGTGATGACGACGACGGCGGCGAAGGTTTCGGCTCAGACGGCGTATCGGATGGCGGGGATTGGGCCGGCGGATATCGATGTGGCGCAGATCTATGATTGCTACACGATCGCCGCGTTGATGACGCTGGAGGATTATGGGTTCTGCAAGAAGGGGGACGGGGGGAAGTTCGTCGAGGGGGGGAATATCCAGTTGGGCGGGCGGTTGCCGATCAATACGTCGGGCGGGTTGCTGTCGGAGACCGGGATGCCGGGGTTGCAGATGGTGATGGAGGGGGTTCGGCAGATGCGGGGGACTTCGCATAACCAGGTGAAGGGGGCGAAGAAGTGCATCGTGAGCAACCAGGGGGGCGTGATGACGACGCATTCCACCTTGATATTGGGGGTTTGAGCGATGGAGGCGTTTCCGGCGCCGGAGCGGACGGGGTTGAATTCAGCGTATTGGGATGGGCTGGCCGAGGGGCGGTTGATGTTTCAGCGTTGCCTTGCGTGTGGGCATGCGTGGTTGCCGGCGCGGGCGGAGTGTCCGGAGTGTTTGCGGGCGGAGTGGGGGTGGGAAGAGGCGTCCGGACAAGGGAGGTTGGTGAGTTGGGTGGTTTATCACGTGGCGTTCCATGACTGGTTCAAGGCGCGGGTACCCTACAATGTGGCGACGGTGGAGTTGGCGGAGGGGCCGCGGTTGTTGAGCAATATCGTGGGGGACGCGGCGTTGCGGATCGATATGCCGGTGGTGCTGGCGATCGAGCGGGAAGAGGGGGTGGCTTTGGCGCGGTTTCGGGCGGGGTAGGGTTCCCCGCCCGGCCCGTGGTCAGGCGGCTTTGCTGGTATTGCCGGCGCGGGGATCGGCCATGGCTTCGCCGGTTTCGAGCCAGGTTTTGAGGCCGGAGAGGATCATCGGCCAGCCGCTGGAGACGGCGCCGATGAATTTGGAGGCGTCTTTTTCCATTTCGTGGATGATGGTGAGTTTGACCGAGCCGTCGAGCGGTTCGAGCAGGCAGGTCATGCGGGTGGGGCCTTCGGCCTTCATGTCGGGCATGAATTCGTTCTGCCATGACAGGACGTAGCGGCGTTCGGGCTCGATTTCGACGACGGTGCCGGTATCGGCGATGCGGCCGTCGGGGAAGACCATTTTCCACGGGGCGCCGGGTTGCCAGGTGCTGTCCTGGGTCATGCCGAAGGAAAACTGGCGGGTGAATTCGGGGGTGGTGAGGGCTTGCCAGAGTTTCTGCGGGGTGGTGCGGATGTAGGTGACGTAGACGAATTTTGAGTTACTCATGGGATTCTCCTTCCAGTTGGCGTTTGAGGTCGGTGATTATTTCGAGTCTTGGGCGGTCGTATTTGCCGATCCAGCGTTCGCTGATGTCGTGGATGGGGATGGGGTTGAGGAAGTGGAGTTTTTCCCGTCCGCGTTTCAGGGTGGCGACCAGATTGGCCTCTTCGAGAATGAGCAGATGCTTGGTGACGGCTTGGCGGGACATTGCCAGGTGGGAGCAGAGCTGGCCGAGGGTTTGGCCGTTGTTTTCGCGGAGCCGGTCGAGCAGGACGCGACGGGTGGGGTCGGCGAGGGCTTTGAAGACGGCGTCCATGGCGTCGGTCATGGGGGTAATATGCAACTAAAAGGTTGCATGTCAAGGCGAAAATGGGCCTTGGGTGGGAATCAGGATTTTGGCGTGGGGGGCTGGGTGGGGGCGCGGGAGGCGGGCCGGGGTGTTTTGGCGCGCGGGGCGCGGCCGTGAGGGTGGGGTGGCGGGGGCGCGGCCTGGCGTGGCGCGGGGGGTTTGGGGAGTGGGGGCAGGCCGAGCATGTGGCAGAGCGGGCGCAGGATGCGGGCGGCGGCGGGGGTGGTGGCGAGGAGGTTCGCCGTGGCGGGGTCGGCGAGGATGGTTTGCAGGCGGGCGGCGTGGATGGCGGCCTCGGAGCCGAGGGCGCGGATGAGCCAGGCGTGGTGGCGGGGGAAGTGGTGGGGGACGGTGGGGCGGGCGGGGCGGCCGGACTGGTCGCGCAGGCGCGGACGATAGCGGCCGGCGGCGAGGAGGGCGATGAGGCACGCGAGGCGCTGCTGGGCGCGTGCGAGGTGGCGCCACAGCGGGACGGTGAGCGGGCCGAGGGTGCGGAAGCGGGCGGCGACGAGGATGAGGAGGGGGGCGAGGATGGCGCCGAGGCGGTCGGCGAGGTTGGGGGCGAAGGTTGAGTTCACTTTTTGTTCGTATGCGGATGGCGCGTCCGGTTCAAGGCAATTCCGCTGCGGAGATGGGGCGGGTCAGAGCAGGCGGGGGGCGAGTTGATCGCGCTCCCAGGCGCGCAGGAAGGCGATTTGGCCCTCGATCCAGGGTATCGGCATGGCTTCGGTGCCGAAGCGAGGGGTGCCGGCGGCCCATTCGCCGATGACCCAGAGGTGGCGGATGGCGACGAATAGCGGGATGGCGGCTTCGTCGGCGGGGTGCAGCGGGCGGATGGCGCGGTAGGCGGCATCGAAGGCGTGCCAGATGTGCTGGCGCTGGCGGCCGAAGGAGACCTGGGCCCAGAGGTGGACGGCGAGGTCGTAGGCGAGGTAGCCGAAGCCGCCTTCGTCGAAATCGAAGAACACGGCCTGGCCGGCGTGGGGGCCGGTTTCGGCGATGCGGGCGTTGAAGCCGTGGACATCGCCGTGACAGCGGGTGCGGGTGAGATCGGCGTCGAGCTGGCCGACGGCGGCGGCGAGGCGGGTTTCGAGCCCGGCGAGATCGTGGCGGGCCTGGGAGGTGCCGAGGTCCAGCGCCAGGATGGCCTGGATGGGGCGGTGGAGGAGGTGGTCGAGATCGAGGCGATGCAGGCCGTGTTCGCGCTCGGGGTAGGCGTCGGCGGCGCGATGGAGATGGGCGAGGGTGATGGCCTGGGCGCGGGCGTCCTCGGGGGAGGCGAGTTCGGGCATGCGGCCGCCGATGTGGCGGAAGAGGACGGCGGGGCGGGGGCCTTCGGGGGTTTCGGCGGTGGTGAAGAGGGGGCCGGTGCGGGTGGGGATGGCGGTGGCGACGGGGATGTTCGCGGCGGCGAGGTAGGCGAGGAAGGCGGTTTCGGCGGCGACGTCGGCCGGGCCGCGCAGGCGGTGGCGCGAGATGGAGAGGCGCAGCACGAAGCGGTCCCCGGTGGTGGTGGTGAGGGCGTAGGTTTCGTTGAAGCCGCGCTGGATGAGGTGGCAATCGGCGAGCGGGGGGAGGTCGTAGGTGGCGGCGACGAGGGCGGCGATGTGAGGGGCCGAGGGCACGGAGTGTGCGGTGGCTTGGTGGGGCATGGGGTGTTTCCCTGAGGGGGCGCGTTGGCTCAGAGATATCGGCGGTATTGGACGAATTTGGTGAGGGTGGCGACTTTGTCGTAGAGGGCGCGGGCCTGGGTGTTGGTTTCGCTGGTGTTCCAGTAGACGCGGGCGGCGCCGGCGGCTTTGGCGTGGTCGCAGATGGCGTCGATCAGGGCGCGGGCGGCGCCGCGGCCGCGATGGGATTGCAGGGTGAACATGTCCTGGAGGTAGCAGACGGAGCCGGGTTGGGCGGTGGAGCGGTGATAGAGGAAATGGGCGAAGGCGATGATGGTGTCGGCTTCAGTGGCAACGAAGGCGTGCATGGGTTCGAGGGTGTCGAAGAAGCGGTGCCAGGTGAGGTTGGTGACGTCATCGGGGGAGTGGCGGGGGGATTGGTAGGCGCGCCAGAGGGGTTCCCATTGGGGGCGGTCGGCGGGGGCGATGAGGCGGAGGGTGAACGAGGGGGGCATGGTCGTTCTCCGGTGGGGGTTCAATCGCAGGTGAGGTCGATGGAGCCGGTGGGGTCTTCGGAGGTGCCTCCGAGGCGGTTTTCGCCGGCGGGCCAGATGGCGTAGTGGGGCGGCATGGGGCGGTTCATGGCGGGGCCGAGGGGGGGGATGCCAGTCCAGTGGGCGGAGATGCCGAGTTCGGTGACGGGGGCGGTGATCTGGATGCCGCCGCGGGAGGACCAGCGGACCCAGGAGGAGCCGTCGGGGTTGCGGTAGAAGACGGCTTCGGCGGGGATTCGGGTGCCGAGGAAGGAATTGGGGCCCCAGCCGCCTTCGACGACGACGCCCTTGCAGGTTTTCTGCTGCATTTTTTCGACGACGGTGTTGTGCACGGGTTCGTCGGTGACGGTGAAGGCGGCTTTGGATGCCTGGGTGGCTTTGCCCTGGGTGAGGACGAAGTGGACGGAGATGAAGACGTCGGCCTGGGGGGCGGGGGTGCCGGCGGGGAAGGGGTGCAGGTGGCCGTGGAGGAAGACGTAGATGCCGGCTTTGTCGAGGATTTCGGAGCCGGAGGATTGCACGAGCTTGATGATCCAGACCACGCCGTCAGGATGGACGAGGAGGTGGAGTTTCACGGTGCCGCTGATGTTCTTCGAGGATGCTTCCCTGGGGTAGTAGGCGTGGAGGTCCCACCAGGCCTGGAGGGCCTTGATCCAGTCGGGGCCGAGTTCGGCGCCTTCGATGCGCAGCGGGGGTTCGGCCGGGGGGGGCGGGGTGCGCTGCGGTGGTGGTTCGGTGGTTTGGGTGGCGGGGCGGATGGGGCGTGGGGTGGTGGTGGCGGGGACCGGGCGGGGTGGCGGGCGGATGACTGGCGGGGGCGGGGGCGGTTGCTGCACCGGCGGCGGCGGCGGGGTGGGTTCTGGCGGGGGTGGCTCGGCGACGGGCGGCGGCACGGGCTCGGGGGGTGGGGGCTCGGGAGTGGGTGCTTCGGCCAGCGGTGGGGGTGGTGGGGGCGGAGCCTCGGCCTGTGGCGGGGGTGGGGGTTCGGGGGGTGGCGGGTCGGCTTGCGGGGGGGGCGGGGTGTCG
>CAIMWH010000116.1 GCA_903845065.1 uncultured Rhodospirillales bacterium | reverse complement strand
GTCGAGATGGACGGCTTCGAATCCAACGAAGGCGTCATCCTCATCGCCGCCACCAACCGGCCCGACGTGCTGGACCCCGCCCTCCTGCGCCCCGGCCGCTTCGACCGCCAGGTGGTGGTGCCCAACCCCGACGTGAACGGGCGCGAGAAAATCCTGCGCGTGCACATGCGCAAGGTGCCCCTCGCCTCTGACGTCGATCCCAAGATCATCGCCCGCGGCACCCCCGGCTTCTCCGGCGCGGACCTCGCCAACCTGGTTAACGAAGCCGCCCTGCTCGCCGCCCGCATCGGCAAGCGCGTGGTCGCGATGGCCGAGTTCGAGTTCGCCAAGGACAAGGTGATGATGGGCGCCGAACGCCGCAGCCTCGTCATGAGCGACGAGGAAAAGGAAACCACCGCATACCATGAAGCCGGCCACGCCCTGTGCTCCATCTACGAGCCGGAATGCGACCCCATCCACAAGGCCACCATCATCCCCCGCGGCCGCGCCCTCGGCATGGTGATGAGCCTGCCGGAAGGCGATCGCTACTCCCTCTCCAAGGCCAAATGCCTTGCCCGCCTCTGCATGGGCATGGGCGGCCGGGTGTCCGAGGAAATCATCTTCGGGCCGGACAAGGTGTGCTCCGGCGCCTCGGGCGATATCAAAATGGCCACCGGCCTCGCCCGCTCCATGGTGACCGAATGGGGCATGAGCGAAAAACTCGGCATGATCGCCTACGGCGACAACAGCCAGGAAGTCTTCCTCGGCCACTCCGTCACCCAGGCCAAGAACGTGTCCGAAGTGACGGCGCGGGAAATCGACGCCGAGGTCAAGAAACTCATCGACACCGCCTACGCCAAGTCCAAGTCGATCCTGACCGAACACATCGACGAACTCCACGCGATCGCCCGCGCCCTGCTGGAACACGAATCCCTCTCCGGTGACGAAATCCGCCAGGTCATGCGTGGCGAAAAAGTCATCAAACGCGTCGTCGACGAACCCATGCCCGACAGCCGCCGCGCCTCCGTCCCCACCGCCGGCCGCCCCGCCCCGCCCCCCGGCGGGCTCGGAACGGCCCCGGCGCCGGGCTGACGCATCGGAGGCTGAGCCCCTTCGGCCTGGGGTCTTTGGGGCGGAGGGGGAGGAAGGGAAGGAAGACGGGGGCTTTGCCCCTCGACCCCACCAGGGGCCGAGCCCCTGGACCTCTTCCACTTAGGCAAGGAATGCTCTTCCAAATGAAGAGGGGGCCTATCGAGACCTTGCAAGGTCCCGATAGGCCCCCTCTTCATTTGGAAGAGCCTCTTACTTAAACGGATGCGGGTCTGGGGGCGCTCGCCCCCAGCGGGTCCAGGGCAGAGCCCTGGCCTTGCTACCCTTCCTCCACCCCCCACCCCAAGGTCCCAAGCCGATGAGCCCAGCCTCTGACATGTCCACCCCGGTGCCTGAGCCGCTCGGCCTGCTGGCGGGCGAGGCGGCGCGGGTGGCGGTGGGGGCTGGGGTGGCGCGGTGGTTGGTGGGGGGGCCGTTGGCGTTTTCGTTGGTTCGGGTTGGTGGGGTGGTGGTGCCGGTGGGGGCGGTTTCGGAG
>CAIMWH010000115.1 GCA_903845065.1 uncultured Rhodospirillales bacterium | reverse complement strand
CACCGCCGGCGCCCGCTACCCCGCGCCAAGCATGGCCGCCCTCAACCGCTAATTCATTGGATGTTCGATGTTGGGCGTTGGATGTTGGATGTTAACGTTCAATTGCACTTGCATCCCTCCTTTTCCCGTCGCATGTTCCCCTGCGACGGTTGCCACCAAAGCAACACCATGAAAACGCTGCGGCCACTATTGGCGTACCTGCTCCTAGCCACCCTCACCGGTGTCCTCCCCGGCTGCGCCACCGCCCCGCCCGATCCCCCTGCCGTGGCGACCGGCATCAACGGCATTGAAAAGAAACAGCCTTCCCCCACCGCCGACATGACCGGCATCGAGAAAACCGGCTACTACCTCGGCTGGCTTTCCCTCGATGCCATTTATGCCTGGGCCGGCGGCAACCAACCCGCCTCCCCCTGGCCCTAAAAACCATATGAACGATAACTCGGCCAAAACCATCTGCACAACCGTCATCTGGACCGCCACCGCCATCATTTTCACCTTCGGCCTCTTCCGGTTCAATTGGACTGGCGCCTTCTCCGGCATCCTCTGGGCCTTCGTAGGCGCAGTTCTCGCCATGGCCGCCACCAAAGCCACTCGCGCCGTCTGGAAATCCTCCCCGCCGCCAACCTGCACCTCCCCGCCGCCTTCGGACCAGCCCAAGCCATAAGACCAACCAACCACTTCCCCCATTGGATGTTGGGTGTTCGATGTTGAGTGTTGGATATTTTCCCCAGCGTCCCAATCCATCCTCCATCCGCCACCTTCGCCCAGTATTTCGCGAAGTTTCCCATTGCCCAAACCCATTACACAGGTTATCGGTTAACAATGCATCTCCGCAGTTTCTGGCAAGCCGGTGGCAGGCTGCTTTTACCGGCCCTGTTTGTGTTTTCTTTGTGCGCCCCAGCCCCCGCCAAAACCATCCGCCTGCGCAACGGCTTCATCGATACCGCCACCCTCGAAAACCGCGCCCAGCTCGCCGTTAATCTCAAAACGAATGCCCCCGCCGCCAGCCTATACCTCATCCAATTCACTGGACCGCTCGAACCGCTCCAACGCGCCGAACTCCGCGCCGCCGGTGTCGAACTCATCAAATACGTCCCCGACGACACCTTCATTGCCCGGCTCAAGAACGTTTCCCCCGCGACGGTTGCTGCAAAAAATTTCGTTACCTGGGTCGGCCCCTACCGCGCCGAACATAAAGTCCATCCTCGCCTCGCCGCCGCCCTCCGCGATCCCGCCAATACCAACCGCACCCTCACCGTCAATATCCTCCTTTCCGCCACCGCCACGAGCAACGAAGTCACCGCCGTCCGCGCCTTGCTCGGCTCCGTCGAACACGAAAGCCACCTGCGCCAGGGCACCTTCCTGCGCGGTGAACTCTCCCCCAAACAAGCCGCCACCCTCGCCGAATCCGGCGCCGTGCTCTGGCTGGAACCCGCCCCCCAGCGCAAACTCTATGATGAAGCCGCCGCGAAAATTGTCGGCGGCGACGACGGAGCCATTGCCACCCGGACGCTCACGCAACAATGGGGCTACAACGGCTCCAACGTCACCGTGTGCGTGGCCGACACCGGCCTTGATTCCGGCAACACCAACACCATGCATCCCGATATGCGCGGCCGGGTGACCGGCTTCCAATATTACGGCAGCCTCACCGACGGCTCCGATGGCTACGGCCACGGCACCCATTGCGCCGGCATCGTTGCCGGCAACGCCGCCACCGGCGAGACCGATCCCGATACCGGCCAGCTTTACGGACTCGGTGTCGCCTCCGGTGCCAATCTCTTTGTCGAACGCATCTTCGATGACAGTGCCAACCCCGCCAACCCCTTCCCCAGCGATGCCACCCTCACCCAGCAATGGGGCTACAACGGCTCCAACGTCACCGTCTGCGTCGCCGACACTGGCCTCGACACCGGCAACACCAACACCATGCACCCGGATCTGCGCGGCCGGGTAACCGGCTTCCAGTATTACGGCAACCTCACCGATGGCTCCGACGGCTATGGCCACGGCACCCACTGCGCCGGCATCGTCGCCGGCAACGCCGCGACCGGCGAGACCGACACCAACACCGGCCAGTTCTACGGCCTGGGCGTCGCTTCCGGCGCGAACCTCTTTGTCGAACGCATCTTCGATGAGACCGCCACGCCCGCCACCCCCTTCCCCAGCGATGCCACGCTCACCCAGGACGCCGTCCGCCACGGTGCCAAGATCGGCTCCAACAGTTGGGGCAATGATGTGCAGGGCGATTACGACACCGACTCCGCCCAGTTCGATGAACTCGTGCGCGATGCCGATGCCGGCACCGCCGGCGACCAACCCTACATTCTCGAATTCTCCGCCGGCAACGCCGGTCCCGGCACCCAGACCATCGGGAGTCCCGCCACCGGCAAAAACGTCATCGCCACCGGCGCATCCGAAAACATCCCCGGCACCCTGGCCTCCACTTACGGCCTCTACGCCGATGGTCCCGACACCATGGCCGATTTCTCCAGCACCGGCCCCTGCGCCGATGGCCGCATCAAACCCGACCTCGTCGCCCCCGGCAGTTGGATCGCCTCCGCCGCCTCGTCCGCCGCGCCTGATGAAGCATCCATCGCCTGGACCGCCATTGATAATTATTACGTGTACATGGGCGGCACCAGCATGTCCGGCCCGCACGCCGCCGGGGCCGCCGCCGTGTTCGTCCAGTTCTATCAGCACTATCACACCAACGCGACGCCGTCCCCCGCCCTCGTCAAAGCCGCGCTCATCAATTCCGCCGATGAGCTCGACGAATCCAACGGCGGCCCCGGTCCCATCCCCAACAATCAGGAAGGCTGGGGCCGCATTAACCTGACCAACATCGTCGTCACGAATGTCCTCACCGCCCCGCGTTATTACCAATACCTTGATCAAACCGTCCTGCTCACCAACAGCCAGCTGTACTCGCAGCACCTCTTCGTGCAGGCCGCCGATCAGCCGCTGAAAATCACGCTCGCCTACACCGATGTCCCCGGTTTCCCCGGTGCCATTCCCGCGCTGGTGAATGATCTCGACCTCGAAGTCGTCGGCCCCGACGGCACCCTCTATCGCGGCAATCAATTTGGTGCCGGCGAATCCGTGCCCAACGCGCCCACCCCCGACCATCTCAACAACGTCGAAGGTGTTTATCTCTCCGTCCCCACTCCCGGCGATTACCTCGTCCGCGTCCGCGCCAGCAAAGTCGTCGCCGATGCCCGCCTCGATACCACCGCCGTAGACCAGGATTTCGCCCTCGTCACCTCCGGCGATTTACTCCGCCTCGGCACCGGTTTCATCTTGCTCGACCGTCCGACCTACACCGCGCCCGGCCAGATCCAGGCCGAAGTCTTTGACGCCAATCGCGCCGCCAGCAACACCGTCAGCGTGCTCTTCACCAACCTCACCCAGCACAAGGGCCTCACCAATCTGTTGCACACCCTGGGCAATTACGGCGCCTTCACCGGCGCGGTCGCCACCGTCACCGGCACCGCCGCCGCCGGCCAGATTCAAATTGCCAATGGCGACAGCCTGGAAGCCGATTACGTGGACGCCGGCGGCAGCAAACGGAGCGCCACCGCCACCGCCGATCTCGCTCCGCCCGGCATCAGCTCCGTCGCCAGCACCACCGATGTCGGCGTCCTCACCATCACCTGGCAGACCACCGAGCCCGCCACCTCCCTCGTCCGTTACGGCACCAACAGCGCCAATCTCAACCTCAGCGTCACCAATCTTTCGCTCGTCACCAGTCACGTGGTCAAACTGACCGGTCTCATCACCGGCAAAACCTATTACTATCTGGTCAGCTCCACCGATGCCGCCGGCAATATCACCACCAACAATAACTCCGGCTCCAATTACAATTTCACCGGCATCTCCACCCCCACCGTCCTGCTCGTGGATGCCTACGACACCGCCGCCGAGGATGCCAATGGTTCCACCGTCATCCCGGACAGTTCCTACACCAACGTCCTCTCCGCCGCCGGCATCACCTACGGCTTTTGGAAAGTGAATGCGCGCGGTTATCCGCAGCTCACCGACCTCCAGCCCTTCCCCGTGGTCATCTGGCGCGTAACGGATGACATTATCAATTATGGCGTGGATTCCGACGGCCTGCCCGATCCCACCGCCACGAACAACACCATTAGCGCCGGCCAGCAGTACATGATCCAAAGCTACCTGAACGGCGGCGGTTCCTTCTTCATCGCTTCCATGGGCATTCTCTCCCAGCTCGGCGATGTGCCCTTCCGCCAGAATGTCCTGCAAGTCGCCGGTTTCCTGCAAAATCCCGACCCGCCCGCCCCCTGCACCGATTGCGACGAGGATTTCGGCGTGCCCACCATCGTCGGCACTCCCGCCTATGTCGCCGGCGGCCTCAACCTCACCCTCGATTATAGCAGCTACCCCAGCTTTGATGACGGTCTCGGCGATACTTACGGTCCGGACTTCTCCGACACCTTCACCCCGTCGGTCAATGCCACCGCCATCACGTTTGAATCTGTCTCCGGCAAACCCTGCGCCATGAGCTATCCCAATGTCGGCGTCGATAGCCCCGGCCGCGTCGTTTTCCTTTCCTATCCCTTTGACGCCATCCCCACCAACGGCCCCGCCACCAACAACGCCGTCTATCTGCTGCGCAACATCATCAACTTCCTCGCCCCCGGCGTGAACGGCCAGGGCGTTGTCCTGCTCGACCAGTCCCTGTACACCACCAACGAGACCGTCACCGTCCAGGTCGGCGATTCCGCTCTCATCGGCACCAACCGCACCACCGTCACCTTTGGGGCCACTTCGCGCACCAATCGCAGCACCGTCACCCTCTACGCCACCACCCATCCCGGCCTGTTCACCGGCTATCTTACGCTCGTCAACGGCACCGCCGCCACCAATCAGCTCCGCGTCCAAAGTGGCGACACCATCACCGCCACGTATTTCGACTCCGCCCGCAACAGCAACGTCACTGCCACCGCCAGCATCGACACCGTGCCCCCCGTCATTTCCGCCGTTGCCGCCACCACCGATTATTCCAACGCCAAAGTCACCTGGCTCACCTCCAAGCCCGCCGATTCCTCCGTGCAATACAGCGAGTCGCCCCTGCCCGACCGCTCCGCCTACGCCAGCACCCTCGTCACCAACCACGCCCTCACCATCAGCGGCCTCGCCGCCAACCGCGTCTAT
>CAIMWH010000114.1 GCA_903845065.1 uncultured Rhodospirillales bacterium | reverse complement strand
TATCGTCGGACATGGCGGGTGTGGCTCGGCGCGTTCGCGTGGAAAGGATGGCTTCGACACCCAGTCCTTAAACGTGATCAACGCCTTACGCGACGCCCGCCAGCGAATCCCTGCCACGCCGTGAATAAGATGGGCTAGCGCTGTTCGAGGGCGCCTATGTGGCCGAGATCCTGCGCGCCGGGGTGGCCTCGGTGCCGGTCGGGCAATGGGACGCGGCGGCGGCGCTCGGCATGGGGCGCTGGACCGGATTGCGCCTCATCGTGCTGCCGCAGGCCATCCGACGGATGATCCCGCCGCTGTGTGGGCAGTTCATCTCGCTGATCAAGGACAGCTCGGTGGTGTCGCTGATCTCGATCCAGGACCTGACGTTCATGGCCAACGACGTGGCGGTTTCCACCACGCGGGTGTTCGAGACCTGGCTGACGGCGGCGGGGTTGTACTTCGCCGTCTGCCTGGTTCTGTCGCTCGGCTTTGGCCGCCTCGAAAAATGGGCGCGGGTTACCCGATAGACTTCACGATTTCGCGCAGGGCCTGTTCGGGGAAGGCCTTCAGCGACGTGGTGCGCAGGTTGCCCAGTTTTTCGATCATCAGGGTGAAGCGCACCGCCACCGCGTCATCCGGGGCGTCATAGATGCCGATCAGGTCGTAGGCCCCCATGGTCATGTGCAGGGAGCTGAAGGCGCCCCCCATGTCCGCGAGCAGGCGCTTGGCCTGGTCGATGCGCTTCGGCAGTTCGCCGATACTGCGCACGCCCTGGTCGGTCCAACTGGCCAGCATCACATAGCTTGGCATTGCACTTCTCCCTTGAAATGCCCCGCCCGCCGTTATCTCACAGCATGATCGACGGCAGCCAGAGCGCGATTTGCGGCACGAAAGCGACGACGAGAATCAAGGCGAACCACCAGATGACGAACGGTGCGAGCAACTTCAATGTCGAGGCGAAAGTCACGCCGCCGATGCGGCAGCATATCATGGCCACGATGCCGGTGGGCGGCATCACCGCGCCCAGCACCAGGGTCATCAGCACCAGGCAGCCGAAATGCACCGGGTCGTAGTGGAAGCTTTTGGCGATCGGTTGCAGGACCGGCACGCTGAGGATCATCGCCGGCACGGTTTCCACCAGGCCGCCGAGAAACAGCAGGAACATCAGGATGATGACCAGAGCCACCTTCGGGTTGTCGGTGATCGCCGCCAGGGCCTGCAACGCCACCTCGGCGGTGCCGGCGCGGGCCAGCACCCAGCCGAACAGCCCGGCGCCGGCCAATGTGACCAGCACGCTCGCCGAGACCGAGGCGGCGTTGCCGAACAGGTGATAGAGGCCGCGCGGGGTGAATTTCCCCGCCACGATGCCGTAGCAGAAGCCGTAGAACGCCGCCACGCCGGCCGCCTCGGTGGGGGTAAAGGCGCCCGAGACGATACCGCCGAGGATGATCGCCGGCATGATCGCCGCCGGGATCACCCGCCACGTCGCCACCAGGAATTCGCGGAAGGTGGCGCGCGGCGAGGCCTTGCCGCCGTGGCGGGCGGACATGAAGTAGGCCACCACCATCATGCCGAACCCCGCCAGCACGCCCGGCACCGCGCCGGCCAGCAGCAGCCCGCCGATGGAGACGTTGGTGATGGAGCCGTAGATCACCGCCACGATGGAGGGCGGGATGATCGGCCCCATCAGCGCGGCCGACGAGGTGACCGCGACGGCGAATTCGGCGCGGTAGCCGTCTCGCTTCATCGCCGGGATCATCATCGAGCCAATGGCGGCGGCATCGGCGGCGGCCGAGCCCGAGATGGCGGCCATGAACATGTTGGTGAGGATGTTGGCGTGGGCCAGCCCACCCCGCACATGGCCGAGCAACGCGCGGGTGAAGCCCACCAGACGCTCGGTGATACCGCCGGTGTTCATCAGTTCGCCGGCCAGGATGAACAGCGGCACCGCGAGCAGCGAGAAGTTATCCAGCGCGGCATAGAACTGCTGGGCCAGTAGCAGGATCGGCACCTGCCCATCCACCAGCAGCGCCACCACGGCGGACAGCGCCATGGCGTAGGCGATGGGGAAGCCGGCGAACATCAGGACCAGGAACAGGCCCACCATCACGGCGGCGATCATACCGGTTCCCCGTCAAGCGCGGCAAGATGCGGCGTGGCCGGTCGGCGCAGCACCGAGAGCATGAACGCCACCTGCAACACCGCACCCAGCGGCATCGCGCCGTAGACCGCCCACATCGGCAGATCGAGCGAGGGCGAGGTCTGCATCATGCTGCGCCCGGCGAATTGCAGACCGGTGACCATCAGGATAAGGCAGAAGGCGATCATCAACAGGTCAAGCACGATATCCAGGCCACGGCGGATGCCGGGCGGCAGCAGGTTCTCCACCACGTCAATCCGGATATGCGCGCGGTCCCGCGCCACCAGGGCCGAGCCCAGCAGGGTGGACCACACCATGCTGAAGCGCACGGCTTCCTCGGCCCAGAACAGGCTTTCGTTCAGCACGTAGCGGAAGAACACCTGGAGCAGCACCAGCACGAGGTAGAACGCGAGGATGGATACCACCACGGCGCGCAGGCCGATGTAGAGGCGATCCATCCCCGCCTCATAGGCGTCGAGCAGGGTCATGCCGCGGCCAGCACGCCATCCACATAGGCCTTGCCCTTGGCGCCGGTCTTCTTGACGAAGTTGTCGATCACCGGGGCCATCTTGGCCTGGAAGGACTTCAGGTCAGGGTCCGATACCGCCTTGCAGCGGCGGGTGATCTCGGCCCACGCCTCGGTCTGTTCCTTGAGGTTGTTGTCCCACATCTCAACCTCGGTGGCCTTCTTCGCCGCGTCGCGGATCACCTTCTGGTGCGCCGGGCTCAACGCCGCCATCCGCTTGGAGGAGGCGAACATCGAGACCTCGGTGAAGATGTGATGGGTGCGCGTCGCGTTGGGACCCACCTCGTAGAGCTTGGAGGAGACAATGAAGTCGGACGGCACCTCGATGGCATCGACCACGCCGGTTTGCAGGGCGGTATAGATTTCGCCGGCCGGGATGGGGGTGGGGTTGGCACCGAGCGCGCGGGCCATTTCAACCCAGGTGGGGATTTCCGGCACCCGCAGCTTGATGCCGCGGCAATCCGCCGCATTGCGGATTTCCTTGCGCCCAAGGAATACCCGGAAGCCCGAGGCGCCCAGGCTCAGGGTTTCGATCCCGAGCGTCGCCTGCACGTCCGCCGCCACCTGCTTGCCGACCGCCCCGTAGAGCACGCGGCGGACGTGCTCGTAGCCGGTGAAGATGAACGGCATCGAGAGGAAGCCGAACTGCGGCTGCCAGTTGCCTAACGTCGCCAGATCGGACCAGCACATGTCGAGCGTGCCGAGTTGCAGCGCCTCCACCGAGGTGCGCAGGTTGAACAATTGCGAGGACGGCTTGATATCGATGCTGATCTGCCCGTTGGTGCCCTCGGCGACGTAGCGGGCGAAATCGACCGTGGTTTTGTGGCCGAGATGGGCGGTGGGCAGATGGTGCGAGAACACCAGCTTCACCGCCTGCGCATTGGCGGCGCCGCCGATGAAGGGCGTGGCGAGCGTGGCCCCGGCCAGGCCACGCAATGCGGTACGACGTGTCACTTGAGCGGACATCTTCGTTCTCCCCGAATTTTATGCCGCACAGTCGCGTGTGCGGCTTGTTATGTGACGGAGTGTACAGCACGCGCGGCGCTTGCCAATCCATCGCGCGGCGATGGACGTTGTTTCTTTGCCGAAGGAGTTTGCCCCGAATGTCGCGCGCGCAACGCCTGCTCGATCTGCTCCAGGCGCTGCGCCGGCGGCGGCGGCCGGTGCGCGGTCAAATCCTGGCGGACGAACTCGGCATCAGCCTGCGCACCCTGTATCGCGACATCGGCGCACTCCAGGCGCAGGGGGCGGCGATCGAGGGCGAGGCCGGGGTTGGCTATATCCTGCGCCCCGGCTTCACCCTGCCGCCGCTGATGTTCACCCAGGAGGAGGTGGAGGCGCTGGTGCTGGGCTCGCGCTGGGTGGCCGAGCATGGCGATGGGCCACTGGCGGCGGCGGCGCGCAATGCCCTGGCACGGATCGAGGCGGTGATGCCGGCGGACCGGCGCGGCGATGTGGCCGGGGCGTCCCTCATCGTCGGGCCGGGCAAGCGGGTGGCGCAGTCCGAGACCATGCAGGCCAGTTTGCGCGCCGCCATCCGTGCCGAGCGCAAGCTGACCATCACCTATCGCGACCAGAACGGCAGCGCCTCCGCCCGCACCATCTGGCCGATTGCGCTGGCCTATTTCGCCGCCGTGCAGGTGGTGGTGGCGTGGTGCGAGCTGCGCCAGGGCTTCCGCCATTTCCGCCCTGACCGCATCGAGGCGCTCGATGTCAGCACCGAACGCTACCCGCGCCGCCGTGCCGTTCTGCTCAAGGCGTGGGAGGCCGCCGAGGGCATCGCTGCTGACAGAAACTGACACTGCCCCGTCGCATCATCCGGCCCGTCGCAACCCGCACGAAAGGCCGTTTCCGATGACCGACCCCAACTTCATCCTGCTCTATGTCTCTGACAACGCGGTGAGCGTGCCGTTCTACACCGCGCTGCTCGGCAAGCCGCCGATCGAGTCCGCCCCCACCTTCGCGATGTTCGCGCTATCCTCCGGCGTGATGCTCGGCCTGTGGCGGCAAGACGGCGTCAGCCCGCCGGCAACCGCGCCCGGCGGCGGGGAACTCGCCTTCGCGCAGCCCGATGTCGATGCCGCCCACGCCACCTGGCAGGCGCTCGGCATCACCATCGTGCATCCGCCGGTGGATACCGAATTCGGCCGCACCTTCCTCGCCACCGACCCCGACGGCCATCGCCTGCGGGTGTTTGCGCCGCCGGGCTGACGGGTTCGGCGTGGTGGGCGTCGCCTAGACCAATCCAAAAGTTGTTGATAGGCTACGTCCACCAGGCCGCAAGAAGCGCATCGCGAACATCATGGCATATGAGTTTTCCACGGCCGAGGGTGTCCTCCGCCTTGTCCGCCGGCAGCGGCATTGGGTGGTGGCCTTCAAAGGCCGCCAGGCCGGTCCCTGGCGATCCCCTGATGCCGCAGTGCAGGCGCTGGTGCGGCGCCGGTCCGGCCTCGCGGAATGGGACGAGGGACGCTCCGTCGTGCCGGATGACCTGCTGGATTGGCGGCCATTGGGCGAGTCGCTGTAGCCCCCCGGCGTCAGGCCAGCGCGCGCGGCACGTCGACGATCATGCCCGGGCGCGTCGTGTCGATGCCCGCCAGCGCGTAGGTGCGCCGGCACATCTCCCCCACCAGCGCCTTGCGATCGGCGATGCCGGCACATTCGGCCGCGGCGATGGGCTCCCCGATGGTGATATCGAGCGCGGTGCCGAAGCGGCGGGTGATCTCGCCGGTCATCATGGCGAGCCGCACGGTGCGGCTGAAATGGCTGACCACCTGGAAGGCGCGGCTGTTCTGGCCGGCGAAATGGATCGGCACCACCGGGCAGCGCGCCTGCTGCTGCATCTGGGCGGCGAAGGGCTGCCAGGGCGAATCCATCGCCGGACGGCGGCCCCAGCGATCCGGCGCGGTGGAGATGCCGCCGGCGGGAAACACCAGGATCGCGCCGCCATCGGCGAGCACGCGCCGGGCCTCGGCGCGGGTGCGCAGATTGGTCGCGCGCGCCGCCGCGGTGGCGGAGAAATCCACCGCCAGCAGGAACTCCCGCGTCTCGGGCGCCTGCACCAGCACCGCGTTGATCAGCAGCTTGAAATCGGGGCGCACCTGGTTGATCAGCCAGCACAGCGCGAAGCCGTCGACCAGCCCGTACGGATGGTTGGCGACCACCAGCAGCGGGCCGCTGGCGGGGATCCGGTCCAGCGCGGCGCGATCGAACTGCGGCCGCAGGGCGGTTCGCCGCAGCATGTCGTCCCAGAACGAGGGCTTCGGCCCGTCGCCCGCGGCGGCCTCGTCGGCGCGATAGGCGTCATAGATTAGCTTGAGGCGGCGCTGCCCGGTGGCCCACTCGATGGCGCGCACCGTGACGTGCTGCACCCAGGACATCGCCGGATCGAGGTAGGACATCGGCGGATTTTCGGCCGGTGAATCGGGTAGGGCATCGGCCAGGGTGTCGGCGGTCACAGTGTTCATGGGTCCTCCGCGGGCCGGCCGCGTCCGCTTCGAGGCAGCGCGGCAAAGGAGGATCTAGCCGGGGCCAACGCCCACCCGGTGTGACGATACGATGAAAGATCGCCGCCGCCTCCGCTGTCATCGTTGCGACATAGACCACGCCACGCGCCCCGCCGTAGCTGGTGCCATCGGCAACCCTGGAGCCACGCCAATGCAGCGCCTTCTCGCGACCACCGCCCTCGCCACCGTGATGGCCCTCGCCATCGCGCCCCTCGCACGCGCCGAAGCGCCGGCCGCCCTGATCGCCGCCGCCAAGGCCGAGGGCCAGCTCACTGTCATCGCCCTGCCGCGCGACTGGTGCGGCTACGGCCCGATGATCGACAAGTTCAAGGCGCGCTACGGCCTGAAGGTCAACGAACTCAACCCCGACGCCGGCTCGGGCGACGAGATCGAGGCGATCAAGTCCAACAAGGGCAACAAGGGCAGCCAGGCGCCCGACGTGATCGACGTCGGGCTGTCCTTCGGCCCCTCCGCCAAGGCCGAGGGCCTGGTGCAGCCATACAAGCCCGCCACCTGGGACAGCATCCCGGCCGAATTGAAGGACGCCGACGGCGCCTGGATCGGCGACTACTACGGTGTGCTGGCGATGGAGATCAACAAGGACCTGGTCAAGAAGATGCCGGCCGACTGGTCGGACCTGCTGGCCCCCGAATACAAGAACATGGTGGCGCTGAACGGCGATCCGCGCACCGCCTACAACGCCATCGTCGCGGTCTACGCGGCCGGACTCTCGGCGGGCGCCACCGCGGCCGAAACCGCCGCGGATGCCGGGCTGAAATACTTCGCCGAAATGAACAAGCGCGGCAATTTCGTTCCCGTCATCGGCAAGGCCGCCTCGCTGGCGCAGGGCACCACCCCCATCGTGCTGCGCTGGGACTATCTGGCCCTGGCCGACCGCGACACCCTGAAGGGCAATCCGCCGGTCGAGATCGTGGTGCCGAAAACCGGCGTCGTCGCCGGTGTGTATGTCCAGGCGATCAGCGCCTACGCGCCGCACCCCAACGCGGCCAAGCTGTGGATCGAATACCTCTATTCCGACGAAGGCCAGGTGGATTGGCTGAAGGGCTACTGCCACCCGGCCCGCTTCAATGCGCTCGTCGCGGACAAGAAGGTGCCGGCCGACGTGCTCGCCAAGCTGCCGCCGGCCGAGGCCTATGCCCATGCCGTGTTCCCCTCGCTCGCCGATCAGGCCGCGACCAAGACGGTGGTCACCAAGCAGTGGGACAGCGTGGTGGGCGCCACCATCAAGTAGGCACGGCGGCGGGAGCGCCGGTGGGCACATAGCGCCAAACGCTGGCCGGCGGCAGGTTCAGCGGCGTCCATGCCACCCGGCGCCCCGCCAACCCGAGCCGGCGGGCGTCGATCGGCGAGCCCATCATGTAGGAGAAATGGAGGAAGCCCTTGCCGGGCGCCACCGCCTCCATCGCATCCACCAGACGCTGCTTGGCCGCGTGCGGCAGCAGCACCAGCGGTATCCCGCAAATCACCGTGCCGATCCGTCCGTGCCAGGCCGCGGGGATGAGATCGGGCAGCGCCCCGGCATCGCCGCAGATCACGTTGGCGCCGGGCAGGGTACCCGCGAGGTGATCCGCCATGGCGGGCACGATCTCCACCACGAACAGCCGGTTCGCCGGCAGCCCGGCGGCGAGCAGGGCGTTGGAGATCACCCCGGTGCCCGCCCCCAGTTCGACTACCGCGCCGCCATTCGCCCAGTCCGAGTTAGCCACCACCCGGCGGCACAGGGCCGGCGAGGATGGCGTGATGGAGCCCATCTGGAGCGGATTGGCGATCCAGCGGCGGAAGAACAGGCCGGGCGCGGCCAGCCTGGCGCTGGGCGGGAGCGGCGGGTGCAGGGAGATATCGGTTTGCGGTGACATCCTGGATTCCGGCTTTTGTCTCGTGGAATTGAAAGATCGTCGTGGTCCGGCCTGCTTCTATTCAAATATCGATGCCCCGGCTTGAAGATTTCATGACACGCGCAGCCGCGCCCGGCGCGTCGAATACCGCGCATTTGCTGCGGTCGCGGCCAAGCTTCGCGCAGCCGTCACCGGACTGCCATCGCCGTGTAACGCAGCGCGCCTAAGGGCAGGCACCTCGAACCCCGGTACCGCCCTTTCTCCCCGCAGCCTGAACGGACCCCTTCCCGATGAGAGACAACACGATCCTGGGCGTCGGCCTATCGATCCCCTGCGAACCGCCGAAATGCGCCGCCACCCTCCAGCAGGCGGGGGCCTGAACCATGCGGATCATCCAGGTCTCGGACACCCACTTGTCCGCCGCCCACCCCTTCTTCGCCGCCAACGCCGCCGCCGCCCGCGCCTGGCTGGCCGCCGAGCAGGCCGACCTCATCGTCCACACCGGGGACGTCGCGATGGATGGCGCCGGCGCACCGGCCGACCTCGCGCTCGCCGCCGCCTGGAACGCGGGCCTCCCCGCCCCGGTACTGAGCGTGCCCGGCAACCATGACGTGGGGGACGTCGCCGCCATCCGGCCCGAACAGACCGTCGATGACGCCCGCCTCGCCGCCTGGCGCGCCCATCTCGGCGCCGACCGCTGGGTGCATGACCAGGGCGGCTGGCGGCTGATCGGGCTCAACGCGATGCTGTTCGGCAGCGGCCACGCCGAGGAGGAGGCGCAGTTCGCCTGGCTCGCCGAGGCGCTCGGCACCGATGCCCCGGTGGCGCTGTTCCTGCACAAGCCGCTGTTCATCGATGGCCCGGACGAAGGCCCGCGCGGCTACTGGACCGTGACGCCCACCCCGCGCCGCCGCCTGCTCGGCCTCATCGCCGGCGCCCGGGTGAAGCTCATCGCCAGCGGCCATTTGCACACCCATCGCGAACTGCATCTCGACGGCATCGACCATGTCTGGGGCCCCGCCACCTCCTTCGTGTGCGGCGAAAGCCAGGAGGACCTCGGCGGCACCCGCCGGCTCGGCGCCCTGGTGCATGATTTCGGGGCGGATCGCGTCACCACCCGCTTCATCCGCCCGGACGGCCTCGAAGATCTCACCATCGAGCCGGTGCAGCACATCATCTACCCCCGTCCCGCCCGCACCGGCGGCGGCGCCGCGTGACCAGCGCCGCCATCCACCTGCGCGGCATCGGCAAGGCGTTCGGGCAGACCCGAGTGCTGGAAGGCATCGACCTCGCGGTGATGCCGGGCGAATTCATTGCCCTCGTCGGCCCCTCCGGCTGCGGCAAATCCACCCTGTTGCGCATCGCCGCCGGGCTGGAGCCGCCCGACGAGGGCCGCGTGCTGCTCAATGGCCGCGACGTGACCGGCACCCGCGCGGCCGATCGCGACATGGCGATGGTGTTCCAGTCCTACGCGCTCTACCCGCACCTTACCGCGCGGCAGAACATGGCGCTGCCGCTGGTGATGCGCCGCCTCGGCTGGGCCGAACGCCTGCCGTTCGCCGGAATGCTGCCCGGCGTCGCCGCCAAGCTGGCGGCCATCCGCGACGAGGTGGCAGCGGCCGCGGCGATGCTCAAGATCACCCCGCTGATCGAGCGCAAGCCGGCCCAGATGTCGGGCGGCCAGCGCCAGCGCGTCGCCCTCGGCCGCGCCTTGGTGCGCCATCCCCGCGCCTTCCTGATGGACGAACCGCTCTCCAACCTCGATGCCGCCCTGCGCGTGCACATGCGCAGCGAAATCGTCGACCTGCATCGCCGCGCCGGCGTGGTGACGCTCTACGTCACCCACGACCAGGAGGAGGCCCTCGGCATGGCCGACCGCATCGCGGTGATGCTGGGCGGGCGCATCCTGCAGGTGGCGAGCCCCGACGCCATCTACCGCGATCCCGCCCATATCGAGGTCGCCAGCTTCATCGGCAGCCCGCGCATCAACCTGCTGCCCGCCACCGTCGGCGCCGACGGCCACGCCTGGGTGGGGCGGCACGCCATGGCCGAGCACATCGCCGCCCCGGTGGGCGACGAGATCCGCCTCGGCATCCGCCCGGAACACCTCGGCCTGGCCGCCGAGCCCCGCCCATGGTCCCTGCCGGTGCGGCTCGATCGCATCGAGTTCCTCGGCGCCGAGGTGCTGGTGCATTGCCGGGCCGAGGCGGTGGCGGACCCGCTGATCGCCCGCATGCCGCCCGCCGCCGCCGAGGCGCTGCGCCCGCACGAAACCCTTCACGCCACCGCCGATGACGCCGCCCTGCTGGTGTTCGGCCGCCAGGGCAACCGCGTCGCCCGCATCGCCGCCGCCACGCGAACCGCCATCCATGCCGAATAGCCCGCCTGCCCTCTCCCCGCGCGCCGCCGCCATGCGGATCGAGAACCACGCCGCCTGGCGCCTGGCCGGCCCCACCGCGCTGCTGATGCTCCTGCTGCTGGTGCTGCCGACGCTGGCGGTGCTGGTGCTTTCGTTCACCGATGCCGAACTCGGCGTGCCCGAGATCACCTTCCTCGGCCTCGACGCCTACGCCGACCTGTTGACCGACCGCACCTTCCTCGGCGCGCTGCGCAACACCGCCGTCTACGTCGCCTTGGTGGCCCCGGCCTCCATCCTGCTCGGCCTCGGGCTGGCGATGCTGATCGAGGCCGAGGCTGGCGGGCGGGCGTTCTTCCGCTCCGTCTATTTCCTGCCGGTGGTCTCCCTCATCGTCGCGATGGCGAGCGTCTGGCAGTACCTGATGCACCCCACCATCGGGCCGATCAACCTGGTGCTGCGGATGATGGGTTTCGCTGGCGTCAACTGGCTCGGCTCCAGCGACAACGTGCTGGCGGCCTTGGCCGTCATCGGCGTGTGGCAGGCGATCGGCTTCAACATGGTGCTGTTCCTCGCCGGCCTCACCGCCATCGACCGCACCCTCTACGCGGCGGCGGAGATGGACGGCGCACGCTCGGCCTGGAGCCGCTTCCGCCTCGTCACCTGGCCGATGCTGGGCCCGACCACGCTGTTCGTCACCACCATCTCGGTGATCAACGCGGTGAAGGTGTTCGAGACCGTCGCCACCCTCACGCAAGGCGGCCCGGCCAAAGCCTCCGAGACATTGCTGTGGGTGATCTACCAGGAGGGCTTCGTCTACCTCCACATCGGCGCCGCCTCGGCGATGGCGGTGGTGTTCATCGCCCTGCTGCTGTTCCTGCTGGTGATCCAGACCCGGGTGCTCGACAAGCAGGTGCATTACGGATGATGCGCGCCCTTCGCCTGCTTGTGCTGGGCGGCGGCGCCGTGCTGGTGCTGTTCCCGTTCCTGTTCATGATTTCCACCTCGCTGAAGCCGCAGTCCGAGGTGTTCTCGGCCGGGCTGTCGCTGGTGCCGTCGCATTTCGCATTCGTCGAGAACTACACCAAGGCCCTCACCCGCATCCCGATGGGCCGCATCCTGCTGAACGGGCTGATCGTCTGCGCCACCATCGTGGGGTTCCAGATCGTCTTCGCCCTGCCCGCCGCCTACGCGCTGGCGAAACTGCGCTTCCGCGGGCGGGACCTGCTGTTCGGCCTGGTGCTGCTCGGCCTGCTCGTGCCCATCCACGCCATCTCCATCCCGCTCTACGCCGCCGCCCGCACCCTCGGCCTGCTCAACACGCTGGCGGTGCTGATTGTGCCGTTCACCCTCTCGGTGTTCGCGATCTTCCTGTTCCGCCAGTTCATCAAGGCCATCCCGGATGACCTGATCCTGGCCGCCCGCAGTGACGGCTTGTCGGAGGCGGCGATCGTCTGGCGCATCATCCTACCCAACGCCTGGCCGGCGGCCTCCTCCTTCGCGATCTTCTCGGTGGTCGCCCACTGGAACGATCTCTACTGGCCGCTGATCGCCATCACCAAAACCCAGCTCGCGACGCCCCCGCTCGGCCTGCTGTTCTTCCGCGCCGCCGAGGCCGGGGACGACTACGGCGCCCTGATGGCCGCCACCGTGGTGATCACCACCCCCCTCGTCGTGTTCTTCCTCTTCGCCCAGCGCCTGTTCATCGAAGGCATGACGATGACCGGGCTCAAGGGCTGACCCGTCCCAACCAGGAGACTACCCGATGCAACGCCGCTTCCTTCTCGCCAGCGCCCTGCTGGCCGGCCTTTCGGCCCCCGCCATGGCCGAGACCACCGAGATCATGGTCCACTACCCCATGCCCGGCTTCTTCAAGTCGGTGATGGACCAGATCTCGGGCGAATACATGCGCCTGCACCCGGACGTGAAGATCACCTTCACCTCGCCCTCGCCCACCTACGAGGACGGGCTGCAACTCATGCTGCGCCAGGCCGGCACGTCCGAAATGCCGGATGTGAGCTTCATCGGCCTCAACCGCCTGCGCGTGCTGGCCGAACGCAATATCGGCACCGACCTCACGCCCTTCCTCAAGCGCGAGACCGATCTCGCCGGCCAGGGCTACACCGAGGGGCTGCTCAATCTCGCCCGCTTCGGCGGCAAGCAGATGGGCCTCGCCTTCGCCACCTCCAACCCGATTTTCTATTACAACGCCGACCTCGTCCGCAAAGCCGGCGGTGACCCCGACCATATGCCGACCGATTGGGACGGCGTGTTGAAGCTGTCCGCCAAGATCCAGGCGCTCGGCGACGGCATCACCGGCATGTCCTACCGCTGGCAGGGCGATGACTGGATGTTCTCCGCCCTGCTGTTCGGCCACGGCGGCACCATGCTGACGCCTGACGAGAAGAAGGTGGCGTTCAACGGCCCCGAGGGCCTCGCGGCGCTCACTCTGCTCGACCGGATGGTGAAGGAAGGCAAGATGCCGGCCCTCTCGTCGGACGCCGCCCTGCAAGGCTTCACCGCCGGCAAGATCGGCCTGACCTTCTGGACCACCGGCGCGCTGCGCCAGACCATCAACGGCGTGGGCACCAAGTTCGAGCTGCGCACCACCGCCATGCCGGTGATCGACGCCCAGCGCGGCCACCTGCCCACCGGCGGCAACGCCGCGGTGATGTTCACCACCGACCCGAAGCGCCAGCAGGCAGTCTATGAGTTCGTGAAGTTCGCCGCCGGCCCCTATGGTGCCTCGGTGGTGGTGCCCGGCACCGGCTATGTGCCCAACAACGCGCTGGCCCCGAAGGACGATCGCTACCTCGGCAAGTTCTACGCCGAGAACCCGCTGTTCCGCGCCGGGCTGAACCAGATGGACAAGATGATCCCCTGGTATTCCTTCCCCGGCAACAACGGCGTGAAGGTGACGCAGACCATGGTGGACAACCTCGCTCTGCTGGTCGAGCAGAAGTCCACCCCGGAGGCCACCCTCAAGACCATGACGGCCGAGGTGCAGAAGCTGCTGCCCCGCTAGACCCCGCCCAAGGGCCGCCCAGCCGGGCGGCCCTACGCCTTGGGCAACCGCACCACGAAACGCGCCCCGGCGGTGCTGCCATCCGGGTGGCGGCGGTTTTCGGCGATGATCCGGCCCTTCAACGCCTCGACGATCTGCCGCGTGATGGAGAGCCCCAGGCCGGAGTGCTGGCCGAAGCGCTCGTCCTTGGGGCGCTCGGAATAGAACCGGTCGAAGATGTGTTCCAGCCGCGCCTCGGGAATGCCCGGCCCCTCGTCCTCGATGGCGAGTTCGATCATGGCGCCGGTATCGCGCGCCCGCAGCGTGATGGTGCCGTTGGGCGGCGAGAAGGACAGCGCGTTGCCGATCAGGTTGCGCAGCACCTGCACCAGGCGCCCCTCCACGCCCGGCACTTCGAGGGACGCCACGCTGGTGTCGAGCACCAGATGCGGCCCGTTATCGGTGCGGGTCGACTCGTTGATTTCGGCCAGGGTTTCAAGGATCGGCAGGATATCGACGGTCTCGATGGCCACCCGCGACAGTTCGGCGTCGATGCGCGAGGCATCGGAGATGTCGCTGATGAGGCGATCGAGGCGGCCGACATCCTCGGCGATGATGGCGAGCAGGCGGCGCTGCTTCTCCGGGTCCTCGATGCGGCGCAGGGTTTCGATGGCGCTGCGGATGGAGGAGAGCGGGTTCTTGATTTCGTGCGCCACATCGGCGGCAAAGCGCTCGATGGCGTCCATCCGGGCCCACAGGGCGCGGGCCGACTCCGAGAGGGCGCTGGCCAGGGTGCCGATTTCGTCGGCGCGGGCGAGCAGGCCCTCCGGCATGGCGCCGGTGCGCCCGCTGCCCTCGCGCATGCCGGCCGCCGCACCGGCGAGGCGCAAAATGGGCCGCGCAATGGTGAGCGAGAGGTACCACGACAGTGCGATAGTGATCACCAGGGCCAAAGTGAACAGGCCCAGGATGGAGAGGCGCACGGCCAGCAAGCTGTCATCGACCTCGCGGGCCTCGCGGGTCAGCAGCAGGATGCCAACCGAGACCCGGTTGCGCATCACCGGCTCGGAAATCGTTACCAACAGGCGGTTGTCCAGTGTGCGGCGGATGTAGGGCGGCATCTGGCGCGCCTCGTCGGTGCCGGTGAGGCGGAGTTCCTCCTTCACGTCGGGCTGCCACTCGGGGCCGGCGGCCTGCGGGCCGACATCGAGCAGCGGGGCGCCGCCGGGATGGGGGAGCAACGCGAGCAGGCGGTCATAGACGGTGCCGATGGTGCCCACCACCGGGCCACGCTCCACCGGCGGGGGGAGCGGTTCGGTGACCACCGCGCCGCCGGCGCCTTCGCGCACCCGGCTATCGGCGACCAGCAGCCCGTCGGGGGCATAGACGCGGGCCTGGGCGTTGGGGGTGGGTTCGGTGAGGCGGCGCAGCAGCGGGCGGGCCTGGTCGGGCGCAAGTTTCGCCGGGCCGGAGCCATCCTCGCGCACCGCGGCCTCGCCGAGGGCCGCGGCATAGATGCGGCCCTGCTCGCGCAGATTGGTCACCTCGGCGCGCAGCAGGCCGTTCTGGTACTGATCGAGATACAGCAACGCCGCCAGCAGCAAGGCGAGCGGCAGCAGGTTGACCAGCAGGATCCGTCGCAGCATCGGCGAAATCCACCGCGCATCGGGCGACAGCGGCGGCAGGGCCGAAGCCTTGCCGCCGGGGATCAGCAGGAGGCGGCCACGGGCCACCCAATAGCGGAACAGGTTATCCGTGGCCGGCAGCGTCTGGGTGGATTGCATCGGCACGGCGCCGCCCTCCTCGTCGGATCGTTCGCGCGCGGTGTCAGGCTTCCTTGTAGCGATAGCCGATGCCGTAGAGCGTCTCGATGGCGTTGAAGCTGTCATCCCCGGTGCGGAACTTCTTGCGCACGCGCTTGATGTGGCTGTCGATGGTGCGGTCATCGACATAGACGTTGTCGCCATAGGCCGCGTCGATCAACTGATCCCGGGATTTCACCATCCCGGGGCGGGTGGCCAGTGCCTTGACGAGCAGGAACTCGGTGACGGTGAGTTCGATGTCGGTGCCCTTCCACAGGCACTGGTGCTTGGTTTCGTCCAGCGTGAGTTCGCCG
>CAIMWH010000113.1 GCA_903845065.1 uncultured Rhodospirillales bacterium | reverse complement strand
GTTTTTTGTTTCTTTTTTTCAAAAAAGAAAGCGCTTCTTTTTGAAAAAAGAAGCAAAAACTTTTTATCCGCTTGGCTTCGGAGGCCCCCCGGTGGCGCGGTGCGGCTGTTCCCGGCTAGGGTAGCGGTTCGACAGACGGGGAGCAGGCTGATGGCCGCGATCGACGATATCCGCACCTACCATGACGAACTGACGGCAATCCGCCGGGACCTGCACGCCCATCCCGAGATCGGCTTCGAGGAGCAGCGCACGTCCGACATCGTGGCGGCGAAGTTGGCCGAGTGGGGCATCGAGGTGCATCGCGGCATCGGCGGCACCGGGGTGGTGGGCGTGCTGCGCAAGGGCAACGGCCAGACCGCGATCGGGCTGCGCGCGGACATGGACGCGCTGCCGATGGAGGAGGCCAACGACTTCGCCCATCGCAGCCAGAATCCGGGGCGGATGCATGCCTGCGGGCATGATGGGCACACCACCATGTTGCTGGGCGCGGCGCGGTATCTCGCTAGCAAGGGCGATTTCAACGGCACGGTGAACTTCATTTTCCAGCCCGCCGAAGAAGGCCTCGGTGGTGCGGAGGCGATGATCAAGGACGGATTGTTCCAGAAGTTCCCCTGCACATTCATCTACGGCATGCACAACCGGCCCGGCCTGCCCGTCGGGCAGTTCGCCATCCGGCCGGGCACGATGATGGCGGGCGGGGCGTTTTTCGATATCGAGATCACCGGCAGGGGCGCCCATGGCGCGCGGCCGGAGGGGAGCATCGATCCGGTGGTAATCGCGGCGCAGTTGCACACGGCGCTGCAATCCATCGTGGCGCGCAATGTGCCGCCGGCCGATACCGCGGTTCTGAGCGTGACAGGGATCGAGGGCGGCGATGCATTCAACGTGATCCCTCAGACTGCCTGGCTGCGCGGCACCGCGCGGACCATGAAGCGGACCACGATGGACCTGCTGGAAGGCAACATGAAGCGGCTGGCGACCCATATCGCGCAGGGCTTCGGCGCCACCGCGACGGTAGATTTCCGCATGCTATTCGCGCCGCTGGTGAATGACGGGGCGGAGACGCAGGCGATGGTGGAGGCCGCCGCCGCCGTTGTGGGCGCCGCGAACGTGGAGGCCAACGGGCCGAGCGTGATGGCGTCCGAGGATTTCAGCTTCATGCTGGAGGCGGTGCCTGGCGCCTACATCAACATCGGCAACGGGGACACGTTCGGTTCCAACCCGGTGCACAACCAGTACTACGAGTTCAACGACGCCGCGATCCCGCTCGGTTCGGCTATGTTCGCCACCCTGGCCGAACAGAAGCTGCCGCGCGGCGTGGCGTAAGACGGAGGGAACACCATGTCAGCGCTTGAGAAGATTTCCGCCTACGCCGACGAACTGACCGAGATCCGTCGTGACTTCCACGCCCATCCGGAACTGGGGCTGGAGGAACATCGCACGTCAGACATTGTGGCCCGCAAGCTGGAGGAGTGGGGCATTGAGGTGCATCGCTGCGTCGGTGTCACCGGGGTGGTCGGCGTGATCCGCAAGGGCTCGGGCAAGATGTCCATTGGCCTGCGCGCCGACATGGACTGCCTTCCGATGGAAGAGCAGACCAACCTGCCGTATCGCAGCCAGAACGCCGGCAAGATGCACGCCTGCGGGCATGACGGGCACACCACCATGCTGCTGGGCGCGGCGCGGTATCTGGCGCAGGCCGATTTCGACGGCACGGTGAACCTGATTTTCCAGCCCGGCGAGGAAGGCATCGGCGGCGCGCTGGCGATGCTGAACGATGGGTTGTTCGAGCGGTTTCCGTGCGATGCGATCTACGCGCTGCACAACCGGCCGGGTATGGATATCGGCAAGTTCGCGATTTCCAAGGGGCCGTCGGCGGCCGGCGGCGCGTTTTTCGATATCAAGGTGACGGGGCGCGGCACGCACGGCGCGCGGCCGGAAGTGGGGATCGACCCGGTGCTGGTGGCGAGCCATATCGTCACAGCGCTGCAATCCATCGTGGCGCGCAATGTGCCGCCGGCGGATACGGCGGTACTGAGCGTGACCAAGATCAACGGCGGCGATGCCTACAACGTGGTGCCCGAGACCGCCACCATCGCCGGCACCGCGCGGGCGTTCAGCCCGGTGGTGATGCAGTTGATCGAGACCAACATGACCCGCATCGCCAAGGGCGTGGCCGAGGCGTTCGGCGCCACCGCCGAGGTGGATTTCCGGGTGATTTTCGCCCCGCTCATCAATGATGCCGCCGAAACCGATGCCATCGCCGACGCGGCGGCAAGCCTGGTGGGCGATGACGCGGTGGACCGGATGAAGCCGCCGGGCATGGGCTCGGAGGACTTCTCGTTCATGATGGAGAAGGTGCCCGGCGCCTACATCCAGGTGGGCAACGGCGAGAGCGCGCAACTGCACAACCCGGCCTACAACTACAATGACGCCTGCACCCCCTACGGTGCCGCCCTGCTGGCGACCATCGCGGAGCAGAAACTGGGCAAGTGAGCCAGGTCTCCCCCCCTCTCGCCTCGGCGGGAGGGCGATTTGGCCTTGGGATCGACGGTGGCGGCTCGGCCACGCGATGGGCGCTGGCCGACTCCTCCGGACGTATCGTCGCCTCGGGCGAGGTGCCGGCGGTGTCGGGCCATTTGTTCAATGCGCCGGAGCGGGAGCGGTTCGCCGCCGCGGCGGGCATTATCGCAGCGGCGTTGCCGCAGCCCGCGACGGATGTGATCGCCGGCATTACCGGGCTGTCGGCGACCGCTCCGGCGGCGGTCGAGGCGGCGGCTATGCTGGCCGGGGCGCTGGGGGTTCAGGCCGACCGCATCGCCATTCGCGATGACATGTGGATCGCGTACCACGCATTGTTCGCACCCGGTGCGGGGCACATCGTCTATGCCGGCACCGGTTCCATCGGCCTGCATATCGCGGCGGATAGAACCACGGTTCGCGTCGGCGGGCGGGGGATGCTGGTGGATGATGGTGGCTCGGCGTTCTGGATCGGGCGGCGGGCGCTCGACCTGGTGTGGCGGGCACGGGATGCCGATCCTGGGTTTGCCTCGCCGCTGGCCAGTGCGCTGGATGCGGCGATGGGCGGGGCGGAGTGGGACGTGCAGCGGCCGTATATTTATGGCGGCGGACGCAATGCGGTGGCGCAACTCGCCCGCGCGGTGGCGGCGGCGGATGATTCGATGGCGCGGGAGATCCTGGGCACGGCCGGCGGCGAACTGGCGCGGCTGGCGCGCGCGTTGGTGGCGCGGGCCGGGGACCTTCCGGTGGCGCTGGTGGGGCGGGCGGCTTCGTTGCATCCGGCGGTGGCGGCGGGGTTTCGCGCGGCGGCCCCGGCGGTGCGGATGCGGCTGGCCAACCCTGACGCGGCCGTTGCGGCGGCCCGGCTTGCCGTCGGCGTGGCCGTGGCGCAGGCTGATGACAACGAAAACTC
>CAIMWH010000112.1 GCA_903845065.1 uncultured Rhodospirillales bacterium | reverse complement strand
TCCCTTCATCGTCGATCACCACGATGCCGAAGTGTTTCGGATCGACCCGCGCCAATTCCGGGATGTAGTGCGCGACTTCGCCACGGTCGGTCCGTGTACGCATTTCGTCGGCGATTTCTTCGACGGCGGCAGCAAGCTTGTGCGCGGTCATGTCATTCTGGCCAGTTACAAAAAGGGCGCCCCGTTAGGGGCGCCCTGATAGTTGCATCGCGATCCCGCGATGTGAAGGTAACTTAAGCCGAGTAGTACATCTCGTACTCGACCGGATGCGGGGTGTGCTCGAAACGGATCACTTCCGTCATCTTCAACTCGATGTAGCTGTCGATGAAGTCGTCATCGAACACGCCGCCGACCTTGAGGAACTCACGGTCCTTGTCGAGGTTGTCGAGCGCTTCACGCAAGCTACCCGATACCGTCGGGATTTTCTTGAGCTCAGCGCGCGGCAAGTCGTAGAGGTCCTTGTCCATCGCCGGGCCCGGATCGAGCTTGTTCTTGATGCCGTCGATGCCAGCCATCAGCAGCGCCGAGAAGCCGAGATAAGGGTTGCACAGCGGGTCCGGGAAGCGGACTTCGACGCGCTTGGCCTTCGGGTTGGTGGTGTAGGGGATGCGGCACGAGGCCGAGCGGTTGCGGGCCGAGTAGGCCAGCAGCACCGGGGCTTCGAAGCCCGGGATCAGGCGCTTGTAGGAGTTGGTCGACGGGTTGGTGAACGCGTTCAACGCCTTGGCGTGCTTGATGATGCCGCCGATGTAGTAGAGCGCGGTCTCCGACAGGTCGGCGTAGGCGTTGCCGGCGAACAGCGGCTTGCCAGCCTTCCAGATCGACTGATGCACATGCATGCCCGAGCCGTTGTCGCCATAGATCGGCTTCGGCATGAAGGTGGCCGTCTTGCCGTAGCTGTGGGCGACGTTGTGCACGCAGTACTTGTAGATCTGCATGTGGTCGGCCTGGCGGGTGAGCGGGCCGAACTTGGTGCCGAGCTCATGCTGGGACTGCGCCACCTCGTGGTGGTGCTTCTCGATGATTAGCCCCATTTCGCCCATGGTGGACAGCATCTCGGCGCGCATGTCGCTTTCGCTGTCGACCGGCGGGACCGGGAAGTAGCCGCCCTTGACCACCGGGCGATGGCCCATGTTGCCTTCCGGATAGTCCTTCAGGCTGGCCTGCGGTCCCTCGATGCTGTCGAGCTGGTAGATGCCGTAGTTGCCGCCGGTGCCGAACTTCGCGTTGTCGAAGATGAAGAACTCGGCTTCCGGGCCCATGAACACGGTATCGCCCACGCCCGAGGACTTCACGTAGGCTTCAGCCTTCTTGGCGGTGCTGCGCGGGTCACGGTTGTAGGCCTGGCCGGTGGAGGGTTCGATGATGTCGCAGAAGATGATCATCGACGGCTTGGCGGCGAACGGGTCCATCACGGCGCTCTCGGCGTCCGGCATCAGGATCATGTCCGACTCGTTGATGGCCTTCCAGCCGGCGATCGACGAGCCGTCGAACATGATGCCGTCACGGAAGGCGTCTTCGTCCATCGTCGAGACGTGCTGGGCGGTGTGCTGCCACTTGCCGCGCGGGTCGGTGAAGCGAAGATCGACGTATTCGACGCCGTTCTCCTTCATCAACTCCAGAACTTTCTCGACGCTGCTCTTGCCCGCGGGGGCCGCGGCTGCCTTCTTCGCCATAGCTCGGTTATTCCTTACAGTTTGAATTCCAGCCAAATCCGTCCGATGTCGCCAGCGTTTCGCCGGCGCGTCAGATCGCCTCTTCGCCGCGTTCGCCGGTACGAATGCGGATCACTTCCTCGACCGTGCTGACAAAGATCTTGCCATCGCCGATGCGTCCGGTGCGGGCCGCGTTCACGATCGCCTCGACCGCGCGCTCGACCACGTCATCGTCGCAGACGACTTCGATCTTTACCTTCGGCAGGAAGTCCACGACGTATTCCGCGCCGCGATAAAGTTCGGTGTGCCCTTTCTGGCGCCCGAAACCCTTGGCCTCCACCACGGTGATGCCTTGCAGCCCCACCTCGTGGAGTGCCTCCTTCACCTCATCCAGCTTGAACGGCTTGATGACCGCCTCGATCTTCTTCATCCGCTCCTCTTGTCGGGGTCGCCCGTCGGCAACCTCCACCACGTAACTGCCGCGCTCCTCGCGGAAACACGCCGATTATCAGGTTTGCAGGATGCGTGCCACCCGGCAAAGCGGCGGCTTCGGCGCGGATTCCTGGGTGGCTGCCTGTTTCGCTGGCACCGCCCCCGCCCGCGCCTTGGGCGGTGGCTGCCCGTTTTTCATGCAGCCGCCGGCCCGGTTGCGCGGCACGGTTGACCGCGCGCCCACTGCACCCATACTTCGCCGGCTTCAAAGTCGCGAAAGGCCATCCCCGGTGAAGTCCCTCAACACGCTGCTCTCCAATACCGGCACCACGATTTTCACCGTGATGTCCGCCCTCGCCGTGCAGCACGGCTCGATCAACCTCGGCCAGGGATTTCCTGATACCGACGGGCCGGCCGACGTGCTGCAGGCCGCGGCCGATGCGCTGTTCGATGGGCGCAACCAGTATCCGCCGATGTCGGGCGTGCCAGAACTGCGCCAGGCCGTGGCGGCGGCCAACAAGCGGTTCTACGGGCTCGATATCGATCCGGACAGCGAGGTGGTGGTGACCTCGGGCGCCACCGAGGCGATCACCGCCTGCCTGATGACGCTGATCAACCCCGGCGACGAGGTGGTGCTGATCGAGCCGCTCTATGACACCTACCTGCCCGTGGTGCGCCTGCTCGGCGCCACGCCGAAGCTGGTGCGGCTGACGCCGCCGAAATGGGAGTTGCCGCGCGCCGAGCTCGCCGCCGCGTTCGGGCCGAAAACCAAGGCCATCCTGCTCAACACCCCGATGAACCCCACCTCCAAGGTGTTCACCCCGGACGAACTCGGCTTCATCGCCGGCCTGCTGCAAAAGCATGATGCCTACGCGGTGTGCGACGAGGTCTATGAGCACCTCACGTTCGACGGCACCCGGCACATTCCGCTGATGACGCTGCCCGGCATGCGGGAGCGCTGCCTGCGCATCGGCAGCGCCGGCAAGACATTCTCCGCCACCGGCTGGAAGGTGGGCTACATCAGCGCGCCTAAGGCGTTGGCCTCGGTTGCCATCAAGGCGCACCAGAACCTCACCTTCACCACGCCGCCCAACCTGCAACGCGCCGCCGCGGTAGGGCTGATGAAGGACGACTCGTATTTCGCCTCGCTGTCAGGCGATCTCCAGGCCAAGCGGGACCTGCTGGCCGATGGGCTGGCGCGGATCGGCTTCGGCGTGCTGCCGGCGCAGGGCACCTATTTTGTCACCACCGATTTCCGCCCGCTCGGCTTCAACGGCGATGACGCGGCGTTCTGCCGCTACATCACCGAGGAGGCCAAGGTGACGGCAATCCCGGTCACCGCGTTCTATGATGGCGCCGCGCCCAGCCACTACGCCCGCTTCGCCTTCTGCAAGCGCGACGAGGTGCTGATCGAGGCGCTGGCACGGCTGGCGCGGCTGTTCAACAAGTAACTGCAGGCGGATGTGCACCGCGGAGGATTGACGGGGGCGGGTGGTTCGGCCTAAAGCCCCGCTCGGTATGGCGGACGTAGCTCAGTTGGTAGAGCGCCAGGTTGTGGTCTTGGATGTCGCGGGTTCGAGACCCGTCGTTCGCCCCACCATACCCCCCGATGCACCAGTGCCATGAGGCCAGTGATATGACCCTGACAGTCGCAATCGGCGGCCTCGGCGCCATCGGGCTCGATCTGGCCCGCGCGCTCGATCGCGGGGTGGACGGGTTGCGGCTGGTGGCGGTGAGCGCGCGCGATCACGCCAAGGCGCGGGCCAATCTTGCCAGCTTCCGCTCTATGCCCGCCGTGGTGGGACTCGGCGAACTCGCGAGCGCCGATATCGTGGTGGAAGCGGCTCCGGCCGCGGTGTTCGAACAAATCGCGCTGCCGGCCATCGATGCCGGGCGGATTTTTGTCCCCAGTTCGGTCGGCCAGTTGCTGCCGCGCATGCATCTCATCGAGCGCGCCCGCGCCGCAGGTGCCCGCATCATCGTGCCCACCGGGGCGCTGCTCGGGCTTGACGCCGTGCGGGCCTGCGCCGAGGGCAATGTGGCGAGCGTCACCATCGAGACGCGCAAGCCGCCTGGCGGGCTGATCGGTGCGCCGTATCTCACCGCCAACAACATCGACGTGATGGCGATCACCACACCGACGGTGATTTTCGAGGGCAATGCCTTCGATGCCGCCGCCGGATTCCCCGCCAACGTGAATGTCGCCGCCGCCCTGGCGCTGGCCGGGATCGGGCCGCAGCGCACCACGGTGCGGATCTGGGCCGACCCGACGGTGGATCGCAACATCCACACCATCAAGGTGGAAGCCGAGGCGGCGCGGCTGACGATGACGGTGGAGAACGTGCCCTCGGAGGCCAATCCGCGCACGGGCAAGCTCACGCCGCTATCGGTGCTGGCGTGCCTGCGCGGGCTGACCTCGACGCTGAAGGTCGGGACCTAGGCGCTTACGGCCGCGGCATTGTCACGCCGGGCGGAAACTGCACGCCGGGCGGCAGGTTCGGCATTCCCGGCCGGCCCGGGATGCCATTGGGCATTCCTCCTGGCATCCCGCCCGGCATTCCCCCCGGCATCTGCGGGATCGCCATCCGGCTGAACCCGGCCGGCGGCTGGAACACGTCGGCACTCAGCGAGCCCATCGAAACCGCGGTTGCCAGCAGCGTGGAATGCTCGCCGTTCTGGGACGTGCTTTCGCCCTTCAGCACCAGGCCGGTATCGGTGACGCAGCCGGAGCCGTGCCGTTCGCCCTGGCTTTCCCAGACCGTGCAGCGCTGGCCGGCGATGGTCTCGCTCCCCCTGCGGGTGAACTTCGTGCCGTTCGCCACGTCGAAATTGTTCTGCTGCGACGGGTTCAGCGGGCGTTCCATGTATTGCTGCTTGTCGAGCATGAGGATGGTCATCTTGCCCGCGCCCCGATCGAGGATGATCACCGTGCGGCCCTCGGAGGGCTCGATGCGGGTCTTGGTGCCGCCGGCGGCGACGAACATGCGCATGGTGCGCGGCTGGCCGCTCGGCGTGTTGTGGCCCTCCAGGCGGTAGTCGATCGTGGCATCGCTAGTCGGCTGCAATAACGGGCGGTCCTGCGCGAGGGCAGGGGCGGCCATGGCGGCAAGAACTGGGGCGCAGAGGGCCAAGGCGGCAGCCGGAAGGCGGGCGAAGCGGTGCATGTTTCTCTCCCTCAATATGTCGGCGACCCGAACTTTGCGCCGCGCCGCAACAAGGTCAACGTAATCGGCCCAAAGCGGCTTGCCCGCCAGCGCGTGGCGTGCATGCTGGGCATATGTGGCATGACGTTTGCTCTGAACGTTTGCCAGGGACGACGCACGGCGTGCGTACACAATCACGGGAGTTTGGGCATGGATCGCAGACAGTTCATCATCGGCGCCGGCATGCTGGCCGCATCGACCACCGCAGCGCGCGCGGCCGATGAGGTGGTGATCGGCGTTGTCTACCCGCTGACCGGCAACGGCGCCGCGGTGGGCCTCGATGCCAAGGCCGCCTACGAAGTGGCGGCCGAGATCATCAACGGCACCCATGCCCCGATCGGAGTCGCGATGGGCAAGGGCGGCGGGCTTGACCGTCTGGGCGGCGCCAAGATCAAGCTGGTGTTCGCCGATAGCCAGAACGACCCGCAGAAGGCCCGCGCCGAGGCGGAGCGGCTGATCACCCAGGAAAAGGCGGTCGCCATTGTCGGCAGCTATACCTCCGCCACCGGGGCCACCATCAGCCAGGTGACCGAGCGCTACGAGGTGCCGTACATCTCGGCCGACAACTCCTCGCCGAGCCTCAACCAGCGCGGCCTGAAGTGGTTCTTCCGCACCGGCCCGCACGACGAGATGTTCACCAAGGGCATGTTCGACTTCCTCGCCGACGTGGCGAAGAAGACCGGCAAGCCAGCGAAATCCGTCGCACTGTTCTACGAGGACAGCATTTTCGGCACCGACAGTTCCAACGTGCAGCGCAAGCTGGCCGCGGCCGCCGGGATCACCGTGGCCGCCGACATCCGCTACCGCGCGAGTTCGCCCTCGCTGTCCACCGAGGCGCAGAAGTTGAAGGCGGCCAATGCCGATGTGCTGCTGCCGTCTTCCTACACGTCGGACGCCATCCTGATCCTCAAAGCGATGAACGAGATCGGCTACAAGCCCAAGGCCGTTCTGGCCCAGGCGGCCGGGTTCCAGGAGAGCGCCTTCATGCAGGGGGCCGGGGCGCTCGCCGAGGGGGTGATGAGCCGCTCCTCCTTCGCGCTCGATGCCGACAAACTGCGGCCGGCCATTCCGGTGGTGAACGGGCTCTACAAGGCCCACAACAACAAGGACATGAACGACAATACCTCGCGTGAGATCACAGCCCTGCTGACCCTGGCGGACGCCATCAACCGCGCCGGTTCGGCCAAGCCCGACGCGATCCGCGCTGCCCTGGTGGCCACCGACATTCCGGGCAGCCAGACCATCATGCCGTGGGCCGGGGTGAAGTTCGACGAGACCGGGCAGAACACGCTGTGCAACCCGGTGATCCAGCAGGTGTTTGACGGCGTCTACAAGACGGTGTGGCCGTTCGATCTTGCCGCCAAGGATGTGGTCTGGAACGTCGGCGGCTGAGCGGCGCATCGTGAGCGACGCAAGACAGCGGTTGTTTTTTGAAAAAAAGAACCAAAAAGCCTTTATCCGTTTGGCTTCGCCCTCTCCCGAGAGAGCGGCGAAGCCAACGGATAGAAGTTTTTGCTTCTTTTTTCAAAAAGAAGCGCTTGCTTCCCATGTCACGCGCACCCCGGCATGACGCTCGAAACCCTCCTGCAGGTCGCCGCCGGCGGCCTGCTGATGGGGCTCATCTATGCCCTGGTCGCGGCCGGGCTGAGCCTCATCTTCGGGCTGATGGATGTGGTGAATTTCGCGCATGGCGAGCTGATGATGCTCGCGATGTACGCAGTGTTCGTCATCTGGGATGCCACCGGGCTTGATCCGCTGTGGCAGTTGCCGGTGGTCGCGGGGCTGCTGTTCCTCACCGGCATGGCGATTTATCGCGGATTGATCGCCCGCGCGCTGTCGGTGCCGTTCAACCGGGGGATGGTGCAGATTTTCGTCACCTTCGGGCTGGCGATTTTCATTCGTGGTGCGGCGCAGTTCGTCTGGGGCGGCGAGTTTCGCGCGGTGAACCACACCTGGCTGTCCGACCGGTCGTTGAACCTGGGCGGGGTGTTCCTGCCGCTGCCGCAGTTGGCAGCGAGTGCGGTGTGCCTGGCGGCGTTCGCCGGGCTGCTGGCGATCTCGCGCACCGAATTTGGCCGCGCGCTGGAAGCCACCCGGGAGGACCGGGACGCGGTGGCGCTGATCGGCATCGATCGGGACCGGATTTTCGCCATGGGCTGGGGGCTGGGCGCCGGGGCCGTGGGCATCGCCGGGGTGATGCTGGCGGGGTTCTATTACGTCGGCCCCAATGTGGGGGCGAGTTTCGCGCTGATTGCCTACGTGACGGTGGCGCTGGGCGGCTTTGGCAGCATGGCCGGCGCGTTGGTGGCGGGCGTGCTGATCGGCGAGGTCGAGGCGTTTACCGCGGTGGTGCTGGAGCCGTCATTGAAGCAGATCGGGGTATTCGCGGTGTATCTGCTGGTGCTGATGTTCCGCCCGCGCGGCCTGTTCGGGAAGCTTTGAGCGATGGACAATTTCATCCTCGCGCGGCGTCGGCGCGAACTCATGGTGGCCGGGGCGTTGCTGGTGGTGGCGGTGGTGGTGCCGCGCTTCATCGCCGATGTCACCACGCTGAATGTCATCATCCTCTCCCTGCTGTTCGCCGGGCTGGCGCAGGCGTGGAACATCCTGGGCGGTTATTGCGGGCAGATATCGCTGGGCCATGCGCTGTATTTCGGCATCGGGGCGTATGTTTCGACGCTGCTCTACGTGCATGCAGGGTTGCCGCCGAGTGCCGGGATATTCCTTGGCGGCGTGGTGGGCGGTATTGCGGCGCTGCTGGTGGGGTGGCCGTGTTTCCGGCTGTCCGGGCATTATTATGCCATCGCCACGGTGGTGGTGGGCGAGATCGGCTATCTGCTGTTCCTCAACTGGGACTATGTGGGCGGCGCCACCGGGGTCTACATCCCGATCGCCAAGCCCTCGTTGCTGAATTTGCAGTTCGGCAAGGACAAGCTGCCGTACCTCTATCTCGTGCTGGCCTTCGCGGCGGCCACCTGGATCGCTGCCTGGCTCATCGAGGGCTCGCGCTGGGGCTATGCGTGGCGGGCGGTAAAGGATGACGTGGTGGCGGCGCGTTCGCTGGGGGTGAATATCTTCAGCAGCAAGATGGCGGCGGCCGCCATCAGCGGGTTCTTTACCGGGCTCGGTGGCGCGATCTACGGCCTCTATGTCGGCTACATCGATCCGGACAGTGTGATGGCCGGGCATTTCTCCATCCTCATCGCGCTTCCCGCGGTACTGGGCGGCGTGGGCACATTGTGGGGGCCGATCCTGGGGGCGGCGCTGCTGATCCCGGTGAAGGAGTTGTCGAGTTCGTATCTCGGCGGCTCCGGACGGGGCGTGGACCTCATGCTGTACGGCGCGATGATCGTGGTGGTGGCGCTGGCGCAGCCGCAGGGGCTGGTGTTGCTGTTCCGGAGGCGCGCGCATGGCCCTGCTTGAAATCGCGGGTGTTTCCAAGTCCTTCGGCGGCGTTGCTGCCAATGTGGATATCTCGTTCGAGGTGGCGGAGGGGGAAATCCTCGGGCTGATCGGGCCGAACGGGGCGGGCAAGACCTCGCTGTTCAACTCCATCGCCGGCGAGGTGACGCCCGATAGCGGCGAAATCCGGCTCGATGGCATCCGGGTGTCCGGGCTCGGCCCGGTGGAATGCGCCGCGCGCGGCATCGCCCGGACCTTCCAGGTGGTGCGCAGCTTCGACTCGATGACGGTGCTGGAGAATGTGATGGTGGGTGCCTTCGCGCGCACTGCCCATGCCCGCGAGGCAATGCGGGAGGCCACCGAGACGTTGGACTTCTGCGGGCTACGCGGCCGGGCGGATCGGCCGGCATGGTCCCTCAGCCCGCCCGAGAAGCGCCGGCTCGAAGTGGCCCGCGCGCTGGCCACCCATCCCCGCGTGCTGCTGCTCGACGAGATGTTGACCGGGCTGACGCCGACCGAGGCGCAGGAGGGCGTGCAGCTTGTGCGCGATGTGCAGCGGCGCGGCATCACCATCATCATGGTGGAGCACGTGATGGAGATCGTATTGCCGCTCGTCAGCCGCGCTGTGGTACTCAATCTCGGCCGGGTGCTGACCATCGGCCAGCCTGCGGAGATTGTACGCAACCCCGAGGTGATCCGCGCCTATCTGGGAGACCGCTATGCTGCGGCTTGAGAATCTCTCGGCCTCCTATCGCGGGCTCAAGGCGTTGCAGGGCGTTTCGCTCCAGGTGAGCGCCGGCGAGATCGTCGCTGTGGTGGGGGCGAACGGGGCGGGCAAGTCCACGCTGCTGAAATCCATCGCCGGGCAGGTGGCAACCGAGGGGGCCATCGCGTTCGACGGCAAGAGCCTGGCGAAAGTGCCGGCGCATATGATCGCGCGGATGGGCATCGGGCTGGTGCCGGAAGGGCGGCGGCTGTTTCCGCGACTTTCCGTCGAGGACAATTTGCGCCTCGGGGCCTATGCGCGGCGTGGCGATCCCAATCGGTTCAAGCCGCTCGACCTTGTTTTTGAACTGTTTCCCCGCCTCAAGGAGCGGCTACCGCAGCGCGCCGAAACGCTGTCGGGCGGCGAGCAGCAGATGCTGGCGATCGGGCGGGCGTTAATGACGCAGCCGCGCCTGCTGATGCTGGACGAGCCGAGCCAGGGCATCATGCCGCGCCTGGTCGATGATATCCTGGCCGCGGTGCAGCGCATCCGTGGCCTGGGGGTTACCGTGCTGCTGGTGGAGCAGCGCCTCGCCGAGGCGCTGGAGATTGCCGATCGCGCCTATGTGCTGCAAACCGGGCGCATCGTGATGAGCGGGCCGGCCAAGGAAATCGCCGCCGACGATGCCGTCCGGCGGGCCTATCTGGGGATATGACTTCAAAAGGAGGGAATACGATGACCAACCACGTCTCGCGCCGCGCCATCGGCGGCGGCCTTGCAGCACTCGCGTCCTTCGCCATTGTCGGGCGTGCCAGCGCGCAGTCGGCCAATGAGAGCACGTTCGAGCGCGTCAACCGCACCAAGGTGCTGCGCATCACCGCGCTGCCCGGCGAGGCGCCGTATTATTTCAAGGACATCGCCACCGGCGAGTGGTCGGGCGCGGCCATCGAGATGGCCAAGGGGATCGCCTCGATCTGGGAGGCCAAGCTCGAATACGTCGAGAGCACCTACGGCAATTCGGTGCTGGACCTGCAATCCAACAAGGTGGACCTCGCGTTCGCGCTGAACCCCACTCCGGCGCGGGCGCTGGCGATCGGGTTCACCAAGCCGATGATCATCCATCCGTTCGGCTGCGTGGCGAAGAAGGGCTTCAACCCGACGAGCTGGGGCGATCTCAACAAGCCCGAGGTGCGGGTGGCGGTGGATCTCGGCTCGCTGCATGAAACCACGGCGCGGCGCTTCACCCCCAAGGCGACCATCACCGCGTTCAAGACGCGCGACGAGGCGATCCTGGCGTTGCAGGCCGGGCGGGCGGATGTCGATATCCTGGCCGCCATGCTGGGTATTACCGCGCTGGCGAAGAACCCGGGGCTGGGCACCTATCGTATCCTCGGCAACCCGCTCGTGGCGCTGCCGTCCTGCCTGGGGGTGCGGCGCGAGGCCGATACGCGGTTCAAGGAAGTGGTGGACGCGTTCCTCGACATGAACCGCGGCACCGGGCAGATCCGCGACTGGATGATCCAGGCGATCCTGAAGTCGGGCGCCAAGGAAGAGGACATCCCGGCCGAATTGTCGTTCTGACGCATCGGTCGGGGATATCCGCCTGGCAGGCCGGGCGGATATTCCGCCCGGCTTTCGCTTATCGTCGCGGCGGTTCGCTCAGCGTTGGAGCGAGCCGTTGGCGATGGCGGTGAAGTCGTAGCTGCTGATCCCGAGGTCGCGCAGGTCGCGGTCGTCGAGACGGTTGAGTTCGCGAAGGATGGCCGAGCGGCGGCTGCGGGCGGCACGCCAGGCGAGGAACGACCGGGCGAGCACCTGGAAGCCGGTGCGGATCTGCGGGGCGGAAAGGGCGGGAACGCCATTGATGACGGTGGCCATGAGGACCTCCTGTTGAAGTGCGGCATATGCTGCGTTGCAACATTTGTGCGTCGCAGCATTTATGTCAAGCCCCATGACCTATATACAAACGACATTATCGTGCATCCGCCGCATGCGTGGTATCGCGACGGCGAGACCCGAGGGAAATCGCCCATGCAACCGACACCCATGCAGCCGCCGGCCGCGCTGGTCTTCGACTGGGACAACACGCTGATTGACGCCTGGGCCGGCATCACCGCCGCGCTCAATACCGTGCTGGCGGCGTGGGACATGCCGGCATGGACGGTGGAGGAGGGGCGGGCGCGTATCCGTGGCTCCGTGCGTGACACCTTCCCCGGCATGTTCGGCGCCGACTGGGAGCGTGCGGCGGCCATGCTGGGCACAGCCATGGCCGAGCAGCATCTCAGCCATCTCGCGCTGATGCCCGGGACCGCGGCGCTGCTCGATGTGGCGGTGGCTTGGCCGGCGGCCATCGTGTCCAACAAGGAGGGCGTCATTCTGCGTCGGGAAGTGGCACATCTCGGGTGGTCTGCACGCTTTGGCGCCATAATTGGTGCCGGCGATGCGAGCCGCGACAAACCGCACCCCGCGCCGATCTGGCATGCGCTGGCCCTGATCGGGGTGAACCCCGGGCGTGACGTGTGGTATGTGGGCGATACTGGTTCGGACATGCAGGCTGCCCATCGGGCGGGTTGTACGGCTGTTCTGGTGGGGAACGCGGCACATGACGGCGGTCTCAACGCGCTTGAACAATCGGGCGCGGCACCGCATTTGCATTGTGCCGATGCGTGGGCCCTGGCGTCTCTCTTGAAGGGGACGGCACCCGCGTAACCCTGGCTTCGGCTTCCACGGCGGCAGGAATGACCGTGGAGCCGGCAAACTATGTGTGTGTTTATAACGACAAGAAGGAAAAATCTGTCGTGGCGAAAGAAGCAACGCAAAACGTCCAGGACGTGTTCCTGAACCATGTGCGCAAGAACAAGACCCCTGTCACCGTCTTCCTCGTCAACGGCGTGAAGCTGCAGGGCATCATCACGTGGTTCGACAACTTCTCGGTGCTGCTGCGCCGGGATGGCCACACCCAGCTGGTCTACAAGCACGCGATCAGCACCGTGATGCCGGGCGCGCCGATCCAGTTGTTCGACGGTCCGCCGAAGGAGGGCGCCGCGGTTGAGGTGACTGCCGCCGCAACCTCCGCCAGCCGGTTGACCCTCGCGCCGCGGGACCCGTCGCTGGGTGGCTGAACAGGATCAGGCGGCGCCGGTTCGCGCCGCCGTTATTCTGCCGTGGGAACGGCCCGAGCGGCATGAAGCCGGGCGGGCCGCCGAAGCAAGACTGGCCGAGGCGGTGGGACTCACCGCCTCGATCGGCTTGGTCGTGGTCCACACCGCGATCCTGCCCCTGCGCGCCCAGCGGCCCGCCACCCTGATGGGGGCCGGCCAGGTTGAAGGACAGGGGGTGTTCATCAAGGACGCCGAGGTGGATGTCGCGGTTGTCGATGCCCAACTGACGCCGGTGCAGCAGCGCAACCTGGAGAAGGCCTGGGGCTGCAAGGTGATCGATCGCACCGGCCTCATTCTCGATATTTTCGGCGAACGGGCGGCCACCAGCGAAGGCAGCCTGCAGGTGGAACTGGCCCATCTCGAATACCAGCGCTCGCGCCTGGTGCGCTCCTGGACCCATCTCGAGCGCCAGCGCGGCGGCTTCGGGTTCCTTGGCGGGCCCGGCGAGACCCAGATTGAGGCTGACCGCCGGATGATCGGCGATCGCATCGTGCTGCTGAAGAAGGAACTCGAACAGGTGCGCCGCACCCGTGGGCTGCATCGCAGCGCGCGCAAGCGGGTGCCGTTCCCGGTGGTGGCCCTGGTGGGCTACACCAATGCGGGGAAATCCACCCTTTTCAATGCGCTGACCGGGGCCGAGGTGATGGCGAAGGACCAGTTGTTCGCCACGCTGGACCCCACCATGCGCGGGCTGCGGCTGCCCTCCGGTCGGCAGACCATTCTCTCCGACACGGTGGGCTTCATCTCCGAACTGCCGACCGAGTTGGTGGCCGCGTTCCGCGCCACGCTCGAGGAAGTCGCCGAGGCCGATGTCATCCTGCACATCCGTGATGCCGCCCATCCCGACAGCGCCTCCCAGCGCGCCGACGTGATCAGCGTGCTCGACGGCATGGTGAAGGATGGCACGCTCGACGAGGACTGGCGCCGGCGCAGCATCGAGGTGTTGAACAAGGCCGACCTGCTCGGGGGCGTCGCCGGGCTTGAAGCCCGTGGCGATGCGGTGGCGGTTTCGGCCATCACCGGCGAGGGTCTCGATACCCTGAAGGCCGCGATCGACGTGCGGATTGCCGAGGGCATGGCTGTTGCGGACTATGAACTTGCCCCGGAGGATGGGGCGCGCCTGGCGTGGTTGTACCAGCACGGTGAAGTGCTTGCCCGCGCGGATACCGAGTCCACCATCCGCGTCACCGTCCGGCTGCGGCCGGAGGATCGCGCTCGCTTCGAAAGGGTTTGAACCTATGGCGACCTTCACCCTGGCGCAGATCGACGCGCTGGATGCCATTCTGCGTGCGGCTTCGACGAGCGAAATCATGCCGCGGTTTCGCCAGTTGGCCGATGGGGATATCCGCGAGAAGACCGGGCCGCTCGATTTGGTGACCGAGGCCGACGAGGCCGCCGAACGGCAGATCACCGCCGCATTGGGGCGGGCGTTTCCGGGCTGCGTGGTGGTGGGCGAGGAAGCGACGGCGGCGGATGCTGGGCTGCTGGATACACTGGCCGATGCTGATCTGGCGTTCGTGGTCGATCCTGTCGATGGCACCTCGAATTTCGCCTGGGGCATGCCGTTGTTCGGCTGCATGGCGGCGGCGATCGTGCGGGGCGAGGTTGTCGCGGCGGTGATCCATGATCCGGTGGTCGGGATGTCGGCGATGGCGTTGCGCGGGGAGGGGGCGTGGAACCGGGAGGCAGACGACAGGCGCAACGATATGCGGGTGGCCGGCCCGGTGCCGGTGGCGGAGATGACTGGGGCGGCGAACTGGCGGTTTCTGCCGGAACCGCAGCGCAGCCGGGTGGGCCGCAATCTCGATCGGGTTTCGGTCAGCTTCGGCTACCGCTGTGCGGCGCATGAGTATCGGCTGCTGGCGGCCGGGCGCTGCCACTATCTGCTCTACGGCAAGCTGATGCCGTGGGACCATGCGCCGGGCTGGTTGTTGCACCAGGAAGCCGGCGGCTACTCGGCGCAGTTCGACGGGCGGCCGTATCGGCCGACGGTGACCGGGGGCGGGCTGATCTGCACGCCGGACGAGGCGAGTTTCGAGGCGCTGCGCGAGGCGCTGCTGGGCGGCTAGGCCGCCGTTAATTCCGACTCGTGACGGTATGCTGACGGGTTAATCATCCCAGCCGGGAAACGGTCGCGCCTAGATTTAGGGCATGTCCATTGCCCGCGTCCGTTCGTTCGCATTCTCCGGCATCGAGGCGATGCCGATCGAAGTGCAGGTGCAGATATCATCCGGGCTGCCGGCGTTCCTCGTCGTCGGGTTACCCGACAAGGCGGTGGGCGAAGCGCGTGAGAGGGTGCGGGCGGCGCTGACGGCGATGGGGCTTTCGTTGCCGCCGAAGCGGGTGTTGATCAATCTCGCGCCGGCGGATGTGACGAAGGAGGGCAGCCATTTCGACCTGCCCATCGCGCTGGCGGTACTGGCGGCGATGGATATCCTGCCGCGCGAGGAGGTCGCGAAGTTTGCCGCGCTGGGGGAGTTGTCGCTTGATGGCAGGCTCAATCCGGTTGCGGGGGTGCTGCCGGCGGCGATCGGCGCTTCGGGGCTCGATCTGGGGTTGATTTGCCCGGGGAGCCAGGGCGGGGAAGCGGCGTGGGCGGGGCGGATCGAGGTGTTGGCCGCGCCGGATCTGCTGTCGTTGATCAATCATTTTCGTGGCACGCAACTGCTGTCGGCACCGGTGGCGGCCGGGGTGGCGGAGGCACCGCGGGGGCTGGATCTCGTCGATGTGCGCGGGATGGAGTCGGCCAAGCGGGCGTTGGAGATCGCCGCGGCGGGGGGGCATAATTTGTTGCTGATCGGGCCGCCGGGGGCCGGCAAGTCAATGCTGGCGGCGCGGTTGTCGGCGTTGCTGCCCGATCTGCAACCGATGGAGGCGCTCGAGGTCAGCATGGTGCATTCGGTGGCCGGGATGCTGGATGGCGGGCGGCTGGTGATGCGCCCGCCCTATCGCGAGCCGCATCATAGCGCGAGCCAGGCGGCGTTGACCGGGGGCGGGCAGCGGGCGCGGCCGGGGGAGGTCAGCCTGGCGCATCGGGGGGTGCTGTTTCTGGACGAGTTGCCGGAATTTCCGCGCGGGGCGCTGGAGGCGTTGCGGCAGCCGATGGAGTCCGGGCGGACGACCGTGGCGCGGGCGATGGCGCATGTGACGTATCCAGCGCGGTTTTTGTTGATCGGGGCGATGAACCCGTGTCGCTGCGGGTATCTGGGCAATGCGAGCCGGGAGTGTTCGCGGGCGCCGCGTTGTGGGGAGGATTATCAGGGGCGCATCAGCGGGCCGCTGCTCGATCGGATTGATCTCACCGTCGAGGTGCAGCCGGTGCCGCCGAGCGAGATGCTGCGGGCGCCGGTGGGTGAGGCGTCCGCGGTGGTGGCCGCGCGCATCGCCCATGCACGGGGCATCCAGCGGTTGCGCTATGGCGGCGATGGGCCGGCCACCAACGCCGAGGCGGATGTGAAGCATTTGCCGATTGCGAGCGAGGCGGCGGCGTTGGCCGAGCGGGCGGCGGACAAGCTGGGGCTCAGTGCGCGCGGGTATACCCGCACTCTGCGCGTGGCGCGAACGATTGCCGATCTTGCAGGCAGTGCGGCGATCCGGCGGCAAGATGTCGCCGAGGCGCTGGCATTTCGTCATCGGGTTCCCGGCCGCTCGGCGGTGGCTGCCGGGTGAGTGTCCGGGGGTGACTTTCGGCGCAAGCCTGTTATGGGAGTGCCCTCCGCCCGGCAGCCGTGCCGGCATTCCAGACAGCAGGACCTCAGCGTGAAAACGACCGATATCCCCCGCGTGCAAGCCTATCTTCGCAAGTTGTTCGCCAATGAGCGCATCCATATCGATACCCCGAAGAAGGCCGGGGCGACGGTGGAAGTGCGCGTGGGCGACGAGTTCATCGGCACGTTGCATCGTGACGAGGACGAAGGCGAAGTTTCCTTCGCCTTCCAGATGGTCATTCTCGACGAGGATCTGCCGGCGGTGGCGAAGTCCCAGTAGGGCCTATGGCTTGAGGCCGGGATCAACTTCCTGGCCGTAGAAGGTGGCGTAGCTGTTGCCCTGCAGGGCGAGGCCGATGATTTCCACCATCTCGGCCAGTTCGTCCTCGGTAACGCCCTTGCCCTTGGCGAGGTTGGTGTGGGACGCGCTGCAATACTCGCAGCCGTTCGCCACGCTGACCGCGAGGTAGATGAGTTCCTTGGTTTTGGCGTCGAGCGCGCCTGGCGCCATGACCTGCTGGGCGCGCTGCCAGAAGCGCTTCATTACCGCGGGGTGGCGGGCCATGGCTTTCCAGGCGTTGTTGACGTCTGGTACGCCGCGCTTCTGCTTGATGTCGTCGTAGACTTCGCGGGCTTCGGGCGTGGCGTCGGCGTAGTCGATGAGCTGGCCGTATTTCATGGTGGCTCCTGTTCAGGCGGCGAGGCCGCCTTGGCGTTCGATGAAGGCGGTGATTTCGTCGACGCCCTGGCCGGCGCGGACGTTGGCGAAGACATAGGGGCGATCGCCGCGCATTTTTTTCGAGTCGCGATCCATCACGTCGAGGCTGGCGCCGACGTAGGGGGCGAGGTCGATCTTGTTGATGACCAGGAGGTCGGAGCGGGTGATGCCGGGGCCGCCTTTGCGGGGGATTTTGTCGCCGGCCGAGACGTCGATGACGTAGATGGTGAGGTCGGCGAGTTCGGGGCTGAAGGTGGCGGCGAGGTTGTCGCCGCCGGATTCGATGAGGATGACGTCGAGCTTCGGGAAGCGGCGGTTGAGGTCGGCGATGCCGGCGAGGTTGATCGATGCGTCCTCGCGGATGGCGGTGTGGGGGCAGCCGCCGGTTTCGATGCCGAGGATGCGCTCGGGGGGGAGGGAGCCGGCGCGGGTGAGGAACTGGGCGTCTTCCTTGGTGTAGATGTCATTCGTAATCGCGGCGATGTCGTAGCGTTCGCGCAGGCGTTGGCAGATTGCGTCCATCAGGGCGGTTTTGCCGGTGCCGACGGGGCCGCCGATGCCGACGCGCAGCGGGCCGTTTGATGAGGTCATGAGCGGAAGAGCCTTGTGTACTGGGTTTCGTGACGCATGGCGGCGAGGTCGGAACGGAAGGCGCAGCCGCCGAGGTCATCGAGGGTGGCGGTGGCGGTTTCGGCGGTGGTGGCGGCGATGAGGGGTTCGAGGGCGGCGAGGACGGAGAGGCCGGCGGATTGGCCGAGGGGGACGAGGCGGACGGCGGCGGAGATGAGGTTGGCGGCGACGGTTTGCAGGTAGGCCGCGGCGGCGAGGTCTTCGCCGATGGACTTGGCGCCGGCGAGGGCGCCGACGGCGATGGGGTAGGGGATGTCGCCGATTTTTTCGTGCAGGGTGGTGAGGATTTCGGGGTGCCAGGGGGCGGCGGCGAGGCGGAAGGCGTTGCCTTGGCCGATGGCTTCGGCGTGGCGTTCGCGGCTGGCTTGGGTGGCGAGGGCGAGTTCGGTGATTTCTATGAGGGATTCGAGGGTGTCGGCGGCGCGGTGGGCGTGGCGGAGGAGGATGGCGTCGGTGCGGGGGGAGCCGTGGCGGAGGAGAGTTTCGAGCCAGGATTGCAGGGTGGCGGCGTTTTTGATGTCGCCGGTTTCGACGGCCCATTCGACGGCATGAGACCAGGCGAAGCCGCCGGTGGGGAAGGCGGGGGAGAGCCAGGCGAGGAGGCGGAGGGTGGCTTCAGTGGTGGTGATCGGCATCGTCATCATCGTGGCTGTGGGAGTGGTGGTCGTGTGAAGCATTGGCAGCGTAGGCGCCGGCTTCGGGATCGAAGGGGGCGTCGATGATATCGACGTGGCCGCCGAGGGTTTCGACCATTTCCTCGATGACGTGATCGCGGCGGATGCGGATTTTGTCGCGCAGGAGTTGGACGGGGAGGTGGCGGTTGCCGAGGTGCCAGGCGATGCGGACGAGTTCGGCATCGGAATGGGCGTGGATTTCGGCGAGGGGTTCGGGGCGGGCCTGGACGCGGACGATGGCGCCGTTGGTGCATTGGAGGCCGTCGCCATCGCGCAGGCGGGTGGCGTGGGGGAGATCGAGCAGGAGTTCGGCGCCCGATTCGGTGGTGAGAAGGATGCGGCGGCGGTGCCGGCGATCGAAATCGATGAGGACGGTGTCGGTGGCCTCGGCCTGGTTCCAGGATTTGGCGGGGAGGATGGTTTCGCAGCGCTGGGTCATGCGCGGAGTGTAGGGGGTTTGGCGGCGGGGCTTAAGGGGGGATTGCTGGGTTGATGCGCAAGTGGATCAAATAGGGCGTGCGTGGGCGCGGTGCGGTCAGGCCGGCGAAAAGCGGCGGAAGATGGAGGGGTGGAAGGTGCAGCGCTCGATGGCGGGGGTGGGTGGGGGCGCGCGGTGGGGTTGGGATTTGGGGGGCGGGTGGGGGGAGGGCGGATCGGGCAAGGTGGGGTGGAGGTTTGGCGCGGTGATGCCGAGCATGCGGCAGAGCGGGCGCAGGATGCGGCCGGCCCGGGGGACGGCGGCGATGAATTCGGCGGCTTCCTCGGTGACGAGGAAATGCTGGAGTTGGCAGGCGATGGCGGCGGCTTCGCGGCATTCGGCGATGAGCCAGGCGGGGCGGGTGGGGAGATAGAGGGGCTGACGCGGCCGGGCGGGGCGTGGGGGGCGCGGGGCGCCGGGCTGGGGGAGGGTGCCGGCGCGGAACTGGGCGAAGAGGCGCTCGTAGCGGGTGGCGGCGCGGGAGATGCGGTTCCAGGCGAGGACGAGGAGGGCGGTACGGGCGGGGATTTTCGGCGCGATACGGGCGATGGCGGCGCGGAGGCCGGTGAGGATGATGGTTAGGAGGGTGGGCATTTGTGTTAGTATTAGTGACGGAATGGGGGTTCGCGTCAAGGGGGCTTAGGGTGGGGGGATGAGGGGGAGGCGGGGCACCGAATAGCGCGGACTGACGCTTGGGTTGTCACTGTTGGCGTAGTGTTGAATGATGCGCGTTACGCAAGCGGAGAAGATGCGTGTCGATGGACTTCAATACCTTGGGGAGCATCGGCAGCGCGGTCGGCGGCATACTGATGGTTCCCGCTCTTGTGTTCGGTGCGGTCGCGGTCTTGGAAAGGAGGGCGACGATGCGAGAGCATCTGCGCAACCGGCTTTTCATCGGCGCTCTCATATTCGGTTTTGCAGGCGCCGGGGCGGTCACGGTGATGATGGTGCGAATGTCCGAACGGGACAATGCAACCACCACAATGCCACCGGGGCAACAGGCTCCTGCGTCGACGCCCGCGATTGGCCTAGCCGCATCGCCGCTTGTGCCAGCGGTGCGGCCTTCGGCTGTCGGGCATCCTCAGCCTCCCCAGGATATGGTGGCGAAATCCGCTCAACTTGCTGCGCCGGCATCTTCGTGTGCGTCGACAGGCGGCGGTGCTGGCACTTCGACATTCTCGGTATCCACGTCAGTATCCAGCAACCGTGACGTGAATACAGAAGATCTTACCGATAATGCCAAAAATTCGGTAACTGAGCGTCTTTTTTCTCTTGGTCTTCATGTGTCGGATCGTCCAGAGTGCGCCGCATTGCGCGTGGTGGCGACGCTGCGTGTCACGCAGGAGCCGGTCTCAAGCGCGGGCGTGATGAAAGTGCGCGCATCTGCAACGTCCCAAATAAAATACAAATTTAATGGCGGGGATGATATCGATATTGCTCAATCCTCAGGGCCACGTTTATTTTCAGAGGATTCAGTTCGCGGCAATCCAAATTGGCCGCAATCATGTGCAATTCTCGTGGCCATTGCGAAAAATACGTCCGATGCACGTTTGGTCGAATTTCTCTCTGGCAAGCACCACCTGATGCTCAGAGGCTGTCTGAGAACGCCATCAGAATGGGTTGGATGACCACGGTCTGATGTGATTCCAAAGGGTTGTCGAGGCCCTATTGGATGATCATCATGTGGACTGTGGCCACCCGTCGGGATCATA
>CAIMWH010000111.1 GCA_903845065.1 uncultured Rhodospirillales bacterium | reverse complement strand
GAAAAAAAGAAACAAAAAACTTTTATCCGTTTGAAGTTATTCAATCACGATATGGGCGTCCGGGACCATGGGCAGGGTTCGCCGCAGGGCTGATTCCGCCGCGGCGATGGTGGGAAACGGGCCGAGGCGAACGATGAACGCGCGGTCTCGCGGGGCATAATAGTCGGTGCTGACATGGGCGCCCAGTGCCGCGAGGCGGTTGCGCTGCACGTTGGCGTATTCCGGGCGGCTGAAGGAACCGCATTCGATGGCGAGTTGGCCGCTCCGTGGCGTGGTCTGCCAGACCTCCTCGGGCAGCCGCAGCGGCACGGCGGCGGGGGCGGCCGGGGTGTTGGTGGCGACCGGAACCGGCCCGGCGGCGGCGGTCTGGCCGCGGTTGGACTGCCTGGCGCCCGGCGGGGGCGCGAGGCTTTCGGATTGCACGGCGGCCGATGGCGCGGTGCTGACGGTCAGGCGCGGGGCCTCCGGGCGGTTTTCACCGGCCATCGCGCGGCTCTCGGCCTCCTGCACCTGGATGCGCACGCGCAACCCGGTGGTGCCGGCGGCGCCGAGGATTTCGGCGGCACGGCGGGTGAGGCCGAGGGTACGCGCCGCGTTGTCCGGCCCGCGATCATTGATGCGGACCAGGATCTGGCGGCCATTCTCGAGGTTGGTGACGCGGGCCAAGGCGGGGAGTTGCAACGTAGGATGGGCTGCTGCAAGGGCGGTCGCGTCAAACGCCTCGCCCGAGGCGGTCAGGCGGCCCGGACGGTCATACACGGTGGCCAGGCCGGTATCGGCATAGGCGAAATCCTCGCGCGGGTAGCGCCACACGCCGTCGAGCTGGTACGGCGCGCCGACGACGTAGCGCGGCGCCGGGGTGGGGGCGGTGAGGGTGCAGCCGCCGAGGAGCAGCAGGAAAGCCAGGCGCCTCACGCCGTCACCCGCTCGCCGATCAGGCCGACCGAGATGCAGTAGAAGTCGGACGGGTTGTAGCGGCGGATGGCGAGGAAGTTCGGATGGCAGGCGAGGAAGGCCTCCGAACCGGCGCCGCCGGGCAGGATGACGGCGGCCATGGTGTCGGGCGGCAGGTTCCGCGCCGGGCGGACGCCGAGCTTGACCCATTCGGCAATGCGCTTGCGGTGGTCGCGCCCGGCCTGGGCGGGGTCGAACCCGGCGGGCAGAATGGCGCCGATGCCCCACGGAAGGGCGCCGCTCCAGCCGGATTTGGCCAGGTAGTTGGCCACCGAGGCGAAGATATCGCCGGGATCGGTCCAGATATCGCGCTTGCCGTTGCCGGAGAAGTCGACGGCGAATTTCAGGTAGGAGTCGGGCATGAACTGGGGCTGGCCCATGGCGCCGGCATAGGAGCCGGTCATGCGGTCGGGCGTGATGTCCCCAGCGTCGATGATCTTGAGCGCGTCCATCAATTCGCCGCGGAAGAAGGCGGCGCGGCGGCCTTCCCAGGCCAGGGTGGCGAGCGCCTCGATGACATGGAACCCGCCGGTGGAGCCGCCGTAGTCGGACTCGAGGCCCCAGATGCCCATGATGGGGACGGCGCTGACATTGTAGCGCTCGGTGACCCGGGCAAGCAGGGCGCGATGTTTAGCGAACAGATCGCGGCCCTTGGCGATGCGGCCCTCTGTGACGACGCGGGTTTTGTACTGGTCCCAGGTAAGCGTGAACTCGGGCTGCTTGCGATCGAGTTCGATGACGCGCTGGTTCACCGTGACGCCCTTGAAGGCGCGATCCAGCGTGGCGGCGCGGATGCCGGCTTTCAGGGCATCGGCTTTCACGCCGGCGACGAAGGCGGGAAAGCTGTCGGCGGCGGGAGCCGCGAAAGCGGGGGTGGCGGCCGCGAGGGGAGCGGCGGCGACGAGGGTGCGACGTGTGAGCATGGTGCCATTGTGAACGATGGGGCGAGTCGGATTCAATCACCGGCGCGCGCTGCCGCCGGCTTGCGTTGGCATTGCCCGACTATTGCGGCATGGTGCGGGCAAATCACGGGGAAACCACCATGACCGTCACCCAGACGCTTTCGGATTTCAGCGCCACCATTCGCCTCGATGCCCCTGCCGGCCGAGGTGGTGGAGCGCGCGCGGTACCTGGTGTTGGATCTCGTCGGCAATATCGTGCGGGCGCGGCATGACGCGGAGAGCACCCCTGCCCTGCTGGCGGCGGCGCGGGCGCTGGGGTTCGCGGCGGGGAATTCGGGGGTGTTCGGCGATCCGGCGCGCTATACCCCGGCTGGCGCCGCCTTCCTCAACGGCACGCTGGCGCACTCGCTCGATTTCGATGACACCCATGCGGCGGGCTCGCTGCATCCGGGGGCCCCGGTGATCCCGGCGGCGCTGGCGGCCGGCGAGATGGCGGGCGCGTCCGGGGCGGATGTGCTGGCGGCGATCATCGCGGGCTATGAGGTGACCTGCCGGGTGGCGCTCGCGCTGCCGGCGGGAGAGCATTACAACCGGGGGTTCCACCCCACCGCCACCTGCGGGGCGTTTGGCGCCGCGGCGGCGGCGGGGCGGGTGTTCGGCTTGTCGGGCGATCAGATCGCCTCGGCGCTGGGGATCGCACTGAGCCAGTCGGCCGGGTCCCTGCAATTCCTCGCCAACGGGGCGTGGACCAAGCGGTTCCAGGTCGGCTGGGCCGCAATGGCGGGGCTCACGGCGGCGACGCTGGCGCGCGAGGGGTTCAAGGGGGCGGCGGATGCGCTGGAGGGCAAGCACGGCTTCATGCGGGCCTATGCGCCGAACCCGACGCCGGAGCGTGCGTTGCAGGACCTCGGCACGGTGTTCGAACTGATGAAGACGGCGGTGAAGCCGTATCCCTCCTGCCGGTATGGCCATGCCGGGATCGACGCGGCGTTGATGCTGCGGTCCGAATTGGAGTTGAAGCCGGAGGAGATCGAGAGCGTCACCTACGGGGTGTCCCATGCCGGGATGCTGCTGGTGGGGCTGCCGCCGGAGAAGAAGGGCAATCCGCAGAACGTGGTGGATGGGCAGTTTTCCGGGCCGTTCGTGCTGTCCGCGGCGTTGGTGACGGGGGCGATGGGGTGGGACAGCTACAAGCTGCTCAACGACAACGTGATCCGCGCCATGCTGCCCAAGGTGCATTGCGAGCATGACGATGCCATCGAGGCGGAGTTCCCGCGCAACATGTCGGGCAAGGTGACGCTGGTGGCGCGCGGGCAGACCCATGTGCGCACCGTGGTGGTGCCGAAGGGCGAGCCGGACAACTTCCTCAGCGAAGCCGAGTTGCGCGCCAAGTTCGCCGGGCTGACCGATGCGGTGCTGGGGGCGGAGCGGGCGGCCAAGCTGGCCGATGCGGTGCTGGCGATCGATTCCACGCAGGATGTGGCGGCGCTGATGCGGCTCGCCGCCCCGTTGATGGCGGCCAGGCTGGCCGGCGAGTAGGCGCTACTCGGCCGGCCGGGCCGGGCGCAGGATCGGCAGGAAGTCCAGCAGGCTGGCGAGGACGAGGGCGATCACGCCGGCGCTGAACAATGCCTCGTAGGCGCCGTTGAGGCGGGCGAACATGAACGCCATGCCGTAGGCGGCGAGCGCCTGGAAGGTGGCGAAGGAGGCGGTGGCCGCACCCCAGATGGCGCGGTGGCGCAGCGGGTCGCCCTCGGCGATTTCCTGGGCGCGGCCGAGCACCACCGAGACGATGCCCGGGGTATAGGCGCCGGCGACGACGCTGGAGAGGGCGATCACGATATCGTTGTTCGACAGCACGGGCAGGCCGACGGCGATCGCCTGCACCGGCAAGGCGAAGCGCAGGGTGCGGCGGAAGCCGATATGGTCGCACACGAAGCCGGCCAGCATCGGGCCGACCATGGCACCGGCGCCGTAGAGCAGGAAGAACAGCGAGCCGGTGGCGATGCTGTGGCCGAGGCCACGGACGACGTAGTCGACCAGGAACACCATGTGCGGCACCAGGCCCACGGCGCACAGGCCGTATTGGAGGATCAGCACCCAGGCCGCGGCGGGGCGCTTGCCGGCGGGGGTGGGCGCGATGGTGGGGCTCGGCGGCAGGGCGAACCAGGCCAAAGCGCTGAGCGCGAGGGACAGCACGCCGAGGCCGAGCCATGCCGCCTCCACGCCATCGCGCAGCAGGAGGGGCACCAGGGTGCCGGCCATCGCCACGCCGAGGCCGACGCCGGTGAAGATGACGCCGCCGATGCGTCCGCGCAGGGGCGCGGGCGTGATGGCCAGCACCGAGGGCGCGGCCAAGGCCATGATCGCGCCGCCAGCGAGGCCGGAAGCGAAGCGCCAGACGAAGAACCATGCGAACGGGTAGCGGATGGCACAGGCCAGGAAGGAGATGCCGACCAACAGCATCATCGCCCGCAACACCGCCCGGGCGGGCACGCGCCGGGCGATGGGCGCGCCGAGCAGCGCACCCGCGAGGTAGCCGGCGAGGTTGGCGGCACCGAGATAGGCGGCGTCGCCGGCGCTGAACCACTGTGCCGCGATCAGCACCGGGATCAACGGGGTGTAGGCGAAGCGGGACAGGCCAATGCCGACGAGGCTGGCGCACAGCCCCGCCGCCGTGGCCCAGCCGAGGCTGGGTTGGCGCATGGTGGTCAGGGCTTCTGTTTCAGGGCTTGAGGAGAACTATGGCCTCGACTTCGACGGAGATATCGCCGGGCAGGCTGCCCATGCCAACGGCGGAACGCGCGGGGCGGCCATTGTCGCCGAACACTTCGACAAACAGGTCCGTGCAGCCGTTGATCACCTGGGGCTGTTTGGTGAAGTCCGGCACCGCGTTGACCATGCCGAGCACCTTGAGAATGGTGTCCACCCGATCGAGCGAGCCGAGGGCGGCCTGCATGTTGGCGATGAGGTTGAGGCCGCACTGGCGGGCGCCCTTGTAGGCGGTTTCGATATCGATCACCGAGCCCACCTTGCCGGTCATGCTGGTGCCGTCGGCGTAGCGCGGGCCGACGCCGGAGAGGAACAGCAGGCCGCCGCCGATGCGCCAGGGCACGTAGTTGCCGCCGGGGGCCGGCGGCGGCGGCAGGATGAGGCCGAGTTGGGCGATGCGGGCTTTGATGCTCATGGCGGTTCTCTCTTCAGGCGTTTGTTATTTCAGCTTTTTTGCCCGAAGAACGCCGCGAGATCGGCGATCGCGCCGGTGCTGCCGGCGGCGCGATCCTGCGCGAGGGCTTGGTAGTGGCGGGCCATGGCGTCGTAGATGGGCGCGGCCGGCTGTTTGCCAAGGAAGTCCGCGATCTCCTCCATTTCGGCGACCCAGCGGTAGGCCTTGTCGAACATGTCGGGGACGGAGCGGGCGAAGTAGCGCATCAGATCGGGCTGGCTGGCGCTGAGTTCGGCATGCAGGGCGGCCGCCGCGCCGGCCTCCGTGGCGCCCAGCACCATGGCGGAGCCGAGCGCGGTGAGGCCCTTGGTGATGCCGGCATAGCTCATTTTCAGCGCCGAGGCGGCGCCGATGCCGCCCTCGATGGGTCGCCAGTCGAGCCCCCAGGTGGCGAGGGGGAGCAAAGCGGCGGCGGGCTCGCCCGAGGCGTAGAAGCGCGGGCCGGGGCCGTTGGGGCCGGGCGGGCCGCCGATAATGCCGGCATCGACGAAGCGGACGGCCGGCAGGGCGGCGGCAATCTCGCGCACGGTGGCCGGGCTGACGGCGTTGCAGTCGGCGTACAACGTGCCGGGGCGCAGATGGGGCGCGAGGCGCTGCGCGAGCGCGAGGGCATCGCCGGGGGGCAGGATGGAGAGCACCGCATCGGCCCAGCCGGCGAGTTCGGCCTCGGTTGCGATCACCCGCAGTCCGGCGGCGCGGCCGGCGCTGCCGGGTCCCCTGCCCTCCAGGGTTACCGCAAGTTCGGCGCCACGATCATGCAAGCGGCGCGCCACCGCCGCTCCCATGGCGCCGGGGGCGATGACCGCGACGCGCATGTCAGAACCGGATGGACAAGGCGAGCGAGCCGAACTGGTGGGCGCCGCCCTTTTGGCCCTTGAACTGGGTGGTCTGCACGACATGCGTGTAGGTGAGGCGGGCGCCGTAGATCAACAGCGCCAGGCCACCCTCGGCCTCG
>CAIMWH010000110.1 GCA_903845065.1 uncultured Rhodospirillales bacterium | reverse complement strand
TGGATGCCCTTGGCTTCCTCGACCGTGATGACGCCTTCGTTGCCAACCTTCTGCATGGCTTCGGAGATCATCTTGCCGATCTCGGTCTCGCCGTTGGCGGAGATCGAGCCGACCTGGGCGGTTTCGGCCTGGGTGGTGATCTTCTTCGAGCGCTTCTTCAGCTCTTCGACGACGGCGGCAACCGCCTTGTCGACGCCGCGCTTGAGGTCCATCGGGTTCATGCCGGCGGCAACGCCCTTGGCGCCTTCGCGGACGATCGCCTGGGCCAGGACGGTGGCGGTGGTGGTGCCGTCACCGGCGATGTCGTTGGTCTTCGAGGCCACTTCGCGCACCATCTGGGCGCCCATGTTCTCGAACTTGTCGGCGAGCTCGATCTCCTTGGCGACGGTCACGCCGTCCTTGGTGATGCGGGGCGCGCCGAAGCTCTTGTCGATGACCACGTTGCGGCCCTTGGGGCCGAGGGTCACCTTCACCGCGTCGGCGAGGATGTCGACGCCACGCAGCATACGTGCGCGGGCATCACCACCAAAACGAACGTCTTTAGCAGCCATTTGAGTGTCTTCCTTGTTGGTATCGGGTCAGCCGAAAGGCGCGAAGCAGAGCCGGTTGGGCTCTTACTTCTTCTTCGCGGGGGCGCCTTCGATGATGCCCATGATGTCGGACTCCTTCATGATCAGCAGCTCTTCGCCGTCGATCTTGACTTCGGTGCCCGACCACTTGCCGAACAGAACGCGGTCGCCAGCCTTGACGTCGAGGGCGACGACGGCGCCGGTCTCGTTGCGGGCGCCAGCGCCGGCAGCGATGACTTCGCCTTCCATCGGCTTCTCGGCAGCGGTGTCGGGGATGATGATGCCGCCGGCGGTCTTTTCTTCGGCCTTGAGCCGACGGACCACGACCCGGTCATGCAGGGGACGGAACTTCATTCGGATCGCTCCATTGAATGGTGCATGCGGACGGCGCTTAGGCCGCCGGCCGCGGTTTCAGGTTTGTTAGCACTCCCACGGCGGGAGTGCCAGCGATCTAGTCGCTGCGTTGGCCCGCGTCAAGGGGCGTTTGGCAATCTCGCGGGGGGAGTGCTAACGGCTTGGGGGCGTTGGGGTATTGCACTTGTCACGCTGTGACGGGCAGGCGCATCCAGGCGGGGATTTCGGCCGAGAGAGCCATGCCGTCGCAGGTGAGGGGGCCGGCGAGGGCGTCGAGGCGGAGGGAAGCGAGGCCACGGGGGCCTTGGGCGGATCGCAGCGTGCCGACTTCGAGGCCGGCCTTGAGGACCGGGGTTCCGGGCGAAGGGAGCGGTCCGTCGGTGATGACGGGGACCAGGCGACGCTTGACCAGGCCGCGGTATTTGGTGCGGGCGGTGAGTTCCTGGCCCATGTAGCAGCCCTTGGACCAGGATACGCCGTTGAGTTCGTCGAACCCGGCTTCGAGCAGGATTGATTTTTCGGCTTCGAGGTCGGCCGAGCCATCGGGCAGGCCGAGGGACAGGCGGTGGGCGTTCCAGTCGGCCGGGGTGGCGTTGGCGGGCAGCGTGGCCTGGCTGAGGATGCGCCAGCCGGCGCCGGGCAGGCGGGGGTCGGGGGCGATCAGGCCGGGGATGGCGGGGGCCGGGCCATTCCAGGCGACGTGGACGGTCCAGGCGTCCGACACGTCGGCGATGGCGACCTTGGCGCGCAGGCGGAAGCGGGTGAGGCGGGGGACCAGGAGTGCCACCTGGGCCCGTTCGACATCGAGCAGCAGGCGGTTACCGTCCGAGAGGATGAAGAAATCGGCGAGCCATTTGCCCTGCGGGGTAAGCAGTGCGGCCCATACCGCGGTGCCGGGCACGGCCAGCGCCACGTCATTGGAGACGAGGCCCTGGAGGAAGGCGACGCGGTCCTCGCCGGTGACTTCGATCACGCCGCGGTCGGCCAGATGGGCGATATGTGTCATGGTTTGGGAAGTGGTCGTGCGGTGCGAACTTCGCAAGACATTCGTCGCGTCACAATGCTAAGGACATCGGTCATGCACCACTCGACTCACGCTCTGGGCCGCGCCTGATGTGCGGTATCGCCGGACTCATTCTCGCTCCTGATGCGCCCCCGCCCGATCCGGCGGTGATCGCGGCGTTGACCCGTTCGATTGCGCATCGCGGGCCGGATGGGTCGGGCCATACGATCGTGGGGCGGGTGGCGCTGGTGCATAACCGGTTGTCGATCATCGATCTCGTGACCGGGGATCAGCCGCTTTATGCCGGGTCGGCGGCGATCGTGGCCAATGGCGAGATCTATAACTATCGCGAACTGCGCCAGGCGATGCCGGAGGTGAAGTTCTCCTCCAATAGCGATTGCGAACCGCCGTTGCATCTCTGGCTGCGCGACGGGACGGATTATGCCCGTCATCTGCGCGGGATGTACGGGATCGCGATCCATGAGCGGACCTCGCGCACGGTGACGATCACGCGCGATCCGTTTGGGATCAAGCCGTTGTACTATGCGCAGGTGCCGGGGGGGCTGGCGTTCGCGTCCGAGGCGCAGGCGTTGTTGAACACCGGGCTGATCAAGCGGGCGGTGCGGCCGCAGGCGCGGGACGAATTGCTGCAGATCCAGTTTTCGACCGGGGCCGAGACCATATTCCCCGGGATCAACCGGGTGTTGCCGGGCGAGACGTTGGTGTGTGCGGACGGGCGGATTCTGGAGCGGTCGCGGATTGCGGCGTTGCCGGAGGGGGCGCCCGAGGTGATCGGGGAAGAGGCGGCGCTCAAGCGGTTGGATCGGGCGTTGGAGGAGAGTGTCGATCTGCATCAGCGCAGCGATGTGCCGTATGGGATGTTCCTTTCGGGGGGTGTCGACAGTGCGACGATCCTGACGTTGATGGCGCGGTTGAATGACAAGCCGGTGCTGGCGTTTACCGCGGGGTTCGCCCATCCGGGTGCTGCCGATGAGCGGGAGCAGGCGTCCGTGGTGGCGAAGGCGTTGGGGGCCCGGCACGAGACGATCGAGGTGACGGAGGCGATGGTTTGGCGGCATCTGCCGGAGATCGTCGCGTGCCTGGATGATCCGGTGGCTGATTATGCGATCATCCCGACCTGGTTCCTGGCCCGTCGGGCGCGCCAGGATGTGAAGGTGGTATTGTCGGGCGAGGGCGGGGACGAGATTTTCGCCGGGTATGGGCGGTATCGGTCGGCGATGCGGCCGTGGTGGCTGGGCGGGAAGACGATGCGGGCGCGGGGGAATTTCGATCGGGTCTCGGTGTTGCGGGAGCATCCAGGGAATTGGCGCGATGGGTTGCTGGCGGCCGAGGCGCAGGCTTCGCGGCCGGGGCGGACGCGGTTGATGATCGCGCAGGAAATCGACATGGCGGATTGGCTGCCGCATGATTTGTTGTTGAAGATCGATCGCGGGTTGATGGCCCATGCGGTGGAGGGACGGACGCCGTTTCTCGACAAGGGCGTTGCCGAGGCGGCGTTTCGGCTGCCGGATGCGCTCAAGGTCAACAAGGGCATGGGGAAGTGGATCCTTCGGCGCTGGCTGGAGCAGAATTGCCCCGCGGCCAGGCCGTTTGCGCCCAAGCAGGGGTTCACGGTGCCGATCGGGCAGTGGATTGGTAATCAGGGGGCCCGGTTGGGCAAGCTGGTTGCGATGCAGCCGGGGATTATCGAGATCGCGCATCCGCAGAAGGTGGAGGCGTTGTTCAGCAAGTCCAACGGGCGCCGGCATGGGTTCGCGGCGTGGATCCTGTTGTTCTATGCGTTGTGGCATCGTACCCATATCCTGGGACGGGCGCCGTGCGGGGATGTGTTCGAGACGCTTGCCGCGTTGTAACGTTTGGGCGGGTCAGGGGTTTTCTGTGCAGGCATGCATCCCCACGTGCCGATTGACCGTATAGGCTTGCAACCACATCCTTACCCGGAGGCGCGTTCCATGACTGGAGTGTCACGTCGTGAATTTCTCGCCGCCAGCATGGCCGTTGGGGGCGTGAGTACCGCGCGGGCGGCCGAGCAGACCGCGTGGGATTTCACGTTTACCGATATCGATGGCGGAAAACTGCCGTTGGCGCAGTACAAGGGCAATGCCCTGATGGTGGTGAACACTGCCAGTTTCTGCGGGTTCACCTATCAGTACGAGGGGTTGGAGAAACTGCACAGGCTGCGGAAATCCAGCGGGTTCGTGGTGATCGGGGTGCCGAGCCAGGACTTCAACCAGGAGAGCGACAGCAATGCCAAGGTGAAGGCGTTCTGCGAGGCGACGTTCGGGGTGGAGTTTCCGATGGCGGGGATTTCCAAGGTGACCGGGGAGAATGCCGAGCCTTTCTACAAGTGGGTGAAGGCGGAGCGGAACTGGGAGCCTTCGTGGAATTTCAACAAGGTGATCATCGGACGGGACGGGCATATCGTGGCCTGTTTCGGCTCGGGCGATGAGCCGGACGGGTTGCGGGTGCAGACCGCGATCACCAAGGCGCTTGCTGTCCAGGCGTAGGCTATTCGGGGGGGAACCACCATGCGACGTATTCTGATCGCCGCGCTTGCGCTGGCGTTTGCCGCCGGGCCTGCGCGTGCGCATGACCCGGTTGATTTGACCGAGTTGACCGCGCGGTTGCTGCCCAGCGTGGTGAGTATTGCCTCGGTGCGGCTGATCGAGACGCCGGCGCAGAAGGGCCAGGCGGCGGCGACCAGCCGGCGGCGAGTGATGGGGACTGGATTCATCATTGATGCCAATGGGTTGATCGCCACCAACAAACATGTGGTGGAGGGGGCCGCGGAGGTGACGGTGACGTTGAGCAACGGCACCACCTTGGCCGCCACGGTGTTGAGCAAGGCGCTGGTGGATATCGCGCTGTTGCAGGTGCAGCCGGACCAGCCGTTGCCGCCGGTGAAGTGGGGCGATTCCAACACGGTGAAGCAGGGGATGCCGGTGATCGCGATCGGCAATCCGCTGGGGTATTCGAGCTCGGTGACGTCCGGGATTATCAGTGCGCTGGAGCGGGATATTCGGACCAGCCCGTTCGACGACTACATCCAGACCGATGCGCCGATCAACCAGGGCAACTCCGGCGGGCCGCTGTTCAATTTGCAGGGCGAGGTGATCGGGGTGAATACCGCGCTGCAATCGCAGGGGGATGGCGGGTCGATCGGGATCGGGTTTTCCATTCCCTCCAATGATGCGCGGTTCGTGATTGCGCGGTTGCAGAAGTTCGGGCGGGTGAAGCCGGGCTGGGTGGGGGCGCGGGTGCAGAAGCTCACGCCGTTGCTGGCGGATGGGGCGGGATTGCCGCGCAAGGAGCGCAACACGGACGGGGTGATTGTGACCGGGCTGGATATCGGCGGCTCCGCCGTGGGGTTGTTGCGGCCGGGCGACATTATCGTGGGCGTGGGGGATGCCACGATGAAGGATGCGCGGACGTTCAATCGGTCCGTGGGGATTCTCGATGTGGGGACGTCGGCAACGTTCGACGTGTGGCGGAACGGGGCGCGGGTGGCGGTGACGATTCCGATCATCGACAACCCTGATGATGTGAAGGCCGGGCAGGGCAAGACGATGGCGGAGATGGAGGCCGAGTTCACCGATCCGCCGGACCTCGGGCTTGGGCTGGCGCCGATTACGCCGGATGTGCGGACGCGGTTTGACATCGAGGCCTCGGTGGATGGGGTGGCGGTGGTGGCGGTGGATACGCATAGCCGGGCGTCGGAGGCGGGGATTGAGCCTGGCGATGTGATCCAGCGGGTGATGACGGAGCCGGTGACTTCGGTGCGGGCGTTCTGGCTGCTGGTGGATTCGGCGCGGCGGGATCGGCGGACGCGGCTGTTGTTGCTGGTGCGCGGGCCGACTGGCGAGCGGTGGGTGACGTTGCCGAGCGCCTGATTTTATTGGTTTATCGTAACATATCGCGCGGTTTTCGGCGCGGCCGGGCTAGGCGGGTTTTGCGGTGGGGGAAAACCATGGCCAGCGGGCGCGCGGGCATGGGGGTTCGGGGTGGTGCCTGGTGACGGGTTGGGGCGGCGCCTGGCGGATGGGTTCGGCGGGCGGCGATGGGGGCGGAGTTGGCGCGGCGCGGGGGCGCGCGATGGTGGGCAGGCCCAGCATGCGGCAGAGCGGGCGGAGGAGGCGGGCGGCCTGGGGGGCGGCGGCGAGGATTTCGGCCATCGCGGGTTCGGCAAGGAGGGTGGCGAGTTGGCCGGCGCGGATGGCGGCTTCGTGGCGCAGGTCGGCGACGAGCCAGCCGTGGGCGGTGGGGAAATTTATGGGGCGGGGGCCGGAATGGGGCGTGCGCTTTTGGGTGCACGGGAGGCGGCCGGCGGCGATGTGGGCCATGAGGGCGGCGAAGCGGCGGGCGCTTCGGGTGAGGTAACGCCAGAGGGGGAGGATGAGGGGCGCGCGGGTGGGGTGGCGGAGGAAGGCGTGGGCGATGTGGGTGGCGAGGGCGGTGAGGATGATGGTCAAGCGGAGGGCGAGGGCGGGCGCGGCGGTGCTGAGGGTTGAGGGGATGGGCGGGGGGTTCATGAAAGAATTCCTATGATGGGTTGGGGGGCTTCCCTTTTCTGGGATACGGATGTTGGAACAAATGCTACAATCACAAGTACGTTTCATCTCCGTGGCTAAAAATCAGTATTGAGGCGACCTCATGGGAGCGAGTAAGCGATATAAAGGCAAGGATTGTGCCTATTGCGGTGCATCCAAGAGCGCGTCTACCAATGACCACGTTGTGCCTAGCCCGTCCTATTCATGGGGCTGACGTTCGTTTCGCGATTTGAGCGGCGGGCATGGATTTCCTGTCGCCTGTTTCATCGCGGTAGCCGGTGGTTTTTGATGGGCGTTGGGGTTTC
>CAIMWH010000109.1 GCA_903845065.1 uncultured Rhodospirillales bacterium | reverse complement strand
ATGACACACACCCTTCACTTCTCCCCGTCTCACTGTCTCTAGCGAAGCGGGTGGTGAAATTCCTGGCTTGCTGCGCTGACACGCGCGGCCATCACCCGATTACCCTGAAGGCACGCCGATCTGGTATCATTGACGCCGAGGCCGGGCAGGCCGGACACTACGCTCCGACCGAGCCCCGGGGACCCCACGCATGCAACTCGACATCACCGCCCGCTTCCCCTTCGCCGGCGGCGCCGCCTTCGGCGCGACCGGGGCCTACGAGGTGATCCACGCCCGCGCCCGCCACGCGATTGACCCGGCGGCGGCCTGCAACGCCCCCGTCACCGATATCCAGCGCGCCGAACGCGACGCGGACGGCCTGGTTCCCTTCGCCGGGGACGTCACCATCCTCCGCCCGATCGATCCGACGCGCGGCAATCGCCGCCTGTTTTTCGACTGGGGCAACCGCGGCAACAAGCGCGCCCTGATTTATTTCAACGACGGCGCCGCCACCAACGATCCCCGCACCATGGCCCACGCCGGCAACGGCTACCTGATGCGCCGCGGCTACACCGTGGTCTTCGGCGCCTGGCAGGGCGACCTCCTCCCCGGCGACGGCCGCATGCTGCTCGATCTCCCCGTCGCGATGGAAGGCGGCCGCCCGGCCGAGGGCCTGGTTCGCGTCGAATACGCCGGCCGCACCGGCGTCCACGTCGTGCCGCTGTCCGGCTGGGCCTCGACGCGCAGCCACCCCGTGGTCCCCGGCACCGAGCACACCGCCGTCCTCACCCGCCGCCGCTACGCCGATTCGCCGCGCGAGGTCGTCCCGCCGGATCAATGGAGTTTCTCCCGCCTCGAAGGCGGCGTCGGCCTCGATGCCCAGGGCGCCGATCGCGGCACCGTCCCCTCGCGCGAAAACCTCCACGTCCACGCCGGCTTCGCCCCCGGCTGGATCTACGAACTGGTCTACACCGGCAGCGCCCCCCTGGTCCTCGGCCTCTGCCACCCCGCGGTGCGGGACCTGGTGTCCTTCCTGCGCCACGCCACCGACGGCAATCCGGTCGCCGGCGAGATCGACCACGCCTACGGCTGGGGCCGCTCGCAAACCGGCCGCGCCATCCGCGACTTCATCTACCACGGCTTCAACGCCGACGCGGACGGCCGGAAAGTGTTCGACGGCCTGATCCCCCACGTCTCCGGCGCCGGCCGCCTCAACACCAACCGCTTCGCCAACCTCACCGTCCCCGCCGGCCAGCAGCACGAGGACCACTACGAACCGGCCGACCTGTTCCCCTTCGCCTACGCCCCCACCACGGACCACCTGACCGGCCACACCGACGCCATCCTCAAGCGCCCCGCGACCGATCCCCTGGTGCTGCACACCCAGACCGCCACCGAATACTGGCAACGCCGCGGCTCCCTGGTCCACACCGACACCCAGGGCCAGGACCTCGCCATCCCCGAGACCGTCCGGGTCTATTTGTGGTCCGGCTCCCAGCACGCCGCCTCCCCCCACATGGGCGCCCCCGGCCGCGGCATCTGCCAGAACCTCGAAAATGTCGTCGCCACCACCGCCCTGTTCCGCGCCACCCTCGATGCGATGGACGACTGGGCCACCGACGGCACCGCCCCGCCGCCCAGCCGCATCCCCACCCGCGCCGACACCACCCTGGTGCGCCACGCCGAATGGGCCGCCCAGTTCCCCGCCATCCCCGGCGCCAGCACGCCGCGCAGCCCGAGCGAACTCTGCCGGCTCGATTGCGGCCCCCGCACCGGCGAAGGCATCCTCGACCGCCAGCCCCCCGAGGTCCTCGCCGGCCAGCCCTACGCCGTGCTGGTCCCCGCCGTCGACACCGACGGCAATGACATCGCCGGCATCCGCGCCCCCATGGTCGCCGCCCCGCTCGCCACCTACACCGGCTGGAACCTGCGCGCCCGCCACCACGGCGAAGGCGCCATGCACGAATTCACCGGCAGCACCCTCCCCTTCCCCGACACCGAGGCCGAACGCGCCTGGTCCGGCGATCCCCGCCCCTCCATCCAGTCCCGCTACGCCGACCGCGCCGCCTACACCGCCGCCATCACCGCCGCCGCCCGCGCTTTGGTCGCCGCCCGCCTGATGCTGGAGGAAGACATCGCCCGCGCCGAAGCCCAGTCCGCCGCCTGGTACAGCCCCCGCCACGACGTGCGGCTCTGAAAGTCCCCACCATGATGCGCAACACCGCCTCACCCGAAGCCACCTACCGCGCCACCACCCCGCGCTCCGCCGCCTTCGAGGCGCGCGGCCTGGCCTCACTCCCCATCACCTCGTCGCGCGGCATTTCCTTCAACCCGCCCTACCCCGTCACCATCGAGCGCGCCACCGGCCCCCATCTCATCGACATCGACGGCAACCGCTACATCGATCTCGGCAGCAACTTCTTCAGCATGATCCACGGCTACGCCTACGCGCCGATTGTTGACGCCGTCACCGAACAACTCGCCCGCGGCAGCGCCTGGTCCGCCAACAACGCCCCGCAGGTGGATCTCGCCGAACAGATCGTCGCCCGCGTGCCCTCCGTCGAGAAGGTGCTGTTCAACAACTCCGGCACCGAGGCGTTCTCCCTGGCGCTCAACATCTGCCGCGGCGCCACCGGCCGCTACAAATTCCTCATGGCCGCCGGCGGCTACCACGGCTCGATGTTCGACCCCTCACTCGGCTCCAAGGGCCTCCCCGGCCCCAGCCACTACGTCGCCCCCTACGGCGAAACCGCCCCCTTCGTCGCCGCCATCCGCGCCCACGGCCCCGAACTCGCCGCCGTCTTCGTCGAGGGCATCATGGGCTCCGGCGCCTTCGCCCAGGCCGAACCCGGCTTCTTCGACGCGGTCAAGAAAGCCTGCCATGACGTCGGCGCCATCTTCGTGCTCGACGAAGTCATCTCCCTTCGCCTCTCCGAAGGCGGCTACCAGAAACTCCACGGCATCGACCCCGACCTCACCATGATGGGCAAGATCATCGGCGGCGGCTTCCCCATCGGCGGCGTCGGTGGCAAAGCCGCCCTGATGGACCTCACCAACCCCACCTCCGGCAGCGTCCTCGCCTCCGGCACGTTCTCCGGCAACCCTTTGTCGATGACCGCCGGCGCCATCTCCGTGCGAGACCTCACCCAGGCCCGCATCGACGAGATCGGCGCCTGGGCCACCCGCATCGAGGCCGGCATCAAGTCCGCCGCCGGCGCCGTCAACCTGCCGATCTGGACGCGGCGCGTCGGCTCCATGGTCGCCTGGTTCTTCACCGACCCCGGCCCCGGCTGCGTTTTCGGAGCCACCCGCACCGATCTCGCCATGGTCAAGCGCCACCAGCTTGCCATGCTGGTCAACGGCCTCTTCCCCACCCCGCGCGCCGCGCTGGCCACCTCCACCGCCATGAGCGACAGCCTGGTCGACGAAATCATCGACCGTTTCGCCGCCTCCCTCGCCACCCTCCTCGCCGACCCCAGCGCCTAGGACCGACCCATGACCGCGACAAACATCGCCATCGACCAACTCCCCATCATCGACATGTCCCGCCTCGACCACGGCGAGGCCGGCGAAATCGCCATCGCCGCAGACCTGGACGCCATCTTCTCCTCCATCGGCTTCTGCTACTTCCGCAACATCGGCGTGCCCCAATCCCTCACCGACGGCCTGTTCGCCGCCTCCCGCGCCTTTCACGCCCAGCCCGAAGCCGCCAAGCGCGCTTTGGCGATGAACAGCACCCACCGCGGCTACATGGCCCCCAACACGTCCGTCATCGTCACCTCCTCGGTGGCTGACGTGAAGCGCCCCAACTTCTCCGAATCCCTCATGCTGATGCACGAGATCGCCCCCTCCGATCCGCGCTACGACACCGAAGTCCACGGCCCCAACCAATGGCCCGACCTACCCGGCTTCCGTGACGCCGTCACCGCCTACGAAGCCGCCATCCGCGCCTTCGGCCTGCGCCTGCTCCGCCCCATGGCCCGCGCCCTCGGCCTCGCGCCCGATTGGTTCGCCCCCTACTTCGCCGACGCCACCACCTTCCTGCGCCTGCTCCACTACCCGCCCCAGCCGCCCGACAGCCCCGATGACGCCTTCGGCTCGGCCCCCCATACGGACTACGGCTTCCTCACCATCCTCTGCCAGGACACCGCCGGCGGCCTCGAAGTCCGCCGCGCCGACGGCACCTGGCTCAAAGCCCCGCCGGTTCCCGGCACCTGGGTGGTCAACGTGGCCGACATGCTGAGCCGCTGGACCAACGGGCGCTGGCAATCCACCCCGCACCGGGTCAAAAACCTCTCGGGCGGTGACCGTTTCTCCTGCCCCTACTTCTTCGACATGTCGATGGACAGCACCGTCACCTGCGTGCCCACCTGCACCAGCGCCACCAATCCGCCGCGCCACGAACCGGTTCGCTACGGTGACTACTTGATGGAACGCCTCGACAAGAACTACAGCTATCGCAAAACCCGCGCCTGAACGCTTTCAGCCAGAACAACACCGCTCCTCAATCGCGGCCACAGGACAAAAACGCCATGGCATTCAAAGACATCCTGGTTCACCTCGATACCAGCCCCCGCTGCGCCACCCGCCTCGCCATCGCGGCCGACCTCGCCGCCCGCCACGGCGCCCACCTCACCGGCCTCGCGGTGATCGACCTGCCGCCGCCCGACGTCTTCTACGGCTTCCCCTCCGCCTTCATGGACGTTCAGCGCGCCGAAGACCTCATCGAACGCATGCGGGACGTCCGCATGGAAGAAGCCGGCGCCATCGAGGCCAGCTTCCGCGAAACCCTGCGCCAGAACGGCCTCTCCGGCGAATGGCGCCTCGTCGAGGGCGCCATCGACGAAACCGTCGTCCTGCACACCCGCTACGCCGACCTCGTGGTAATCGGCCAGCCCGACCGCGACGACCGCTCCGGCCGCGCCGCCGTGCTCACGCCGCGCACCCTGATGACCTCGGGCCGCCCCATCCTCATCATCCCCTTCGCCGGCGAATTCCCCACCCTCGGCAGCAACGTCCTCATCGGCTGGGATGGCAGCGGCGAAGCCGCCCGCGCCCTCAATGACGCCATGCCCCTGCTGCAAACCGCCAACAAGGTCACCGTCCTCGCCATCAACCCGCGCCCCGGCATCGGCGGCGATGGCGATGTCCCCGCCGCCGACATCGCGCTGCACCTCGCCCGCCATGACGTGAAAGCCGAAGCCGCCCACACCGTCGCCATCGATATCTCCGAAGGCGACGCCCTGCTCTCCTACGCCGCCGATATCGGCGCCGACCTCCTGGTCTGCGGCCTCTACGGCCACTCCCCCCTGCGCGAACGCGCCTTCGGCGGCGTCACCCGCAGCCTCCTCACCGAGATGACGGTGCCGGTGCTGATGGCCCACTGAGCGCAGACGGCGCGGCGGGCGAAGCGCGCATCGTCGCCGACGATGCGCGCCTCGCCGCCCGCCTCAGGCCTGCAGCGCCGCGGTAATCTCCAGCTTGATCTGCAACTCCTTCTGCGCCCCCTCGTCGAAGGCCCCGCTATTGGCCCCCTTGCAGTTCTCCTTGCGCAGGCGGGCCATTTTCGCCATGTCCTCGCTGAACCCGAAGCTGGTGAAATCGGCATCGGCCAGCGCCGGGATCTCGGCCTTGAGGTCGGCGATAATCTCCATCACCACCGCGTTGCGGGCCGAGCGGTCCACCGCGTCACCCTTGACCACATCGTAGAGGCCGATGCGGCGCTGGATCAGCGGCCGCAGCGCCTTCTCCACATTGGTCGGCAGCTTGGATATCTTGTTGATTTCAAAAATAATCATCGTGACGATCTGCGGCGCCGTCATGGTCTCCAGCAGTTCGTAGGCGTAGAGGTCATCGCTGTTGAGGCTGTTCTTGTCGCCCTCGCCGGAATTGCGATTATGCGGCGAGGAGGCCATGGCCGACAGGATATCCTTGCGAATATCCTCGTCGTCGTTGGCGTCCTTGAGGAACTTGCCGAGTTCCTCCTTGTTGTCCTCCAGCGCCTTGGCCAGCGCCACCGGGTCCTCCAGAGTCGCATCGAAATCCGCCAGCGTGCCGCCACCGCGCTCCTTGCACACCTTCAGCATGGCCAGCAGGTTGCGCTGCCCCTGGTAGGCGATCTCCACCCCGCCATCACTTGCCGCGAACAGCAACTGGGCATCCTTGAGCACCGCCTTCGATTCGATCTCGGCCTTCTGCTTGCCGTAGTCGAGCAACGTCAACGGCGGCTTTTCCTCCGTCGGGGTGCGAATACGGGCAAACAGATCCTTGTTGAGATCATCGTAGCTCTGCTGGATCTCGGCGTTGCAGGTCTCGAAAATCAGCCCATCAAGCAGATCGAGCGGCGTCTTGCCGGTGGATGGCAGGATGATGACGTTGTCGGGAATGCCTTTGTCGCGATCGCCGGTCTTGCTGTAGAACGCGTCCTTCGCCGTCGTGCTGAACACCACCGTCGCGCTCTTCGGCGCCCCCAGGATCGCCCCGAAATGCTCCGCCAGCGCCGGACATTTCTTCACCGCGTCGAGCAGTTTCGCGTTCAGTTCCTCGGCGCCCTCGTAATTTGCCTTCTCGCCGCTCGTCGCGATGGCGGTGCACGCCTTGGTGGTGGTTTCGGACAGCACCACCTCGGGCGCCACCTCCTCCACCGGGATAGTCACCGCCGGCTGCACCAGCGGCTGCGGCTGCACCACCTCAGGCGGGGCAAACTGCACATCGAGCACTTCGGTGAGGAATGCACGCTGGATAGGTTCGAGCATGGTGTCGGTTCCGTCCTCGTCGTTGGATTTTCAGCCAGCCCAGGCAGGTATCGGGACTACCTCGGCCGCCTTCAAACGCCCCTGAAATCCAATCTGCGAACCGTGCCGATAGTCATCGTGCGCCGATCCGGCCATTTTGAACTCCCCCACCGGACCGGATGTTTCCCCGTTGCCCGCGACAGGGTCAAGCCACTACGGCACCCCGCCGGAGCGAATAACACCAGACTTCCGGTCAAACTGGCATAGCCAGGGCGGGGGGCGGCCGCTAAGAGGCGCACCAAGCAGGGGGAGCGAGGCGGGATGTTTATCCAGGCCGGCGAAATCACGATCCACGTTCAGGTTGACGGCCCGCCCTCGGCGCCCGCCGTGCTGCTGCTCCACTCCCTCGGCACCTCCTCCCACGTCTGGGACGCCCAGGCCGAAGCCCTGGCCCAGCGCTTCCGCGTCATCCGGCCGGATCTGCGCGGCCACGGCCTCACCACCGTCACCGCCGGCCCCACCACCATCGAAACCCTCGCCGATGACGCGGTGGCCCTGCTTGACGCCCTCGGCATCGCCACCGCCGACGTCGCCGGCCTTTCCATCGGCGGCGTCATCGCCCAATCCCTCGCCGCCCGCGCCCCGTCCCGAGTCCGCTCCCTGATCCTGTGCGATACCGCGATGGTGCTCCCCACGGCAGAATCCTGGCACGCCCGCGCCGCCACCGTCCGCGCCCACGGCCTGCCGGCCGTCGCGGACACGGTGATGACCCGCTGGGTCACGCCCCCCTTCGCCACCGCCCCCGCCGCCCGCGGCCTGCGCGCCATGCTCCTGCGCACCGACCCCGAGGGCTACGCCGCCGCCGCCGAGGCTCTCGCCACCGCGGACCTCACCGCCAGCACCCCCACCCTGCGCCTGCCCACCCTCGTCATCGTCGGCGACCAGGACGCATCCACCCCGCTGCCCGCCGCCCAGGCCATCGCCGCCGCCATCCCCGGCGCCCGCCTGGCCATCATCCCCGGCGCCGCCCACATCCCCACCGTCGAACACCCCGCCGCCGTCACCACCCTCATGCTCGATTTCCTCGCCACTCCGGTCGAGGATTTCTACACCGCCGGCATGGCCATCCGCCGCCAGGTCCTCGGCGAGGCCCACGTCAACCGCGCCTCCGCCGCCATCACCGACTTCGACCGCCCCTTCCAGGAATTCATCACCCGCACCGCCTGGGGCGGCGTCTGGACCCGCCCGGGCCTCGATCGCCGCACCCGCTCCCTCCTCACCATCGCCCTGATGGCCGCCCTCGGCCACCACGAGGAGCTCAAGCTGCACGTCCGCGCCAGCCGCAACACCGGCGCCACCCCGTCCGACATCGCCGAAGTGCTCATCCAGGTCGCTGCCTACGCCGGCATCCCGGCCGCCAACTCTGCCGTCCGCGTCGCCAAGGAAACCCTCAAGGAAATGGAAACACCATGAACGATATCATCGGCTTCCGCCCCCCCGCCCCCGGCAGCCAGCCCGACAACAATACCCCCGCCTACGGCAGCACCCGCGCCCGCCACCCCCTGCGCCCGCTGCTCGCCTTCCCCCACACCATCACCGAAGCCACCGGCCCCGCCTTCTCCCCCACCCATTTCCCGCCCCACACGGACCTTTCGGTGATGAACGGCAAGCTGGCCCAGGGCGAACGCATCATCGTACGCGGCCGCATCACCGACGAAGACGGCCGCCCGGTTCCCAACACCATGGTCGAAATCTGGCAGGCCAACGCAGCGGGCCGCTACTTCCACCCGCTCGACACCCATGACGCGCCACTCGATCCCAACTTCAAGGGCGACGGCCGCGTCTTCACCGATGCCGACGGCTGGTACCAGTACACCTCGATCAAGCCCGGCGCCTACCCGTGGCGCAACCACAAGAACGCCTGGCGCCCCAACCACATCCACTACTCGTTCTTCGGCCCCGGCTTCGCCACCCGCCTGATCACCCAGATGTATTTCCCCGGCGACCCGCTCCTCGCGTTCGACCCGGTTTTCAAGGGCGTGCCCGACGAAGCCGCCCGCAACCGCCTGATCGCCAACTTCGACCTCGACGTCACCCAGCCCGAACACGCCCTCGGCTACCGCTTCGACGTCGTCCTGCGCGGCCGCGCCGCCACTCCGATGGGGATCTGACCATGACCACCTTGACCACGACAGCCCTGGCCGCCACCGCCGCCCAGACCATCGGCCCCTATTGGCACCTCATCGAAGACCCCGCCATGGCCGACCTCACCCGCTTCGGAGCCAACGGCGAAGTCATCACCCTCATCGGCACCATCACCGACGGTGACGGCGCCCCCGCCTCCGATGCCTGCGTCGAAATCTGGCAATCCAGCCCCGCCGCGGACGACAAATTCCCCGGCTACGGCCGCTGCGCCCCGGACGCCACCGGCACCTTCCGCTTCACCACCGTCAAACCCGGCCCCGTCCCCGGCCGCGGCAACACCCAGCAGGCCCCCCACATCGCCATCAACCTGTTCGGCCGCGGCATCATGACCCGCCTCTACACCCGCGCCTACTTCGAGGGAGACCCCCTCAACGCGACGGACCCCCTCCTCGGCCTCATCGACGAACCCGCCCGCCGCGCCACCCTCATCGCCCGCCCCGAAGGCGCCAACATCTGGCGCCTGGACATCCGCATCCAGGGCGACAACGAAACCGTCTTCATCGAAATCTGACCCCCAACCGGCCCTCGCGACCCTGCGAGGGCCGACGCCTCATCCAGGATTGCGTAGCCGGTTGCATCGCCCTAGCATTCGTTACGCAGGCCAGCGAAGGGCGCAATCCGATGTCCGAAACCAACGACGGCACCAAGCCGCCCGCCCCCCTGCCGATCGGGGAGCAATGGAACGCGGAATATCTCGGCCACGCCCGCGAGATGCTGTGGCGCCAGTTGAACGAGGTCCATCTCCTGCTGGACCACGTCTCCAGCCTCGCCAACCACAGCATCGGTGACGTCACCGTCGCCATGCCTGCGGCGGACGGCAAGGAGCCGCTGAAGCTGTCGGGAACCGATCTCGCCCTGCGCCTCGCCCGCATGCATTTCCCGCCAACCACCCAGTATGACTTCGAGCTGAACTCGGCCATCCTGCTGTCGATCAAGGACAAGCTCGCCCCGCGGATCAGTCCGGCCCGCGGCATGACCATCGCCTTCACCTACATGTTCGTCGGCGACGAGGCGCAGCCCTCCAGCCGGGCACGCCGGGGCGGCGCTGACGAGGCCGCCGCCGAATCCGCCCGCATCGGCATCTCCCGCTTCGCCTTTCCCTGGCTCGCCGGCCCAGTCGCCAATCTGAACCGCACGCTCAAACGCCTGCGCTGGTTCATCCTGCTGCTGATCATCCCGCTGCTCGCGTTCACCTCGTGGGACATCTACTACGCCGGCGGCCTGCTCGATGATCACGCCCAGTTCATCCGCGAATACGACGGCTTCTTCGCCGCCAACCATGACCGCCCCGCCAGTTGCCCGCCGATCGTCAAGGGTGCCGCGAGCGACGATCCACGCCTCGCCAAGGTCTGCGACGACTACCGCATCGTGAGCGCGAAAATCGCCTCGTCCTATCTCAACATCGATCGCTTCACCACCATCGACCCGCGACCCGTCCCCGACACCGAGACGGATTGGTCCGATTACCTGTGGGCGAAAGCAAAACGCGCCTGGACGTGGGGAAAACTCGCCATCCACCCCGTCCGCCTGACGGTCGTCCTGTGGGATGACGCAACGCCGGCCGCGCCGGCCAGCGCGCTGGTATCAGCCGATGACATCGCCCACCGCGCCCGGGCCGCCCGCCTCGCCGGCGTGGTCGCGGTGTTCAAGTCCTACGTGCTGGCCATGCTGTTCGGCGTGCTCGGCGCCTGGGTCCGCATCCTGCGCCAGATCGAAGACCGCGTAACCCGCTTCGTGCTCGGCCCGAGCGACCGCTTCATGGTGCTCTCCGGCATGTTCTCGGGCGTGGTGGCGGGCTTCACCGTCGGCCTGTTCTTCTACGGCGCCGGCAGCACCAGCCAGGCCATCTCCGTCGGCGGCGTCGGCCTCTCCGCCGGCGCGCTGTCGTTCCTGGCCGGCTACGGCTACGACCGCTTCTACAAACTCCTCGATGGCCTGCTTGACCGCGTCTTCGACGCGACACCCGTCACCCGCCCCGAAGCCGCGCCCCCGCGCGCCGTCACCCAACCAGCCCCGGCACTCCCCGTGGCCCAGCCACCGGTGGTGCCACCCACCCAATAGCAGCGGCGCGCGGGATACCGCGCGCCGCGCCGCCTCTAGGCGAACATCTCAACCTTGCCGTCGAGCGCCATCAGCCCGGTCTCCACCAGCAACGCCGGATGCCGCTGCTTCACCGCGGCGCGAAACGCCTCCAGCGAGGCCTTGTGCGTGGCGGTCTCGATCGCCGCATCCGCCACCTTCTCCGCCCCATAGGCGATCTTCGCCGCCCCGCAGTCGCGGTGGTTCATCGCGATGATCTTGGGAATGTGGTGCAACTGCATCGAGGTCGCCAGGTTATCCCAGAACGCCTTCTCCCAATCCGCGAACGCCGGCGCCACCACGCCGATCGCCGCCCCGGCGAAGGAGAACTGGCTGTATTTCCCCACCAGGTCCCGCCCGCGCATGTAGTTCAGGCTGTTCTCCGGAAACCGCGGATCGATGCAGGTCAGCAGCATCGCCTCGTAATGCCCCTCGGCCGCCATCGCCCCCGGCGCCAGCATCATCGCGGCCCCCGCCGCCCCCGCCATCGACAAAAATCGCCGCCGGCCGAACTGGCCCCGCAGCAGATCGGCACAGCACAGGCAGCTCGCATGGTGAACCATCGGACCGTCTCTCCCCCAGGTCGTTTCAAGTCATCACGGACAATGACAACCCGGGGCCGAAAGTGCAACCAGCGAACGCCCGCCGCGCCGAAACGATCACCCCGCCGGGCGGGTCTTCCAGGCCTGCGCCTCCTCGTAGCTCGCCACCCCACCGTGTGCCGCGGACCACGCCACCGGGTTCTCCAGGAACTTGCGCACCTGGCTCAGCGCCGAGTCGGAGAAGTACGGCCGATCCCGGCATGCCTCCAGCACATCCCACCACGTGCACAAATGATGCAGGTTCACGTCCATCCGCTTGAGCGTATCGAAGCTGCCGGGGAACACGCCGTAGTAGAACACCACGAAAGTGTGATTGATCAGCGCCCCGGCGTCGCGCAGCGCCTGGCAGAACTGGATCTTGGAGCCGCCATCAGTGGTCAGATCCTCCACCAGCAGCGTCCGCTTGCCGTCCGGCACATCACCCTCGATCAACGCATTGCGCCCGAACCCCTTGGGCTTCTTGCGCACATACGCCATCGGCGTGGACATCCGGTCCGCGATCCAGGCCGCGAACGGAATCCCCGCCGTCTCGCCGCCGGCCACCACCTCGATGGTTTCATAGCCGATATTCCGCCCGATCTTCTCCACCGCCAGCTCGCAGATCTTGGCGCGCGCCCGGGGGAAGTAGATGATGCGGCGGCAATCGATATACACGGGGGACTTCCAGCCCGACGTAAAGGTGTATGGTTCCTCCGGCCGAAAATTGACGGCCTTGATCTCAAGCAGGATACGTGCGGCGGTCAACGCCGCATCCCGGTCCCAATCGCTCATGTGGAGTTTTTCCATCGCCGCGCCTCGAAATTTCCTGGCAGCGCCCGCCGGCCCCCAGCGACCCGGTTGCGTGCCGCCCTCTCCTAGCTTCCCGCCGTCGCGGCGTCCACAGGGGATGACCCCGCGATGACGGAAACCCGCGCGCCCGAAGCTGCCGCCACCGGCCCCGCCGAGCCCGCCCAGGCCCGCGTCTGGGTGCTCGACGATCCGCGCGCCGGCACCGCCGCCCAGGCCATCGGCATCGCCGAACGCCTCGGCCTGCCCTTCCGCCGCATTCCGCTCGCCTGGAACTGGATGGCCCACATCGCCGGCCTCGCCCCCGGCGGCTCCCTGCTCGGCCTCTCCGCCGCCACCCGCCACGCCATCAGCCTCGCCAGCGCCACCGCTTTGCCCGCCGAAGCGCCCGACCTCGTGCTCTCCGCCGGCCGCCGCTCCGCCGCCGTCGCCCTTTGGCTGAAATCCCGCTTCGGTTGCCGCATCGTCCACTGCATGAGCCCCGGCCTCGGCGGCCTGTTCCGCCCCGATGCCTTCGATCTGCTGGTGATCCCCACCCACGACATCCCCCGCACCGCCGACAACGTGCTGCCCATCCTCGGCGCGCCCCACCGCGTCTCGCCTTTGCTGCTGCACCAGTCCGGCGCCGCCTGGCAGGAGCGCCTCGCCCACCTCCCCCGCCCCCACGTCGCCCTCCTCGTCGGCGGCCCGCCCGGCGGCACCGACATGCCACCCGCCCGCGCCCACAACCTCGCCCGCAAAGTCGCCCGCCTCACCGGCGCGCTCGACGGCACCGTCCTCGCCACCACCAGCCGCCGCACCGGCGAGGAAGCCACCGAAGCGATTTCCGCCGGTCTGGGTCGCGTCATGCACCTGCTCTATCGCTGGGGCGAACCCGGCCCCAACCCCTATCTCGGCTTCCTCGCCACCGCGGACGCCATCATCGTCACCGCCGACTCGGTCTCGATGATCTCCGAGGCCTGCGCCACCGGCGCCCCGGTATTCTACGCCCTCCCCGAACAGGCCGGCCGCCGGCAACTTCGCTTCATCGAGCGCTTCGCCGAACAGGGCTACATCCGCCCCCTCGCCAACAGCCTCTCGCCCTGGCCACGCCCCCTGCTTGACGAAAGCGCCCGCGTGGCCGACGAAATCCGCCACCGCTTCAACCTCCCCGGCATTGACGCCTAGCCGAACAAAGGCCCCCCACCATGAGCAAGACCTACCGCATCGCCGTCATCCCCGGTGACGGCATCGGCAAGGAAACCACCCCCGAGGGCCTGCGCGTGCTCGATGCCGCCGCGCGCCGCTTCGGCTTCAACCTCAAGCTCGACCATTACGACTGGTCCTGCGAAACCTACAAGAAAACCGGCCTCATGATGCCGCCCGACGGCATGGACCAGGTTCGCGGTTCCGACAGCATCTTCCTCGGGGCCGTCGGCTGGCCCGGCGTGCCTGACCATATCTCGCTGTGGGGCCTGCTGATCCCCTTCCGCCGCGGCTTTGACCAGTACGTGAACCTGCGCCCCTGCCGCCTGATGCCCGGTGCCGTCACCCCGCTGGCCGGCCGCACCGAGAAGGAGATGGATTTCTACGTGGTGCGCGAAAACACCGAGGGCGAATACTCCTCCTCCGGCGGCCGCCACTTCGAAGGCACCGACCGCGAATTCGTCTCGCAGATGACGGTGATGACCCGCGTCGGCGTCGACCGCATCCTGAAATACGCCTTCGAACTCGCGATGACCCGCCCGCGCAAGAAAGTCACCTCCGCCACCAAGTCCAACGGCATCACCTTCACCATGCCGTACTGGGACGAGCGCTTCGCCCTCATGGGCAAGAACTACCCCGAAGTCGCCACCGACCAGTACCACATCGATATTCTCTGCGCCCACCTCGTCCAGCACCCCGACTGGTTCGATGTCCTCGTCGGCTCCAACCTCTTCGGTGACATCCTGTCCGACCTCGGCCCCGCCGTCGCCGGCTCCATCGGCATCGCCCCGTCCGCGAACATCAACCCCGAGCGCATCCACCCCTCGATGTTCGAACCCGTCCACGGCTCCGCCCCCGACATCGCCGGCCGCTTCATCTGCAACCCCATCGGGCAGATCTGGTCCGGCGCCATGATGCTCGAACACATGGGCGAACCCGCCGCCGCGAAAGCTATCGTGGACGCCATCGAAACCCTGCTGCGCGAAGGCGGCCCCCGCACGCGGGACATGGGTGGCCAGGCGTCAACCCAGGAAGTCGGCAAAGCGCTGGCAGAGATCGTCGCCGGCGCCTAAACTGTCCGGTGGAACAGGTATCGGATCGCCCCATGGGACGCGACTTCAGTTATATCGCCCGCAACTGCGAACGCGCCGTCGTCACCGCCTATCGTGACCTGCGCGCCCATGGCACGCCCGATATGCCGGCCTTCCAGGCCTGCACCACCCTCTACCGCATCCACCACCCGGAAGCCTCCATCAGCGAGGCCCGCCGCTTGGTGGCCGAATGGGTCGACCATCACGTCACCCGCGAATCCCAGGACCCGACGCCGGGGTGCGACTGCGGCTGAACCGAACGTAAGCAAGCGCTTCTTTTTGAAAAAAGAAGCAAAAACT
>CAIMWH010000108.1 GCA_903845065.1 uncultured Rhodospirillales bacterium | reverse complement strand
TGCCCCCGAACCAACCGCAGCCCGAAACCCCAACGCCCATCAAAAACCACCGGCTACCGCGATGAAACAGGCGACAGGAAATCCATGCCCGCCGCTCAAATCGCGAAACGAACGTCAGCCCCATGAATAGGACGGGCTAACCAACCTAGGGGAGTGCTTGTTGTGATCAAATGGATAATTGGTGCATCTATGTTAGGGTTCTTGATGACGCCACATATAGCTTATGCTGATAATTCACAACTTGGCCAATTGACACCCAGCCATACCCCCCATCTGAAGCCGAAGAGCAGCACCGGCCCCCGCCCAGGCGACGGCTATTACAAGCCGAGATACACCAAACCGACGAAGTCCAGCAAACCCAAGGGAGCCTACGGCAGCAAGCGGAAGTAGGCCGACGAAGCCGATGCGTAGCCAAAGCACGACCCATCGGCTTCGTCGTTCTGCGCCGGCATGCATGCAACGACCCAAGCCGGAATACCTCGCGACGCTCCTGTGCCGGGTATCGCATTTGGGTATCCGGCGCTTTGTTTTGCCGTGTCGTTCACGACGTCGGGTGCTTCGACCCGTAGCGATCACGTTCTAGCGCGGCACGGTTTCGAGCAGGACAGCCTGGCCGGAGAGGCGTTGGCCGGCGGCTTCGGCGGTTTCCAGGGCGGCGCGGAGGTCTCGGAAGTAGACCACGCCGGTGTCGCTGGCCGGCGGTGGGGCTTCGCGCAGGGGGACGGCGGAGGCGATGGCGATGATCATGTCGGTGCCGAAGGGCTCGTTGATTTCCCAGCCTTCGAAGCCGAGGGCGGGGTCGGGCTCGCCGATGATGACGGTTTCGCCGGCGCGGTAGAGGTGGGAGGCGCCGACGGGCTTCATGCCGTCCTTGGTGAGGACGAGGAGATTGTGGCCGTCATCGGCGACGAGGTGGGCGATGGTGCCGTCGCTGGCGAGGTAGTCGACCTGCAGATGGGCGGGGAAGTCGGGCATGACGATGCGCATGATGGCAAGGTCATCCTGGCGCAGGCGGGTGAGGTCGCCTTTCATCACCAGGCTGAGGGCAGCGGATTCGCGGACGTCGCGTATGCGCATGGGGCGCAGGACGTTGAGGGCCTCGCAATAGGGGCCGTCGAAGGTGATGAGGCTCCAGGCGAGGCGGTTGGCGCCGGCGACATCGAGGATGGCCTGGCGCAGCGCGGCTTCGGGGCGGCCGCGGCGGGTGAGGCCGGTGACGAAGATGGTGCCTTCGTCGCCGATCTGCGGGTTGCTGAGGGTGCATTCCACCGGGGCGGCGGCGGCGCGCAGGGTGGCGAGGGTGGGGGGCGGGATGACGGGGGGTGGCGGCCTGTTGCTGGGGGGGCGGCTGGCTGGCCGGTTCGGGCCATAGCAGGTACCAGGACAGGAACGCCGCGACGCCGAGCAGCATGGCGGCGAGGGCGCCGAAGGTGGAGCGCAGGCCGCCGGGCGGGGCGGGGTCGATCATGGCGAGGCGGGCCAGGGCATCCTCGCCGCCGGGCGGGGTGATGGGGGCGGAGGACGGGGCGGCGGTGGGCTGGCCGCCGCCGACGTAGAGGGTGGCCTCGGGGTCGATCAGTGCCTCGCGGGCGCCCTCGAAGGCGGCTTTCAGGGCGGCGGCGAAGGCGGCGGCATCGGTGAAGCGGTGGGCGGGGTCCTTGGCCATCGCCTTGGCGATCACCGGATCGAAGGCGGCGAGGCCGGGGGCGTGGATGGAGGGCTGCGGCGGAGAGGCGGATAGCACCTTGTGCATGATGGCAGACATCGCGCCCTCGAACGGGCGCTTGCCGGACAGCATCTGGAACAGCAGGGCGCCGGTGGAATAGATGTCGGTGCGGGCGTCGGTCGCGAGGCCCATGAATTGTTCGGGGGACATGTAGGCCGGCGTGCCCAGCATGGTGCCCGACTGGGTCATGCTGCTGCTCTCGATGCGGGCGATGCCGAAATCGGTGATTTTCACCGTACCGTGGCGGGTGAGCATGATGTTGCCGGGCTTGATGTCGCGGTGCACGACGCCCTGTTCGTGGCTGAAGGCGAGGCCGGCGAGGAGCTGGGCCATGGTGGTGCGGATGGCCTCGGGGGACATGCGGTCCCCGCGATCGAGCACCGCCTTGAGGGATTCGCCGTCGACGAATTCCATCACGATGTAGGCGATCTCTTCGGTTTCGCCGTAGTCGTGGACGGCGACGATGTTGGGGTGGTTGAGGCGGCCGGCGGCCTGGGCCTCGCGGCGGAAGCGGGAGAGTTGTTCCTGGGCCTCGGGATCATGCGGATCGGGCAGCAGGACGGTCTTGATGGCGACGCGGCGCGAGATCACCGAGTCCCACGCTTCGTAGACCACGCCCATGGCGCCGCGGCCGCGGATGGTCCGCAGTTCGTACTTGCCGAGTTTTTGAACCTCCATGGCGGCTTCCTGGGTGTGCGGGCGGGGTCGTTGATTGCGGGACGGTCATACAGGAAAGCGGCGGGGGAAGCGAAGGTGGTGCAGCATGGCAGCGATTTTTCGTTTTTGATCAACAGTTTCGTGAGCGGGGGCGGCGTGCGGTTGGCACGCATGGCAATAACGCCGGGTACGGCTAGAGTGGCGGAATGCGTTCGTTCGGGCTTGTCATCAGTGCAGCCGTCCTGTTTGGCGCGGCGGCCCTTGCGCCGGCGCGATCCCAGAGCGTGCCGCCGCGCCCGAATTTGCCCGCCTCGCCGGTGGCGCCGATGCTGCCGCCGGCGGTGCCGGAGGCCAAGCCGGAGACGCACCCGCCCGAGGCGCCGGCCGCCGCGGCGCATGGGCCGGACCTGCTGGTGCCGGTGAATGCGGCTGATATCGAGGGGATGACGATCTATACGACCGACAGTTTCGCCGCCCTGCTGGCGGGGCTGATCGGCGAGGCGGTGCCGGTTTCGCGCATCGATGCGGCGCGATTGGCCATCGTCAATCGGTATCGCGATGACGGCTACACGCTGACGGCGGTGTCCGCGGTGGTGGAGGCGGATGGGCGGGTGCGGCTGCGGGTGACGGAGGGGCGGATCGCCGAGGTGCGGCTCGATGGCGATATCGGCTCGGCAGGGGTGCAGGTGCTGCGCTTCCTGGCGCGGTTGACCGAGCCGCGGGTGATCGATACCGCGACGCTGGAGCGGGCGCTGCTGCTGGCGGGTGACGTGCCCGGCGTGAACCTGCGCGCCATCCTGCGGCCCTCGACGGATGAGCCGGGCGCGTTGACGCTGGTGGCGCAGGTGAGCCGCGAGGCGGTGACCGGGCAGGTGACGAGCGACAACCGGGCGTTCGCCAATGTCGGGCCGGAGCAGGCGCTGGCGGTGCTGGATGTGAACAGCCTCAGCGAGTTCGGCGAGCATACCCAGTTGCAGTTGTACCGCACGTTCAACGGGTCGCAGATTTTCGGCAATTTCTCGGTGGACAGCTTCATCGGCTCGGACGGGCTGCGGATACGGCTGTATGCGGGGACCGGGCTTTCCAAGCCGACCGGGACGTTCAGGAGCATCAACTATCTCGGCCGCACCGATTTGTTCGGCGCCGAGGTGTCCTACCCGCTGGTGCGTTCGCGGCGGCAGACGCTGAATGTGCTGGGTGCGTTCGATGTGATCGAGGCGACGATTGCGGAGAACGGCGTGCAATCGAGCGCTGACTCGCTGCGGGTGGCGCGCGTTGGGGTGGATTATGCGGTTGCCGACCAGGTTTTCGGCGATACCCGCAATGCGGTGAACGTGGTGATCGTGCGGCTGTCGCAGGGGATTTCGGCGCTGGGGGCGACGCCATTCGGCGCGGCGCTGGCCGGCCGATCGGAGCAGCAGCCGGCGTTTCGCAAGGCGAGCGTGGATATCACCCGGACCCAGACGCTGTTCCAGCCGTGGGATGGGGCGTCGGTGGCGGTGATGGGGGTGGTGGCGGGGCAGTATACCCGCGATGTGCTGCCCTCGGCGGAGAAGTTCTTCCTGGGTGGCAGCAGGCTGACCAGGGGGTTCTACTATGGCCAGGTGACCGGGGACCGGGCGGTGACGGCGACGGCGGAGGTGCAGTTCAACACGGTGGGCGAGTTCAACTGGTGGGGCGGCACCACCGAAGTTTCGACACAGTTCTATGCTTTTTATGACTGGGCGCAGACATGGGAGAACCTTCCCGAGGACCATGGCCGGCGGCTGCGCTCGGCGGGGCTCGGGGTGCGGCTGATCCCGGCGCCGCGGCTTGAGCTCGATATCGAGGTGGCACGGCGGCTGACCCGCTATCCGACCGGCAGCGGGCCGGGGATCGCGGCGTTGCCGGCCTCCGCATTTTATTGGCGCCTGCTCGCGCGTTTTTGAGGTAAAAGGACCGCGAGGTATCGATGGCATCGCGGCACGCTGACAGCGAAATGATCCGGTCGCCCCTGCGCGCGTGTCTGGCACGGACGACGGCGTTGCATTCGGCTGTCCTGCTCGCCTTGACGCTGGGCGGCGTGGCGCGGGCCGATCCGGCGCCGAATGCGCGGCCGCAGGGCGGGGTGGTGAGCGGGGGCCAGGCCACCATCGCGCGGGCGGCGAGCGATACGCGGATCACCCAGGGCTCGGCGCGCGCGGTGATCGACTGGACGAGTTTCGATGTCGGCAGCGCGCAGAGCGTGACGTTCGTGCAGCCGGGGGCGAGTGCGACGGTGCTCAACCGGGTGAATGCGGCGGAGCCGTCGCAGATTGCCGGGCGGATCAGCGCCAATGGGCAGGTGGTGATCGAGAACCGCTCGGGGGTGGTGTTCACCGGCAGCGCGCAGGTGGATGCGCATGCGCTGGTGGCCTCGGCGGCGGGGATTTCGACGGCGGGCTTCATGGCGGGGAGCACCAATTTCGACCAGCCGGCGCGGGAGGGCGCGGCGGTGATCAACCAGGGCCGCATCACGGTGCGCGAGGCCGGGCTGGTGGCGCTGGTGGCGCCCAATGTCAGCAATTCCGGGGTGATCGTGGCGCGGGCCGGGCGGGTGATCCTGGCCGGGGCGGCGCGGCATACGGTGGATTTGTATGGCGACGGGCTGCTGTCGATCGATGTGGGGGCGGCGGATGCGGGCGGCAGCACGGTGCGCAACACCGGCACTATCGCGGCCGCCGGCGGGCAGGTGCTGCTGAGCGCGGCGCAGGCCGACGGGATGGTGACCGGGCTGGTGGAGGCGGGCGGGCGGATCAGCGCGGACAGCCTGGGCAACCGGCCTGGCGCGATCCGCATCCAGTCGACCGGCGGTTCGGTGATCGTGGATGGGCAGGTGCGTGCGGTGGGGACGCGGGCCGGGCAGGTGGGCGGGACCATCGAGATCGCGGCGAGCGGCACGGTGAGCCTGACGGCGGCGGCGCGGGTGGATGCGTCCGGGCAGGCCGGTGGCGGGCGGGTGGCGGTTGGGCAGGCGGCGGGGCTGACGGCCGGGGTGACCGAGGTGCAGGCCGGTGCGCGGGTGCTGGCCAATGCGCGGCAGAGCGGCAATGGCGGCAGCGTGACGGTGATGTCGGCCACGCGGACGGGGATGGCGGGACGGATTTCGGCGACCGGCGGGGCCCGGGGGGGCAATGGCGGGGCGGTGGAGGTATCGGGCTCGTCGGCGCTGGCGTTGACGGGGGTGGTGGATGTGGGGGCGGTGGCGGGGCGGGCGGGGAGCATCCTGATCGATCCGCAGGACCTGGTGATCCAGGCCGGTGGCGGCAGCGGGTTGTTCGTGCCGGGCGGCGGCGGTGGCACGCTGGCGGCGGGGAACAATGGCGGATCGGGGGTGGCGGTGGTGTCCACGCTCGATCCGGCGGTGCTGTCGGGGCTGACCGGGACCATCGTGTTGCAGGCGGCGCGGGACCTGGTGGTGCAGTCCGCCTTCACGAGTTCGGCGGCGAGCCTGAGTTTGCAGGCCGGGCGGAACCTCACGGTGAATGCGCCGGTGGTGTTGAACGGCAGCGGCACATTGTCGCTCGCGGCGGCGGTGGGCGGGTTCACCGCCCTGCCCGGCTATGACGCGGGCGGGCCGTTGGGCATCCTGGCGATTGCGCCGGCGGGCGGGGTGAGCGTGCTGGGCGGGCAGCTCGTGATGTCTTCCGGGGCGGGCGGGGTGCTAGCGAGCGGGCCGATTTCGGCGCGAGTGCTGACGGTGGCGATCAGCGCGGGGGGCGCGTTCATCGGCGGCGGCACGATCCAGGCGGGCAGCGCGGATTTCACCGCCGGGCAGATCGCATTGCCGGGGACGCTGACCGGCGGGACCATCAAGCTGTCGACGCCGGGGGGGGCGATCGATATCGGCGGCACCGTGAGCGCCACCGGGGGGATCACGCTGGCGGCCTCCACCGGGCTCGCGGTGGGCGGCACGGTGAGTGCCGGGGGGGCGAATACCCTCGATGTGACGGTGGGCGGGGCGATCGCGCTCGGTTCGGCGAGCCAGATCGGCACGCTGGCGGGCGGGCATGTCAACCTCAATGCCGGCGGGCCGATTTCGGGGACCACCGGGGTGGTGGCGGCGGGGACGCTGACGGTGACCGGGGTGGGCGACGTGACGCTGAACGGGGCGAACCGTATCGGCGTGCTGGCGGGGCTTGGGGTGGCGGGGAATGTGAGCCTCAGCGACAGCCAGGCGCTCACGGTGAGCCTGCCGATGACGGTGACCGGGGCGGGCCATTCGCTGGTGGTGCGTTCGAGCGACGCGATCGGGGTGGCGGCGGGGGCGACGATTTCGGCCGATGGGCTGGTGGCGCTGATCGCGCAGCCGGCGCTGGGGGGGAGCGGCGCGGGGTTGCTGACGATCGCGGGCCGGGTGACCTCGGGGAGCGATTCGGTGTTCCTCGCGGCCGGGCGGGACGGGGTTTATGTCGGGGCGCCGATTACGGCCGCCAGCGGCAAGCTGATCAGCGTGGTGGGGGACATCTATGTGAACGCCAATCCGGCGTTCAATACGTTGAATGCGGGGGTTGGCGGGACGATCGCGCTGGCGCCGTTCACCTCGGGCACGGCGATGGCGCTGGGCTGGGGCAGCGGGCTGGCGCTGGCGGATACCACCGGGATGACGGCGGGGACCCTGATCGCGGGGGCGGTGGTGGTGCCGGGGTTCGGGATTTCGGCGATCACCGCGGGGGGGATCGACGTCAACGGGTTCAGCGGCACCGGGGTGGGAAGGCTGCTGTTGCAGACCACCGGGGCGGTGACGCAGAGCGGAGCGATGGCGGGGGTGGCGCGGCTGGATGGCACGGCGGCGAGCGTGGCGCTGGGGGGGGCGAATGCCATCGGGGCGCTGGGCAACATCACCACCAGCGGGGACATGCGGATCGCCAACGGGCAGGCGCTGGTGGTGCTTGGGACGTTGCAGGCCGGTGGGGCGGCGGCGCCGTCCGCGGCCAATACCGCGACGCTGCATCTCGATGTGGCGGGCGCCCTGGTGCTCGGGCAGGCCGGCAGCCATGCGGTGCTGAATGCCGGGACGGTGGTGCTGGTGGCGAGCGGCACCATCAGCGAGCCCAATGGGTCGATCGCCGCCAATCTGCTGACCGGGCCGCGGGCCGGGGAGGTTTTCGTGCGGGCGGCGGCGGCGGTGCTGAACGGGGTGAATACCGTGACGGCGCTGGGCGGGTTTTCCACCTCGGGCAATCTCGCGTTCACCAACAGCACCGACCTCGGGGTGGCGGGCGGGCTGTCGGCCGGGCTGCTGCCGGCGCCGAATGTGGGCAATACCAGCACCATCGAGTTGATCGCCGGGGGCGGGCTGACGCTCGGGCCGAGCGGGTCCTATGGGGCGATCAATGCCGGGCGGGTGAGCCTGCTGGCGCCGGGGACGATCAGCGAGCCGAACGGGGTGATTTTCGCCAATGTGCTGGTGGGGCCGGCGCCCGGGCTGGCAGTGCCGGCGGCGGCGGCGGTGTCGTTGACGGGCAGCAACCAGGTGGCGGCGATCGGCAGCTTCACCACGCTGGGCAACTTGCGGATCGCCGACCAGATCAATGTCGCGTTGATCGGCACGTTGAGCGCGGGGCCGGCGGCGGGCACGCTGGCGGCCAACACGGCGCAGCTTGAGATCGACACGCTGGGGGATATCCGGGTAGGCCAGGCCGGGGCGGCGGCGCTGCTGAATGCCGGCACGCTGGCGCTGGTGGGGGCGGGGACGATCGCGGAGGCCAACGGCAGCATGATCGCCGGGCTGCTGCTGGGGCCGGGGCCTTCGGCGTGGAGCGGCCAGGCGGCGGCGGTGCAACTGGGCGGGGCGAACCTGATCGGGCGGCTGGGGCGGTTCGTCTCGGCCGGGTCCCTGATGATTTCGGACAGCACCGGGCTGGTGGTGGTGGGCACGGTGACGGCGGGGTCCCAGGTGGTGGCGCCGGCGGCCAATCCGGCGGCGCTGTCGCTGCTGGTGGCCGGCGGGCTGGGGATCGGGGCGACCGGCAGCCCGGCGCTGCTGGCGGGGGGCACGGTTTCGCTGGTGGCGTCCGGCACGATCAGCGAGCAGGCCAATGGGGTGATCGCCGCCCATGTGCTGAACGGGCCGGGGCCGGCGCAGACATTCGCGGCCGCTTCGGGGGTGGCGCTGGGCGGCGGCAACAGCATCGATATTCTGGGCACCGTCATCACCAGCGGTGGCTTCCTGTTGCGCAACACGGCTGATCTGCTGGTGGCCGGGACGGTTTCGGCCGGTGGGGTGGCGGCGCCGGGGGCATCGAACACCGCGACGCTGGGGCTGGTGGTGGCGGGCAACCTGACGCTGGGCAGCGCCGGGACCGCGACGCTGCTCAACGCGGGGACGGTGGGGCTGGCGGCCAGCGGGGCGGTGGTGGAGGTCAATGGCGGGATCGCGGCCAACCTGCTCAATGACCGGCGGGTGGCGGGCGCGCCGGCCTCGGCCACCGAGGTGCTGTTGACCGGCAACAACACGCTGGCGGCATTGGGCGAACTGGCGGCGTGGGGCGATGTGGTGATCCACAACAGCACCGCCCTGCAGATCGCCGGCACGGTGAGCGCGGGGGGCAGCCTGGCGCCCGATGCCGGCAACACCGGGCTGCTGCAACTGACGCTGCCGGGGGCGCTGGCCATCGGGCAGGCCGGCACCGTGGGGGCGCTGAACGGCGGGGTGGTCAGCCTGCTGACGCCGGCCGCGGTCAGCGAGCCGAACGGGATGATCAGCACCAACCTGCTCACCCTGCCCGCTTCCGGCCAGCCGGTGTCCGGGCTGGCCTCGGTGAGCCTGCCTGGCGCCAATGCGATCGCCAGCCTCGGGGCGATCAACGCGGCGGGGGATGTGCTGGTTGCCAACGCGATGGCGCTGGGCAGCGTGGGGGCGATCATGGCCGGGACGCCGGCGGCGCCGGCCAGCGGCAATGGTGCCACCATCACCCTGGCCGCCAATGGGGACCTCGCGATCGGCGCGGCGCTCAATGCCGGGCGGGTGGTGCTGCTGGCAGCGGGCACCATCAGCCAGACCGGGGTGATCACCACGGGGACGCTGAGCGGGCCGGCGGCGGGGCAGCTTTACGGCGCGGCGGCGGCGGCGGTGCTGACGGCGGGCAACACCATCGCGACCTTGGGAGCGTTCACCACCACCGGGGCGTTGAGCCTGACCGATGCGACGGGGCTGGAGGTGGCCGGTGCGGTTTCGGCCGGGGCTTCGGGGTTGTCGCTGGCGGTGGGCGGGGCGCTCACCATCGGGGGGGCGAGCCATGCCGGAAGCCTGGCGGCGGGGAGCATCGTGCTGTCGGCGGGCGGCACCATCAGCGAGCGGGCCACCGGCAGCATCGTGACGGCGCTGCTCACCGGGCCCGATCCAGCCGCGCACGCGCTGACCGCGACGGCGTTGACGCTGCTGGGGCACAACAGCATCGGCGCCCTGGGCTCGATGGCGGTGAACGGGGATATCCTGCTGGCCAATAATATCGGCCTGACCGTGGCGGGCACGCTGGTGGCCGGGGCGGCGAGCGCGTCCTTGTCGGCCAATGTGGCACGGATCGCCATCGCGGTGAGCAGCGGCGGGCTGGCCATCGGCGGCGGCAGCGGCACGGCGGTGCTGAGCGCGGGCACCCTGGCGCTGGCGGCGGTGGCGGGCATCCAGGAGGGCAACGGGCGGGTGGTGGCGAACCTGCTGACCGACCAGACCGGCATCGCGGGGACGCCGGTTTCGGCCTCCGTGTCATTGCCGGCGGCGGGCAACGCGATCGGCACGCTGGGGACGATTTCGACCGCTTCGGGGCGATTGCTGGTGCAGGATACCGGGCCGCTTGGCGTCGCGGGGCCGGTGAGCGGGGCGGGCGGGGTGCAGATCGCGACCACCGGGGCGCTCACGTTGCTCGGCAGCGTGTCGGGCGGCGGCGTCGGGGTGATGGTGTCGGGCGATACCGGGGTGCAGCAGATCTCGGGCGCGGTGACCGCGGTGGGCGGCACGGCGAGCGCGCTGGGCATCCTGGCGGCGCAGGGCGGCTTTGTGCAGTTCGTCGGCGGGACGCTGGCGTCCTCGGGCAGCGTGGCGATCACCACGGCGGGGACCATCAGCCTGGGCGGCGCGGGCGGGATCAGTGCGGCGGCCGGCAATGTCAACCTCACCAGCACCGCCAACGGCATTGCCGAAGTGGGCAGCAAGGGCGGGATCGCGGCGGCGACGCTCAATGCGGTGGCGGCCGGGGCGATCGTGCTGGAGAGCGATGCCAACAGGATTGACGGGTTGGGGGCGGTTTCGGCGGGCGGGCGGCTGTCGGTGGTGGATGGCGTGGCGCTCGGGGTGAGCGGGCGGGTGGCGGTGAGCGATAACGGCACCATCACCCTCAAGGCGCCGGTGATAACTATCGGGGGCAGCATCGTGGCGCTCGGGGCCGGCGGGGAGGTGAACCTGACCGCGTCGGGCGGGAGTATCGCCGAGGTGGCGGCGGGCGGCGGCGTGGGGCGGATCGATGCGACGATGCTGACCGCGGTGGCGGCGCAGAGCATTGCGCTGGCACCGGCGGGGGCGGCCAACCATGTCGCCACGCTGGCGGCAAGCACGGCGGTTGCCGGCGATCTCAGCCTGGCCAACGCGTCCGACCTCGCGGTGAGCGGGACGATCGCGGCGGCGGGCGGGGTGGGGCTGGGCTCGGGCCAGAGCGTGCTGGTGCCGGCGGGCAGCGTGGTGATGGGCACCGACGTTTCGGCGACCGCGGTGCAGGCGGTGACGGTGGCGGGGACCATCCGCGCCGGCAACGCGGTGGTACTGGGGGGTGGGCAGGACCTGGTGATCACCACCGGCGCCATGGTGAAGGGGTATGACCTGTCGGGCACCGCGGCGCAGGAGGTGGCGGTGGGTGGCGCCATCACGGCGGACAAGATCTATCTCGGCGGCAACGCGGGCAGTGCGGCGGCGCTGGTGGCGTTTTCGCCGGGTGCGATGCTGAACGGCGGGGCGTCCGGCAGCTATGGCAGCAATGTGCCGGTGGCGGGCTGGCCGGGGCTGGCGGCGGCGACGGGGGGGACGTTCATTTCCACCCAGAACCTGTCGATCGCCGGCAGCCTGACGCTGCTGGCGACGGCACCGGGCATTTCGCCCACTCTGCGGATCGACCTGGCCGGCACCGGGGTGCTCGATCCGTCCGGCGGGCTGGTGGCGCCCAACGCGACGGTGTTCATCGACATGGGGAGCCACGCCAACCTCAGCGGGGCGTTCGAGGTGGGCGCGCTGGCGCTGGCCTATCCGCGCGGCGGTTCGGGCAGTGCGGAGCTTTCGGGCACGGTGCGCGGGATCGGCGGACAGGCGGCGGCGCAGATCGTGGCGATCAGCCCGGGGCCCAATGCGGCGTACCGGCTGAATGCGTGCGCGATCGCCTCGGTGTCGTGCTTCGTGGTGTCAACCGAACGATTGCCGCAGAGCGTGCCGATCCGCGATCTCGATATCCGCCCGGCGCGCGATACGGTGGATGAGACCGAGGTGCTGCTGCCCAATGTCTCGAGCAAGGATTTCTAGGGCCTGGAGTGGGGAAGATCACCCATTTCACGTCTGCGCGATTTGCAGCGGGCGGCTTATCTCCTAGGTTTCCGTCGCAACCATGGGCCCTGACATTCCAAATTTTTCGTGCGCCGCGCTGTGGACTGACTGCCTGTATCGCCTGGGGGTGATGCGGCGGGCGGCGCTTGGCGGCGTGGTGGCGATGGTGGGGGCGCTGGCCGGCTGCGCGACGCCGCCGCCGGGGGCCTATGTCAACGGCGATGCGGGGGGGGCCGTGGCGCAGGTGTTGATCGGGGACAACACGGCCGGCGAGAGTTGCGCCCAGAGCGGCGATGCGGCGGGCGGGGTGGAGATTTTCTGCGGCACCTGGGTGCAGCCGAGCGCGCGGCTCCGCCGGGTGCCGGCGGGCTCGTTGCGGCAGCTGATGACCACGAGTTCGTGGCGGATCGCGCTCGATGTGCGCTTTGCCTGCGAGGAGGCGGCGGAAACCACCATCCTGGGCGGCGCGCCGGCGCTGGTGGCGCAGTGCACGCGGCGGATCGGCGGTTGGCCGCATGTGGCGCTGGTGGCGCAGGTGGATGGGGCGGCGTGGATCGGCGATGGCGTGCTGCCGGCGCTGCCGGTGATGGAGAAGGCGATCGCCATCATGTCGGGTCGGCAGACCGCGGGGACGGCGGCGCAAAACTCGGCGGCGACGACGCTGGTGGCGGAGCGGCTGGCGGCGCGGAATTTCGGGGCGGGGGATATCGGGCAGTACGACCAGCTGATCGAGGCGGGGACGCGGGCGAACCTGGCAGATGAGTCGGGGCAGGCGGAGGCGGCGTTTCGCAGCGCGCTGGCGGTGCAGGAGCGGGCGCTGGGGCGGGATGATCCGAATACCGTGACGCCGCTGACGTATCTGGCGCTGCAGCTTTCAAACCAGGGGCGGATGCAGGATGCCGAGTCGCTGTTCACCCGGGCGGCGGCATTGGTGGCGCGGGCGGCGGACCCGGTGGCGCCGGCGCGGCTGGCGCATTACCGGGCGCTGCATGCGTTGAACCGCGGGCAGTTGCCGCAGGCGCTCGAATTGCTGCGCGACGCGGAGGCGGAGTATCGGCGGTTTGTGCCGCGCAGCGCGGCGGAGGCGCGGCCGGCGCCGCCGACCTCGCGGTTTGCCCGCTCGGGGCCGGTGAATTTGGCCGATCTGCTGCCGTCCCGCGAGTTGGTGACCGATCCGGTGGCGCGCTCGGCGTTGTTCGGGCTGGTGGAGGTGGGGCGGTATCGGGCGCTGGTGCTGCGCGATCTCGGGCGGACGGCGGAGAGTGCGGCGGCGTTGCGCGATGCGACGGAACTGGCGCGGGGCAATGGGCTGACGCAGCCGTTGCTGCTGGCGCGGCTGTATCGCAGCGGGGCGATGACCGAGGCGGCGGCGGGGCGGCACGGGGCGGCGAGCGCGGAGCTTGATCGGGCGGTGAGCGCGTTTGGGCGGGTGTTGCCGGGGAGCAAGCCGGTGGCCAACACCCGGCTGGTGCGGGCGCGGCAGTTGGCGCTGGCGGGGGATACCGATGGGGCACTGGCAGAATGCCGGGCGGGGGTGCGGATCCTGACGCAGTTGAAAACCGGCACCGATCCGGAGTTCGCCGCCGGCTGCCTCGACATCTTTGCCGCCCAGGCGGCGCGCGATGCCGGGGCGCGGCAGGGGTTGTATGCCGAGATGTTCGCCGCCGCGCAGGTGGCGCAGGGCGGTATCACCAGCCAGCAGATCGCCCAGGCGACGGCACGGCTGGGCGAGAATGCGCGCGATCCGCGGGTGGCCGATGCCATTCGGGCGCGGCAGGATGCCTCGTCGGCCCTCGCCGAACTCTACCGCAAGCGCGATGACGTGTTGCAGCGGGCCGGGGCGACGGACAGTCCGGAAGTGGTGGAGGTCGATACCCGGATCGCGACCGTGCAGGCGGCGTTGGCCGAGGCGGATTCGGCCTTGCAGGCGGCGGCGCCGAACTACGGGCAACTGGTGCAGCAGGTGGTGGGGGCCGCCACGGTGCAGGGGTTGCTGCGGCCGGGCGAGGCGTTTGTCGGCATGACGTTGAACGCCGATTCCGGCTGGGTGTTCCTGGTGCGGCGCGAGCGGCTGGCGGTGGCGCGGATCGATGGCGGGCTGGCGCGGATGGCGGACCTGGTGGGGCGGGTGCGGGCTTCCATCGAGGGCGGTGGCGAGGTGTTGCCGGAGTTCGACACCGGATCGGCCTACCAATTGTATGCGGCGACGCTGGCGGGGGTGGAGCGGGACCTCGACGGGATCACCACGATGTCGATCGCGCCGGTGGGGCCGTTGCTGGCGTTGCCGTTCGATGTGTTGCTGACGGCGCCGGCGCGGCCGGACCGGCTGGCCGAGGCGCCGTGGCTGCTGCGGCGGTTCACCCTGGCGCATGTGCCGTCGCCGGGGAATTTCGTGTCGCTGCGGCGGATCGCCGGGGGGTCACGCGCGGTGCGGCCGTGGTTCGGGTTCGGCGAGTTTCGCCCGATCGCGCCGGAACAGGCGCGGCGGACGTTTACCGGGCAGGATTGCGCGGCGAGTGCGCAGTTGCTGACCAGGCTGTCACCGTTGCCGTTCGCGACGCGGGAGTTGGAGGCGGCGCGGCTGCTGCTGGGGGCGACGGCGGGGGACGAGTTGCTGGGTGAGGCGTTCACCGCGGGGAATGTGCTCAAGCGGGATTTGCGGGACTACCGGGTGTTGCAGTTTTCCACCCATGCGCTGCTGCCTTCCGAGATCGCCTGCCAGACGGAGCCGGCGATTGTGACCTCGGTACCGGTGGGGGCACTGGATGCGACGGGGGCGCTGCTGTCGGCGTCGCAGATCGCCAGCCTCAATCTCGATGCGGACCTGATCGTGCTGTCCGCGTGCAATTCGGGCGGGCCGGGGGGGACGGTGGCGGGGGAGAGCCTGTCCGGGCTGGCGCGCAGCTTCTTCTATGCCGGGGCGCGGGCGCTGATGGTGACGCACTGGGCGGTGAACGACCAGACGGCGGCGTATCTGGTGGCGGATACCATGCGGCGGCTGCGCGACCGGCCGGAGTTCGGCATCGCGGAGGCGCTGCGGGCGGCGGAGCTTGGGTTGCTGGATGGCGCCGGGAAGGACCTCAATCCGGAGGTGGCGCATCCGTTCTACTGGGCGCCGTTCGCGGTGATCGGCGAGGGGAGCGGGCGGTTGTCGGGGCTGCTGGCACGAGATGGGCGGCCCGCGAAGCCGAACGGGTAAAAGTTTTTTGTTTCTTTTTTTTAAGAAAGAAAGCGCTTTCTTTTTTGAAAAAAAAGAAACAAAAAACTTTATCCGTTTAGCTTCTTGCTTCGCTGGCGATCTCCTTTTTGCGGCGTTCTACGAAGGCGCGCAGTTCGGCCTCGACGTCCGGGTCCATCGGGGGTTTTTCGTAGCTGGCCAGCAGGGACTTGCCGATGACGTTGGCGCGCTGGTTGGCGTCGAGAGCGCCGGCGTTCTGCCAGGTTTCGAAGTTGCGCCAGTCCGACAGGAGCGGCGTGTAGAATTCGTGTTCGTAGCGGCGCTGGGTGTGGGCGGTGCCGAAGAAGTGGCCGCCGGAGCCGGCTTCGCGCATGGCATCGAGGCCGAGGGCGTCTTCGTTGACCTCGATCGGCTCCAGGGTCTTGGCCATCATCTGCAGCATCTCGGCGTCCACGATCATCTTCTCGAAGGAGGCCACCAGGCCGCCCTCGAGCCAGCCGGCGCCGTGCATGAGCAGGTTGACGTGGCCGAGCACCGAACTCCAGATCGACATCTGCGACTCATAGGCGGCCTGGGCATCGACCGCGTTGGAGGCGTTCACGTTGCTGGAGCGGTAGGGCACCTTGTAACGCCGGGTCAGTTGTCCCGTCGCCATGGCGCCCTTGGCGAATTCCGGGGTGCCGAAGGCGGGGCTGCCGGAGCGCATGTCCACATTGGAGGTGAAGCCGCCATAGACCACCGGGGCGCCGGGGCGGGTGAGTTGCACCAGGGTCATCCCGGCCAGTGCCTCGGCGTTCTGCTGCGCGAGGGCGCCGGCGAGCGAAATCGGGGCCATGGCGCCGGCCAGGGTGAACGGGGTGACGATGACGGCCTGGCCGGCTTCGGCGCAGGCCATGAGGCCGTCCGCCATTGGGCCATCCACCAGCAGCGGCGAGTTGGTGTTGATCACCGTGCTGACCGATGGCGACTGGGCGATCTGCTCGCGGGTGATGCCGCGGGCGATGCAGAACATGTCGATGGTGTCGTTGATGCGGGTGGCGCCGATGCCGGAGGCCTGGAAGATCTTGTCGGTCATCGTCAGGATGTCGAACGCGGTATCGAGGTGGCGGGTTTCGGGATCGAGATCGATGGCGGCCACCGCGGGGCCGGCGATGTGGACGCAGTTGAGGCTTTGCACCAGGCGGATGAACATCTGGGAATCGTGGTGCGTGCCGGGACGGCGGCCGCCATCGAGATCCGAGCAGTTCGGCGGGCCGCCGACGGTGCCGAAGGCCATGTGACCGCCGCCGTAGACCAGGCTGCGCTCCGGGTTGCGGCTGTGCAGGGTGAACTGGCTCGGGGCGGTGGCCATCGCGGCGGCGACGATCCCGCGGTCAAGCCGGACGTGCTGGGTTGCCATGTCCACCGTGGCCCCGGCGGCGCGATACAGATCGAGCGCGCGCTGGTTCTGCACCCGGATGCCGATTTCCTCCAGCACGCGCAGGCTGGCGAGGTGGATGGACTCCAACTCGTCGGCGCTCAGCACCTCGATCGGCGGGAAGCGGTGGCGGGGCTGCTTGAACGGCAGCTGGTGCAGGCTGTCGACGGTGCGGCGGACTCGCCGGCCGGCCCGTTCGCCCCTTGTGGCGCTCATGCCAGGTAGTCCGCGAGGGTGAGGGCCACCACCTCGGTGGCCTTGTGGAGTTCCGCCAGCGGCACCCGTTCATCGGCGCGGTGGGCGTTGGCTTCCTCGATGCTGCGCGGCCCGGCGCCGTAGAGCACCACCGGAATGCCGGCCGCCGCGTAGTGCCGCGCATCGGTGTAGAGCGGCACGCCGCCGGCGATCACCGGTTCCCCCATCACCCGGCTGGCGTGGGCGCAGAGCAGATCGGTGAACGCCTGGCCGCCCGCGAGCGGCATCAGCGGCCGCGCCAGGAGCAGCTGGCGCACGGTGACGGTGGCGGCCGGATGGGCGCGGGCGGCGAGGCCGATGACGTCGCGCAATTCCGCCTCCACCGCTTCGGGGCTTTCCTCCGGCACGATCCGGCGATCCAGCCGGAAGGCGATGCGGTCTGGCACCACGTTGGTGTTGATGCCGCCCGAAATCAGCCCCACCGTGAGTTGCGGCGCGCCGATGCCGGGGATGGCCGAGGCGCGGCCGGCCAGGTTGCCGCGCCAGGCGTAGAGCGCGGCCAGGATCGCCGTGGCACTCTCCAGCGCGTCCACCCCGGTGAACGGGCGCGCGGCGTGGGCCGATCGTCCGGTGACTTCCACTTCGAGATGCAGGCAGCCGTTGTGGGCCTGCGTCACCCCGTAGGAGAACCCGGCGCACAGCGCGATGTCCGGACGGCTGATGCCCTGCTCGATCAGCCAGGCCGGGCCGAGTTCGCCGCCGGTTTCCTCGTCATAGGTGATGTGGAGTTCGACGGTTCCGCGTGACGGCTTGCTGGCGTCCAGTGCCAGCAGGGCGAAGACGTAGGTGGAGATATCGGACTTGGAGACCGCGGCGCCGCGCCCGTAGAGCCAGCCGTCACGGATTTCGGCGCCGTAGGGGTCGGCGGTCCAGCCGTCACCGGGGGGTACCACGTCACCATGGGCGTTGAGGGCCACCACCGGGCCATCACCGTAGCGGCGGCGGACGACGAGGTTGGTGACGCTTGCCATGCCGTTGGCATGCGCCGCCGCTGCGGGCACCACATGGCGCTCCACGGTGAAGCCGAGCCCTTCGAGCAGGCCCGCGGTTACCTCCGCATGATGGGCGCAATCGCCGGGCGGGTTGTCGGATGGCACCCGGACGACCTCGGCGAGCAGCTTCACCGCCGCCTCGCGATGGGCGGCAAGATAGGCGGTGATGGCCGGGCGTTCAGTGGGCGTCATGATGCGAGGGTCCTGTTCCGTGGCGCGCATGGCAGCGCGGAGCGGATGCGCCGTCAACCACCCGTGTCAGCGCCGCCAAGTGGTGGCATGATATGCCATCAACCCGGGGGAGACACCTAGATGAGTGGCAACGGCAAAATCGCTTTGATCACCGGCGCAGGCAGCGGCGTGGGCCGCGAATCGGCGCTGGCGCTGGCCGCCGAGGGCTACTCGGTGGTGCTCGCGGGGCGGCGGGCCGATGCGTTGGCCGAGACCATCGGCCTTGCCGGCGCGAATGGCGCGCGCATGCTTGCGGTTCCCACCGACGTGACCAAACCCGAGGCGGTGGATGCGTTGTTCGCGGCTATCAAGGCCAAGTTCGGGCGGCTGGACGTGGTGTTCAACAATGCCGGCGGCAATGTTCCCTCGACCAATTTCGGGGACTTTACCTGGGAGCAGTGGACCCAGGTGGTGGCGGTGAACCTCAACGGCTGCTTCCTCATCGCCAATGCGGCGTTCCGCATGATGCGCGACCAGACGCCGCAGGGCGGGCGGATCATCAACAACGGCTCGATTTCGGCGCATACCCCGCGCCCAGGTTCGGCCGCCTATACCTCGACCAAGCATGCCATCACCGGGATGACCAAGTCCATCGCGCTCGATGGAAGGCAGTTCGATATCGCGTGCGGGCAGATCGATATCGGCAATGCGGCGACGCCGATGACGGCACGGATGGCCAAGGGTGTGCCGCAGCCGGATGGCACCACGCGGGTTGAACCCACCATGGACGTGTCCGCCGTCGGCAAGACCATTGTCTATATGGCCGGCCTGGGCGCGGACGCCAACGCCCTCTTCATCACCGTGATGGCCACCAAGATGCCGTTCGTCGGCCGCGGTTGAGGCAGGGATAGAAGTCTTTTGCTTCTTTTCTTCAGAAAAGAAGGCCTTCTTTTTTGAAAAAAAGAAGCAAAAAACTTTTGTCCACTTTCTAGTGTTTCCAGACTCGCCAGGGGGCAGCGCCCGAGGCCCAGAGACCCTCGAGGGTGTTGCGGTCGCGTAGGGTGTCCATGGGTTGCCAGAAGCCGGTGTGGCGGAAGGCCGAGAGTTCGCCATCTCCGGCGAGGCCCTCCAGGGGGGCTTGTTCCCATGCGGTGGCGTCATCCTCGATGCGGTCGATCACTGCCGGATCGAGCACGAAGAAGCCGCCGTTGATGAAGCCGTTGTCGCCGGGCGGCTTTTCGGTGAAGGCATCCACGCGATCGCCATCGAGCATGAGCGCGCCGTAGCGTCCGGGCGGGATGACGGCGGTGACCGTGGCTTGGCGGCCGTGGGATTCGTGGAAGGCGATGAGGGCGGCGATATCGACGTCCGCCACGCCGTCTCCGTAGGTCATGCAGAAGCTCTGCTCGCCTTCCAGGTAGCGCCGCAAGCGCTTCAGGCGGCCGCCGGTTTGGGTTTCGAGGCCGGTGTCCACCAGGGTTACTCGCCAGGGTTCGGCGTAGTTCTGGTGGGTGCGGATTTCGCCGCGGCCGGTATCGACGGTGACATCGGAGGAATACAGCACGTAGTTGGCGAAATACTCCTTGATCATGTGGCCGCGGTAGCCGAGGGCGATGACGAAATCGGTTACGCCGTGATGGGCGTAGAGGTTCATGATGTGCCAGAGCATCGGCCGCCCGCCGATTTCGATCATCGGCTTGGGGCGCAGATGCGACTCCTCGCTGATGCGGGTTCCCATGCCGCCGGCCAGGATGACCGCCTTCATGCGTCATGCCCTCCGCGGCGGCGGAGGAAGGATTTGGGCCAGTAGGTGACGCGCTCGCGGACGGAACCCTCGTTGAAGGCGAAGCCCGGCTCTTCCAGCACGAAGTCCTTGTTGTCGACCAGGAATGCCTCCACGGCGGTGATCGGGTTGTTCCAGGCCCAGTCCGGCTGGCTTCGGGGCGCGCCGGCGACCTGGGCCATGATGCCGTCGCAGGCGACGAGGTAGGAGCCGGGCGATACCAGGGGGCCGTAGAGGCCGAGTTCGCCGGCGACGTGATCGCGGGTGTGGTTGCTGTCGAGGATGACGAGGACGGTCTCGCCGGGTTTGATCATGGCGCGGACGGCATCGATGGTGCTGTCGGCGACGGAACTGCCTTCGACCAGGGTGATGCGGTCTGCCATGGGGTGGCTTTCGATGGCGGCGCGGTTGTGCGGGCGGATTTCCACGTCCACCCCGATCACCCGGCCCTTGCCGAGCACGGCGAGCAGGCCGGCATAGAAGACCAGGGAGCCGCCATGAGCGACGCCGGTTTCGATCACCACGTCCGGCGCCAGGCGCCAGATGACCTCCTGGATGCGGATCATGTCCTCCGGCAACTGGATTATGGGGCGGCCCATCCAGGTGAAACCGTAGACGTATTTCACGTCCCACCCGCAGCGCAGCCAGGCTTTTGATACGGCCTCGAACGCCTGCGGGCTGTCCATCGGGTAGACGGCCTCGCCGCCGTCGGGTTGGGCGAGGGTTACCTGCCCGCGGGCTTCATCGATCGTAAGCATGCGACCTCCTGTCGAACGCCGGCGCCGAGTGCCGGCAATGCATCGAGAAATTGAGTGGATGGGGCGCCGAATTCCCCCCGCAGCCGGCTGACGTCGATGCGCGGGAACCGCTGCACCGGCGCATTTTCCGCCACCGTGACCGACCAGCCGAAGGCGGCGGCCAGGCAGCGCATCACCGCGTCATGCGTGACGTTCGTGCCGCTGGCGACGTTGTAGAGGCGGGCGCGGCCGGCTTCGGCGATGCGTGGCAGCAGGCGCACCACGTCGGGGAGTGCGACGTAATCCTTTGCCGAGCGCAGGTTCTGCCGTAGCGCCACCCGGCCGCTGAGGAAGCCTTCGGCCAGGACCTGGCCGAGGAAGGTGTCCCGGCCCATGCCGGGGCCGTAGACATTGGACAGCCGGGCCACCCGCACCGATGGGCGCGGGTCGCTGAGGCATAGCGCCTCCCCGGCGAGCTTGGTCAGGTTGTAGACCTCGTCCGGCAAGGCGGGCTGGACCAGCAGGGTGGCGTCCTCATGGCCGCGCTCGGCGCCGTCATAGACCCGGGTTGAGGAGAGCAGCAGGAACGAGGCGAACTCCACGTTGGCGAGGACCTGGGCGACGATGCCGACATGGGCCTGGGCGGTGTCGCGCGGGCGCAGGCGGAAATCCCCGGTCATCCCGATGCAGTTGATGACGTGTCCGGCGGGAAACCGGCAGGCGAGGAAGGCATCGAGCCCGGCGCGATCGACCGCGACCACTTCGTGGCCATCGGCCCGCAGGCTTGCGGTGAGCACCCGGCCGATGAAGCCGCCGGCGCCGAGGATGGTGAAGCGGTTCATGCGGCGCGGCGCCATCCGGCGACCCGGGCCGGCGTGCCGTGCGCGATGCAGCCGGCCGGCAGCACGCCGCGCACCACGGTGCCGGCGCCGATGACGCAGCCGTCACCGATCCGGCAGCCGTCAAGCAGGACGCAATTGGCGCCGATCCAGACATCGGCGCCGATTTCGATGCCGCCGCGGCTGGGGCGGAAGCCCTGGTGGCGGATCGGGCGGTCGGGGTCGGAGAATTCGTGATCGACGGGGGCCAGGGTGCAATTGGCGGCGATCAGCGTGCCGGCGCCGATGCGGATGCCGTTGCCGGAGTAGAGGACGCAGCCGCTGTTGATCACCACGTCGGCGGCGATCAGCACATCGCCCACCCCGCCGGCTGGCTTGATTTTCACGAAGGCATCGATCACCGCGCGATCGCCGATCACGATCCGGGTGCCGCGCAGGGAATCCTCGATATCGGCCAGCGGGGATACCCTGGCGGTGGGCGCAATGTCGATCATGGCGCGGCTCCGGACATGGCCGGACGGTGGCGTAAAAATCCTACCGAAATCCTTACGCCGGGGGGTTAATTTGCCCCCTCCCCTCGCCTATTCGCTGTCCGGGCCGGGCCGGCGGCCTGCCTTGATGCCGGAGCGGTGGGACTTGGCCTCGAGGCGGCGCAACCGCGAGGCGTTGGTCGGGCGGGTTTTGCGGCGGGGCACCGGCGGCACGGCGGCGCGGCGGATGAGGTCCACCAGGGCCTCCTGGGCGGCCGCGCGGTTGCGTTCCTGGCTGCGGAAGGCCTGTGCGGTGAGGACCAGCACGCCGTCATTGGTCAGGCGCTGGCCGCAGAGTTTCTCCAGCCGCGCCCGCACCGGTGGGGGCAGCGACGGCGAGTTGCGCACGTCAAAGCGCAGTTGCACCGCGGTGGAGACCTTGTTCACGTTCTGCCCGCCGGGCCCCGAAGCCCGGATGAACGTCTCCTCGATTTCGCTTTCCGCGATGCTCAGCCGGTCGTCGATGCGGATCATGTTGTCCTGCCTGTGGCGCAATCCCGCCAGCCCATCCTAGAATAGCCGTCTTACGACGAGTGGACACCGATGCCCGAACGCCCGCCGCCCGCATTGCCCGCCAACGGCTTCAACACGGTCGCCATGTGCCGCATTGGCCCGCTGCTGTTCAACCGGTTTGACCAGTATGTCGGCACCAGCCTGCGTAAATATGGCGAATTCTCGCCCGGCGAGGCCGAGTTGTTCCGCCAGATCGTCGGGCCGGGCAATGTGGTCATCGAGGTTGGGGCCAATATCGGCGCCCATACCGTGGAACTGTCCCGCCTGGTTGGGCCCCAGGGCATGGTGGTGGCGTTCGAGCCGCAGCGCATCGTGTTCCAGACACTGTGCGCCAATCTCGCGTTGAATTCGTGCGCCAACGTGTATGCCTACCCCTTCGCCATAGGCGCCGCGCCGGGCGATATCACCGTGCCGTTCCTGCCGCCGGACCAGCCGGCAAACTTCGGCGGGCTCACGTTGATCGGCGCCACCGCCGGTGAGCGGGTGCCGCTGCGGACGCTCGATGAACTCCAGTTCGCGGCCTGCCATGTGATCAAGCTCGACCTTGAGGGGATGGAGGTGGAGGCGCTGCGCGGCGGCGAGCAGCTTATCGCCACCCACCGGCCGACCCTCTATTTGGAGAACGACCGCAAGGAGCGCGAGGCGGAACTCATCGGGTTGCTCCTGTCGTGGAACTATCGCCTGTATGTCCACATGCCGCCGCTGTTCTCGCCCAACAACTACGCCGGGGATGCCGAGAATATCTTCGGCAATCTCGTGTCCATCAACCTGCTGTGTCTGCCGGCCGAGCGTAGCGTTACCGTGAACGGGTTGCCGGAACTCACCGCGGTGCCGTAGGCCGTATCCCACAGGGCGATCGGGTGACGGCCACGCGTGTCAGCGCCAGGAATTTCACCACCCGCTTCGCTTGAGACAGTGAGACAGGGAGAAGCGAAGGCAGCGGGCCATTTCGAGTGCCGGCAAAGCCCAGATCCTTCTCCCGCTCTCAGTGTCTCAAGCGAAGCGGGTGGTGAAAAAACTGCCTTGCCGGGATATGCACCGGCTTCAACCGATTGCCCCGCCTTATCCCATCCACGATCGCCTCGATCCACGCCAGCTTATGGTATGCTACCTCCAGCCTCCCCTCCCAGGTTTTTGAAAATCCCCTATGGATCGCCCATGAGCACCCCGACACCCCACCTCCGCTCCATCGCCACCGTATCCCTGTCCGGCTCGTTGGCCGAGAAGCTGGAGGCCGCCGCGGTGATCGGCTTCGACGGGGTGGAGATTTTCGAGAACGACCTTCTGACGTTCGACGGCTCGCCCGCCGATGTGCGCCGGATTGCCGAGGACCTTGGGCTCGCCATCACCATCTTCCAGCCGTTCCGGGATTTCGAGGCGATGCCGGAGCCGCAGCGGCGGCGCAACCTGGACCGCGCCGAGCGCAAGTTCGATGTCATGCAGGCGCTGGGCACCGACCTTGTGCTGGTGTGCAGCTCGATCCACCCCGCCACCCTCGATGACCCCGCGCGCGCCGCGGCCGACCTTGCCGAAATGGCCGAGCGGGCCGGCGCCCGCGGGCTGCGGGTGGGGTACGAAGCCCTCGCCTGGGGCCGCCATACCAGCCGATGGCGCCAGGCGTGGGATATCGTGCAGCGCGCCGGGCACCCTGCCCTTGGCCTCATCGTCGATAGTTTTCACACGCTTTGCCTCGACGACGATTTTGCGGGTCTCGCCGACCTTCCCGGCGAGCGCATCTTCTTTGTCCAGCTTGCCGACGGGCCGCGCCTGTCGATGGACCCGCTGTCCTGGAGCCGTCATTTCCGCAATTTGCCCGGGCAGGGGCAGCTCGACGTGGCGGGGTTCCTGCGCGCGACGTTGGCGAGCGGCTACCAGGGGCCGCTGTCGCTTGAGATTTTCAACGACGATTTCCGCGCGGCGCCCGCCCGCCTGACCGCGCGGGACGGGCTGCGTTCGCTCATCCTGGTGGAAGCCGAGGCGGGAGCCGCCACGCTGCCGCCGCCTCCGCGCTTCGATGGCGTCGAGTTCCTCGAATTCGCCGTGGATGCGGAGGCTCGCGCCCGGCTTTGCGCCTTCCTTGCCAGCCTCGGCTTCCGCCATGCCGGCAGCCATCGTTCCAAGGATGTCGAACTGTGGCGGCAGGGGCGGATCAACCTGGTGCTCAATGCCGAGCCCGACAGCGCCGCCTCCGAGCATTTCCAGCTTCATGGCGCCTCGGTGTGCGCCATGGCGCTGCGGGTGGATGACGCGGGGGCGGCCCTCACCCGCGCCAATGCGCTGCTCAGCCCGCCCTGGCAGGAGCGGATCGGCAGCGGGGAGCGGCAGATCCCGGCGGTTCGGGTGCCGGACGGCACGCTCATCTATCTTATCGGCCCCGACCCTTCCGGGCGGACGATCTGGGAGGATGACTTCGACCTTATCCCGGCCGACGCCGATGACGCGCTGACCAGCATCGACCATATCGCGCAGTCCCTGCCCACCGGGCGGATGGATGGGTTCGTGCTGTTCTATCGGGCCATTTTCGGCTTCGAGCCGGCGCAGGTGTGGGAAATCCCCGATCCCTACGGCCTCATCCGCAGCCGGGCGATGCTGAGCCCGGACGGCACCATCCGGCTGCCGCTCAATATTTCTGAAAGCCGGGAGACCGCCACCGGGCGCTTTGTCTCGGCGTATTCAGGCGCCGGGGTGCATCACATCGCGCTTGCCACGGGCGACATCCATTGCGCTGTGGATGCGATGCTGGCGCGTGGCGGCACGCTGCTGCCCATTCCCGAGAACTATTACGACGACCTCGCGGCTCGCCATGGGCTCGATGATGCGACGCTGGAGGCGCTGCGCGCGCGCAACCTGCTGTATGACCGCGATGAGCATGGGGAGTTCATCCACGCCTATACCGAGGCGTTCGACGACCGGTTTTTCTGTGAGATCGTCGAGCGGCGGGGGTATCAGGGGTTCGGGGCGGTGAATGCCACGGTGCGGCTTGCGGTGCAGGCGCAACGGCGGGAGGCGCGGCGGGGGGTTGCGCGCATGGCATCGATGTAAGGAAGGCCAGGGCTCTGCCCTGGACCCGCTAAGGGCTCGCCCTTAGAATCATTGACTTAAGAATCGGGTTTCCAAAGGCCCCGGGCCTTTGGCGGGTGGAGGGCGGGGCCCTCGCCTTGTCTTAGATCAGGGAATGTTCATGACCAGCTTCCGCGCCGCCGGCCTCATCGGCAACCCCGTGTTCCAGTCCCGCTCGCCCAAGCTGCACGGCTACTGGCTGGAGCGCTACGCCATCGCGGGTGCCTACCTCCCGATGCCGGTCAAGGCGGAGAATCTCGAGGCGGCGCTGAAGGGCCTTGTCGCGCTCGGGTTCGCCGGCTGCAACGTGACCATCCCGCACAAGGAGGCCGCGTTCCGGCTGGTCGATCGGGTTGATCCGGCCGGCACCCGCATGGGCGCCATCAACCTCATCGTGGTTGAACCTGACGGCAGCCTCTCCGGCTACAACAAGGACGGCTACGGCTTCATCGAGAACCTGCGCGACGGCAAGCCCGATTGGCGCGGCGATGCCGGACCCGCCGTGGTGCTGGGTGGCGGCGGCGGTGCCCGCAGCGTGGTGGTGTCGCTGCTGGAGGAGGGCGCCCCGGAAATCCGCATGGTCAACCGCACCCGCGCGCGGGCGGAGCAGCTTGCCCGCGAATTCGGCGGTCCCGTGACCGTGCTCGACTGGGAGGCCCGCCACGAGGCCCTCGCCGGTGCCGCGCTGCTGGTCAACACCACCAACCAGGGCATGGTTGGCCAACCCGTGCTTGACCTCTCGCTCGATGCCCTGCCCGCCACCGCGCTGGTCTGCGATATCGTCTACAACCCGTTGACCACGGATCTGCTCGCCCGCGCCACCGCGCGTGGCAACCCCATCGTCAACGGGCTGGGTATGCTGATCCATCAGGCGCGCCCGGCGTTCAAAGCGTGGTTCGGTATTGACCCCGAAGTGACCCCCGGATTGCGCGCCCTGCTCGAGGCAACGATTCGATAGCGGAGTCGGATTTCTTTACAGATTGCACCGATGCGGCTGTCACGGAAACCGCAACATATTGATACCGCTCATATGGCACGCGATTTGCTTTACATCCCTCAATGACTGCGATTGCACCGTGACGAAGCGGTGCCCCTTGGGAATTAGCACATGCGCCACCCTCCGTGCCAACACCGATGAGACATCGACCCCCCGGAAGTTTACCCTTGAGGGCGACAGGTAAAACATCGAAATGGTCAGGCCCCGCACGACAGCCCCACCTCCCCTATCCGCCGGTGGCGCTGAACGCGAGCACGGCCGCAGGCCGACGCTGGTTTCAGCGCCACCGGCGGCGTCGCCCGAACT
>CAIMWH010000107.1 GCA_903845065.1 uncultured Rhodospirillales bacterium | reverse complement strand
TCGCGGAATTCGGTGATCTGCTTGCCATCCTTCAGCACGATGGCGTCCTTGCCGATCAGGTCGATACGGCTGATGTGGCTGTCCAGGTTCACGCGGATGCAGGGCCAGTTCAGCCGCGCCGCAACCTGCTCGATATGGGTGGACTTGCCGGTGCCGTGGTAACCCTGGACCATCACGCGACGGTTGAAGGCAAAGCCGGCCAGAATCGCCGTCGTCGTCTCCTTGTCGAAGCGGTAGGCCGGATCGATCTCCGGCACGTGTTCGGTTCGCACCGAGAACGCGGGCACATCCATATTGATGTCCACGCCAAAGGTCTCACGTGCGTTCACGGTGATGTCCGGCATGTCGACGGCCGATGTCGGCTCGACCCTGTCGGCAGCGTGGGGGGCGTCGGAGAGGGCGGCTATCTTGTTCATAGGCCAGCGATCCTGTGGTTTTGACGGTGAAGCTTACGCGCGCCTGTCGGCAATGGGTAGGCGCTGATTGTCACATCGGTGCAACTCAGACCGCCGCTGCCATCTTGGGCTGGGCGGGAACCCGGCCGCGCAGGGCGGCATAGGCCAGATTAATCGTCTTGAGGCGCTCCTCGGCACCGCGGTCGCCGCCGTTGGCGTCCGGATGGTGGCGTTTGGCGAGAGCCTTGTAGCGCGCCTTCAGCACATCCAGCGTGAGCGGCCAGTCGAGCCCAAGGGTCGCCAGCGGCTCGCGCAGTTCGGGCGGAACCTCCTGGCGCGGGGCCGGCTGGCCGGTGGCGAGGATATGCAGCGGGTCGCGCAGCATGGCCTCGTCGATATGCATGTTGCCGCCGATGTGGCCGAGCGGCCAGGTCGGACGCTGCCCCCCGGCATCCGCCCGCAACTGGGCCTCGATCTCGCCCGGCGACATGCCTTTGTAGAAATCCCACGAGGCATTATAGGCGCGAACGTGCTCCAGGCAGAACCAGAAATACTCGGTCAGCGCGAGTCGCGACTTGGGCGCGCGGTACTGGCCGGCGGCCTCGCATCCGGGCATGTCACAGCGACGGCCAGGCGCCGCCGGATCGGGCGCGTAGGCCCGGGTGCGCGCAAAGCGTCGGGTCATTAGCACGTATTTGCGGCCTTCCGGTGCTTTTGGGAAGGGGGGATTTGCGCCATATCGGCCCGCGCGGCATGGTGCACCCATGACAGACCGCGCCACCCGCATCGACACCGCCCTCCGCCAGGCATTCGCCCCAACCCTGCTCCAGGTGACCGACGACAGCGCCCGCCACGCCGGCCACGCCGGGGCCGCGCCGGGCGGGCAGACGCATTATAGCGTCGTGATGGTGGCCGTCGCCTTCACCGGCCTCTCCCGCGTGGCACGTTCGCGCGCCGTGCATGACGCGCTGGTAGGCGAATTCGCCGGCGGACTGCATGCCCTCGCCCTCACCCTGCGCACCCCTGAGGAAGCCGCGCGCTGACCGGATGGCGATGCCGCACATGTGATGTTGCGCTCGGAACGTCATCCCCGTAGGCATACCGGAATAATCCGCCCCGACCTCCGGAGAACGCCCGTGCGCCACCTCGCCGCCCTCACGCTCGCAGCCGTGCTCGCCACGACTGCCGCACAGGCCCAATCCGTCCTGTTTTCCACCGGCAACATGGTGCAGGCCAACGGCACCCTGATCAGCGGCGCCAACCGCGTGGCGGCCGAGCGGTTCACCCTGAGTTATGCCGCGACCATCACACAGTTCGATTTCTCCAACTGGATGGTTGACGCTACCGGCGCCTCGGCCACCGACACCCCGCTCACCATCGACTGGATCATCAGCGATACCGGCATCGGCGGCATTGTGCTGGCGAGCGGCAGCGCCGCCGCGCTGACCGTGGTGGCAGGCACCACCAGCACCTTCTCGGTGGGCGGCATCACCACGGCCACGCAGAGCCAGGTCAGCTTCGATCCCGGCAGCCTCATGCTCTCGGCGGGCGACTACTGGCTGGAATTGAGCCATGAAGCCAGCACCCCGGCCATTTCCGGCAGTGTTTCGGCCCGCTGGGGCGGCTCGGACTCGGGCCTGAGCAACGCTGAAACCTATAACGGCACCACCCTGTTCACCAGCCAGCCGGACCATTTCCTCGAAGTGACCGGCATCCCCGAACCCGCCAGCCTCGCGCTGCTCGCCGGCGCGCTGGCCACGCTCGGCATTGCCCGCCGGCGCGCTTGAGGTCCTGTTAAACCTTGGCGGCTAGGCTGCCTTCGTCAATCGACGGAGGTTTCAGTGACGGCAAGCTGCCTGGTCAATCGCAATGTCACCGCCATACGCGGGCGCACAAGCATGCGTCTGGAACCCGAGTTGTGGGAGGCGCTGGAGGAGATCTGTCTCCGCGAAAGCCTCACATTGGCTGACGTGATCAAGCAGATCGAGCGCCTCGGCCATCCCGGCGGGCGCACCAGCGCGGTGCGCGTGCATGTGCTCGCCTATTTCCGCCGCGCCACCACCGAGGCCGGGCACCGCACCGCCGGGCACGGCACCGGCGCTACGGCTCGGGTTGAACGGCCTCAGCCCTCGCGGGTTGCCGCCCCGGCGCTCTGACCGGCCATTTCGGCCTCCCGCATCGGCATCACGGGCCCGGTATAGTGGTGCGGCCAGCGCTGCTCGACCACCACGCCGTCCGACGCATAGGCGAAGCAGGTGTTGAGCATCCGCGTGTCGTCATCGTCGCCCTTGCCCTGCTCCTTGCGGCGGCGCGAACGCACCGGCCACATCGTCTGCAACGCCGTGGTGGCGATCTCCTGCAGCATCTCGCGCAAATGCGTGCAACCGTGCGGCCCGGCCATCCGGGCATTCGCCTCGCGCAGGAAGCCGGGGCGAATGCGCAGACCGACGAGGTTGGCGTAACTCGCCGCCCCGCCGCCGCAAATGTCGTAGGGCCCGGTCTTGGTCCATGCTTCGGCGGCCGTGATGGTCATCCGTTCGTCGAACGTCAGGCGCACGAACATGTCATGCAAAGGCTCGCCCGGCCGTACCTCACGGTTCTCGTTGGAGAAACTGTGAGTTTTCATGTCCGTCAGATGCGCCTCAACGTCGAACTGCCCGTCCTCGCGCTCATAGCCGTCGATGACGATGGTGCGCGTGTGAAGCTTGGTTCGGGCGGCGGGCGGGCTGAGCGGCATCGATGATCACTCCGGCGAGACCGCGTGTTGCGGCGCAGCATTTCCATATGCGACGCCACCCGCCCGGCGCAAGTGTCAGATGGCAGGTTCGCCCTGGATGGGGGTCGCGCCGAGGTCCACGATCATCGCCGTTACCTCGGCGATCACCGCTTCCACCGCCGCCCGGTCATTGCCCTTCGCCACCAGCGCCACCCCGCTCCCCTCCGTCCGGTAGAACGGGTAGCTGCCAAGATCGATCTCGGGATAGCGCGCCTGGATGGCACCCAGCCCCTCGGCAATCCGGCCCTCGGCCAGCCCGCGCGCATGCACCGCCGCCATCACGATCGGCGGCCCACCCGCCAGGCTCGGCGCCAGGCACGCCCACATCGCCTGCATCACCCGCGGCACACCGGCCATCACATGCACATTGCCCATGGTGAACCCCGGCGCAATCGAGACCGGGTTGTCGATCAACGCAGCCCCCCGCGGCATGGTCGCCATCCGCTGACGCGCCGCGTTGAACTCGCCCGGCTCATACCGCCGCTCCAACCGCGCCCAGGCCTCCGGATGCGGCTCCCACGGCACCCCGAACGCCGCCGAAATGCACTCCGACGTGATGTCGTCATGCGTCGGCCCAATCCCGCCGGTGGTGAACACGTGATCGTACTTCGCCCGAACCTCGTTCACCGTGCTGATAATGACCTCCGGAACGTCCGGGATCACCCGAACCTCGCGCAACGGTATCCCGATCGAACCCAAACCCGTCGCCAGGAACTTGATGTTCAAATCCTGCGTCCGCCCCGACAAAACCTCGTTGCCAATCACCAGCAAACACGCCGTCGGATTGCTACTCATGCCCGTCTCCCTCGACCCCGTGGTGGGGTGTGTTGGTGGAGGGAAGCAAGGAAGGCGGGGGCTTTGCCTCTCGACCCCACTAAGGGCGGAGCCCTTAGAACCCGTCACTGAAGGAATGTTCTGGATTGAGAGAGGGGGTCTACACGGAGGTTGCCACCATCCAGTAGACCCCCTCTCTCAATCCAGAACCTCTTGAGTCATGGGATCAAAGGGGCCCCTGCCCCTTTGCGGGTCCAGGGCAGAGCCCTGGCCTTCCTTGCTTCCTTTCCGCCAACCTACCCAAGCCCGGCGTCTAGAGGAAGTCGCGCAGGAGGGGGACGATGGGTTTGTCGGCGGGGGGCATGGGGTATTCGGCGAGTTTGTCGGGGTGGACCCAGGCGAGGGTTTGGTTTTCGCGCGGGGTTGGCAGTCCTTTCCAGCGCCGGCACAGGAACAGCGGCATCAGTAGGTGGAAGCTGCCGTAGTCATGCGAGGCGAAGGTGAAAGGGGCAAGGCAGTTGGCGGCCACATCGATGCCGAGTTCTTCCTTCAGCTCGCGGATAAGGGCGGCTTCGGGGGTTTCTCCGGGGTCGAACTTGCCGCCGGGGAATTCCCACAGCCCGGCCATTTTCTTGCCCTCGGGGCGGCGGGCGAGGAGGATGCGGCCGTCGCGGTCGATGAGAGCGCAGGCGGCGACGAGGATGAGGGGTTTGGTGCCGTCGGGGCGGGCTTCGGCCTCGGGCTCGCCGAACAGGGCGGCGCGGGTGGCCTGGAAGCGCAGGACTTTTTGCTCCCCGCCACGGGCGAGGAAGTTCTCGGTGCCTTCGCCCACATGGGTGAAGCCGATATGGCGCAGCACGGCCTGGCTGCCACCGTTGTCGGTGGCGACGGAGGCGGTCAGCACGTCGATATCGAGGTTGGCGAGCGCCCAGCGGGCCAACCGGCCGGCGGCCTCGGAGGCGACGCCGTGGCCCCAGAAGCGGCGGCCGACCCAGTAGCCGAGGGAGGCGGTGCGGCCGGCGCGATTGAGGCGAAGACCGACGCCGCCGACCAGCATTTCCTGGTCGCCTTCCTTGCCGGTGATGGCGAGGTGATAGGCGCGCCCGGCCTCGATTTCGGCACGGGTGAAGCCGATCCAGTCATCCGCCTTGGTGCGGGCATAGGGAAACGGCACCGCGGCGAGGCTGCGGCAGACTTCCCAGTCGTTGATCAGTCGGTGCAACTCGGCCGCGTCGTCCGGCGCGAAGGGGCGCAGGACCAGGCGGTCCGTGGTGAGCGGCGTGAAGACGGGCAGCTCGGGTTGGGCAGCGGTTTTGGGGCGGCGGGGCATGGGTGGGAAGTGCCCAAACCCGGCCTTGCACGCAAGGGGTGATTCAGGGGCCGGTATCGAGTTGCAGCAGGATCGGCCCTCGGCCCTCCGGTGTGGCGTGGCGCCCGGCGACGTAGAATCGCCCGGCGGCATCGCGGGTATCGGAGCCATAGAGCAGCGGGCGGGACTCGGGCGGGATACCAAGGCGCGCTGCGCGGCTGGTGCGGGATGCCAGGTCAAACACCACCCAGTCCCACTCCCAGTCCCGCACCTGCGCGAGTCCGGCCAAGGTTCGCACGCCATCCCAGGTGAACAGGCACGGTGCGTAGGCGCGGCCGGCGGGGTGGAACCATCCGAGCGCGGTGACCACCGCTGGGCCATCGGCACGCGGGGCGATATGATGCACGGCCCCTGCCCCGGTGGTGATGGCGATCCCGCCATCGGCGAGGTTCACCAGCCCGATAATGCCATGCGCGGTGGAGGCGGTCTGGCCGATGGCGTAGTTCAGCAGCGGGGTTTCCGCCAGCACCGTCATGTCGGGCGCGAATTCGAGCAGATCGGCGGTGATGCTGCCGTCGGCAGCCTGGCGCACCCGTGGCACGTAAGCGTGGCCGCGCACATCGGCGACGATATTGCGCGACATATGCCCGCCCGGCGCGGCCACGACCACGCGGCGGACGGCGCCGGAGGGGATATCGTACCGATACAGCACATGGTCCCACAGCCCGAGCGCCCAGATGGTTCGCCCGGCACCGGCGGCACAGGTCAGCCCTTCCGGCACCGCCAGTAGATGCTCCCACGCCCCACCATCGGCGCGCAGGCGCCACAGATGCGAACCCCAGCGCGGCGGCGCACTGCCATCCTCGGCCTCGCCATCCTCGTCGGTGGAGGTGAAGTAGAAGTGGCCGTCGCCGGGCTGGATGATCTTGGAGTGGATTTTGACCTGCGACTCGCCGGGCGGCCGACCGCCGAGGCGCGCGAGTTGGCCGAGCACGTCGCCATGGTTAGCCACCACGCCACTCACCGGATCGAGCCGCACCAGATGGGCGGATTTCGCCCCGCCATCGGCGGAAATCCCGGCCCAGATGCCACCCGCGTTGTCCGGGGCGATAGCGCCCCAGATCGCATGAGCGCCTGGGAACGCCGGCAGCGGGATTTGCCGCACCACCGGCAAGCGCATGGGTTCAACCGGCGCGGCGGTGAAACCGGCACCCAGCAGTGTCGCCGCGCCGCCGAGCACCGCCCGGCGGGAAAGGGCGGTTGCGTTCAGCTGCGGTAGCTGCCGTTGATATCGATGTAGCCGTGCGTCAGGTCGCAGGTCCACACGGTGGCCTTGCCGCGCCCGAGCCCGATATCGACGGCGATATCGACTTCCATGCCCTTCATGTGGGCCACCACCGGGGTTTCGTCGTAGCCCGGGACCACGCCGCCATCGCGCGCCATCCAGGTGCCGCCGACGCCCACCGAGATCTTGTCGCGATCGGCCGGTTCGCCAGCCTTGCCCACCGCCATCACGATGCGGCCCCAGTTGGCGTCCTCGCCGGCGATGGCAGTTTTCACCAGCGGCGAGTTGGCGATGGTCATGGCGATTTTCTTGGCGGATTTGGCCGAGGTGGCTCCGGTGACATCGATGCGGATGAGCTTCTGTGCGCCCTCGCCGTCCCGCACCACCTGGAGCGCCAGGTCGAGCAGCACTTCGTTGAGGGCGCGGGCGAAATCCGCCAGTTCCTTGCCGCCCTCGTCGGGCACCTTGGGGTGCTTGGCCTGGCCGGTGGCGAACAGCAGCACGGTGTCGGACGTGGAGGTGTCGCTGTCCACCGTGGTGGCGTTGAAGCTGCCGGCGACGCCCTTGGACAGCATGGCCTGGAGGGCCGGGGCGGGGATTTTCGCGTCGGTGAAGATGAAGCACAGCATCGTCGCCATGTCGGGCGCGATCATACCGCTGCCCTTGGCGATGCCGCTGATGCGAACCTCGGCGCCGCCGATGGTGGCGATGCGGGTGACGCCCTTGGGGAAGGTATCGGTGGTCATGATACCGCGGGCGGCCTCGTCCCAGCGCGCTTCGGACAACCCAGCGTGGAGTTCGGGCAGCGCGGCGGTGAGTTTTTCGTGCGGGAGCACTTCGCCGATCACGCCGGTGGAGGAGAGGAACACCTGCTTCTGCGTGCAGCCGACCAGCTTGGCCGCCGCCGCCGCGGTGGCCTTGCAGGCATCGGCGCCGGCCTTGCCGGTGAACACGTTGGCATTGCCGGCGTTGATCACCACCGCGCGGGCCTTGCCGCCGGCCACCATCTCGCGGCACCAGTCCACCGGCGCGCCGGGGCACTTGGACGAAGTGAATACCCCGGCCACCGTGGTCCCGGCGGCGAGTTCCGCCATCACCACATCATTGCGCCCCTTGTAGCGGATGCCGGCGGCGATGGCGCCGAGGCGAACGCCCTTGATCGGCGGGAGTTCAGGCAAGGGGACAGCGAGCGGGGAAATGGCCATGGCGGAGTTCCTCTTTTTTGCTTTTCTTGAAATCAGGGCTTCGGATGGCCAGGCGGCATCGCATCGTCGGTCGCCTTGCGCGGCGTGCCGTCGATGTTGAAGCGCTCGATGGTCAGGCCGGCGCGCGCCGCGGTCATCACCTTCTGCACGCCTTCCTGGATCATCGCCTGGCGCAGGCCTTCCTGGGCCTGTTCGAAGCTCGGCGGCGGGGCGGCGCGGCGCTCCTCCACCTTGATGACATGCCAGCCGAACTGGCTCTTCACCGGCTTCTCGGAAACTTCACCGGGCTTCATGGCGAAGGCGGCCTCGGCGAATTCCGGCACCATGGCGTCTTTCTTGAAGAACCCGAGGTCACCGCCCGAAGCCGCACCCGGATCGCTGCTGCGCGCCTTGGCAACCTCGCCGAAATCGGCGCCCTTCTTGAGATCGGCGATCACCGCGATGGCATCGGCCTCGGCGGCGAGCAGGATGTGGCGGGCGTGGACTTCGACCTCGCCTTCCTTGGTGGCAATGTCGGTCGCATAGCGCGCGCGCATCGCGGCCTCGGTCAGCGTCGGCTCGATATCGCGGCGCAGCACCGCGTTTTCCAGCGTCTCGTCAACGGCGCGGGCGATGGCGCGGGCGGTCAGCGGGTCCTTGTCGAGGCCCTGGCGGCGGGCCATCGTCACCACTGCGGCGCGATCAACCAACTGGTCGGTCAGCATCGGCAGCAGGATATTCTGCGGCATGCCGCGATATTCCTGGGGCAGCCCCTGGGCCGCCTCCATGACGTCACTGAGGCGGATTTCCGCGCCATTGACGCGGGCGATCACAGGATCGGCGTGGGCCGTGGCGGTGGCCGACGACGAAACCGGCGGGGCGGCGGGGGCCGGGGCGGTCTGCGCCTGCACGGCACCGGGTGCCACGGCGATAAGGGACAGCGTGACGAAAGCGGGGGCGAACGCCCAGGAGAGCCGGTGCGGCAGCATGGGAGATCCTCAAATTTACGCGCCCGTATAGGCCAGCCCGGGCACGCCGGACAAGGCGACCAAGCCGCTGATCGCATGGTTCAACCCAGCTTCGCGTTGACCGGAGGCAATGCGGGTCCTATCTGACACCCAAAGATCGGCGCGCCCGCGGCCTCGCGGGCGTGGCTTAAGCCCGTTCCCCGGAAGGCTTCCCATGTTCGCCAGACTAGCCCGCGTCATTTTCGGCACCAGCAACGACCGCGCGCTCAAGGGTTACCAGCGCCGCGTGCCACAGATCAATGCCCTCGAACCCGCGATGCAGGCGCTCAGCACCGAGGCCCTGCAAGCCAAGACCGCCGAGTTCCGCCAGCGCATCGCCGACGGCGCCACGCTTGACAGCCTTCTGCCCGAGGCCTTCGCCACCGTGCGCGAAGCCAGCCGCCGGGTGCTCGGCATGCGGCATTTTGACGTGCAGTTGATCGGCGGCATGGTCCTGCATGACGGCAAGATCGCCGAGATGAAAACCGGCGAAGGCAAGACCCTGGTTGCCACCCTGCCGGTCTACCTCAACGCGCTCGCCGGCAAGGGCGTCCACGTCGTCACCGTCAACGACTATCTCGCCAGCCGTGACGCCGAATGGATGGGACAGATCTACGGTTTCCTTGGCATGACCACCGGGGTGATCGTGCATGGGCTGATCGAGGAGGAGCGCCGGCAGGCCTATGGCGCCGACATCACCTACGGCACCAACAACGAGTTCGGCTTCGACTATCTGCGCGACAACATGAAGTACCGCCTGGAAGACATGGTCCAGCGGGACTTCTTCTACGGCATCGTCGACGAGGTGGACTCCATCCTGATCGACGAGGCCCGCACGCCGCTGATCATCTCGGGCCCGGCCGAGGATTCGTCCGATCTCTATCGCAGCGTCAACATCGTGGTGCGCGACCTGGTCAAGGACCCGCTGAACTACGACAAGGACGAGAAGGCCCGCACCGCGGTGCTGACCGAGGATGGCGTCGAGAACGTCGAGCAGATGCTGCGCGCCGCCGGCATCGTCACCGACGGCAACCTCTACGACATCGCCAATGTCTCGGTGGTTCATCACGTCCAGCAGAGCCTGCGCGCCCACACGCTGTTCGCGCGGGACGTGGATTACATCGTGCGCGACGACAAGGTTATCCTGATCGACGAGTTCACCGGCCGCATGATGGAAGGCCGCCGCTATTCGGATGGCCTGCACCAGGCGCTGGAGGCCAAGGAGGGCGTGACCGT
>CAIMWH010000106.1 GCA_903845065.1 uncultured Rhodospirillales bacterium | reverse complement strand
GGCGTTGATCAGGTCGTGCGGCATGAGCGTCTCGATCTCCTGAGACATGCTCATGCGCTCCTTGATCGCACGCTCCATGCGCACCAGACCGATGCGGTACTGGTTCTCCATCAGCTCGCCGACCGAACGCACGCGGCGGTTGCCGAGATTGTCGATGTCGTCGATCTGGCCGCGGCCGTCCTTGAGTTCGACCATGGTCTTGACGGTGCGCAGCACGTCCTCCTTGCGGAGCACGCGAAGCTGGTCGTCGGTGACCTGGCCCAAGCGCATGTTCATCTTCACGCGGCCGACGGCCGAGAGGTCGTAGCGGTCGCCATCGAAGAACAGGCCGCGGAACAGCGCTTCGGCGGTTTCCGCCGTAGGTGGCTCGCCCGGACGCATAACGCGGTAGATGTCGATCAGCGCGTCTTCACGGTTGGTGTTCTTGTCGATCACCAGCGTGTTGCGAATCCACGGGCCATTGGCCTGGTCCACCGCGAGGGTGGGCAGGCGCGTGATGCCGACTTCCTCAAGAAGAGTAAGGCGGGGCTCGGTCAGCTCGTCACCGGCTTCGACGTAGATTTCGCCGGTGTGCTCGTTGACCATGTCCTCGGCGACATAGCGGCCGAGCAGGTCATTGCGGCCGGCCAGGACGATCTTGGTGGTCTCGGCCATTTTGCGGACGGTGCGCGCGGTCAGCTTGGTCTCGCTGTCGGCGATGATCTCGCCGGTGGCGGCGTCGATCAGAGGCTCCATCAGCTTCACGCCGCGGAAGGCCTCGGTATCGAACGGCCGCGCCCAGCCCTTCGGCGTCAGGTCGAACACGACCTGGCCGTAGAAGGTGGCGAGGATTTCTTCCGGGTCCATGCCACGGATTTCATTGAGTTCCACGGTCTCGCCACGGGCTTCGCGGGCGGCGCGCAGGGCCTCGGTGTGCTTGCCTTCGAGGGCATAGAACAGCGTGGTGACCGGCAACTTCCGCTTGCGATCGATGCGGACGTAGACGTGGTCTTTGCTGTCGAACTCGAAATCGAGCCACGAGCCGCGATAGGGGATGACGCGGGCGGCGAACAGGTACTTGCCCGACGAATGGGTCTTGCCCTTGTCGTGGTCGAAGAAGACGCCCGGGCTACGGTGCATCTGGCTGACGATGACGCGCTCGGTGCCGTTGATGATGAAGGTGCCGTTATCGGTCATGAGCGGCATGTCGCCCATGTAGACCGGCTGTTCCTTGATGTCGCGGATCGAGCGGGCGCCGGTGTCCTCGTCGAGGTCCCACACGATGAGACGCAGGATCACCTTCAACGGCGCGGCGAACGTCATGCCGCGCTGGATGCATTCCTCGACGTCATACTTCGGCTCTTCAAGTTCGTAGTACACGAACTCAAGGCGGCCGCGGCCGGCGAAATCGTCGATCGGGAAGACCGACTTGAACACTTCCTGCAGCCCGGTATTGGTCCGGCTGTCAGGCGGGGTGTTCATCTGCAGGAACGCCTCATAGCTGGCGCGCTGCACGTCGATCAGGTTCGGCATTGGCGTGTCTTCGGGGATACGCCCGAAGCTCTTGCGGATGCGCTTGCTGCCGGTGAATGACCTGGTGATCGCGTTCATGCCTGTCCTGATGCCCCGTTCCACTCGCTACCCGCACGCGCCGCCAGGGGACGAACCTGTCTGGTGGCGATTTTCAACCCCACGCATCCCTGCGTGGGCCTCACAGAGCCGTTCCTGAAGGAACGTCCCGTTCCGAAACGCCCAAGAGGCCGGAAATCCCTGCGGATTTCCGGCCATCCCGAACATGTGTCGCGGCGATATCCAGCCGCGACAGGCCTTACTTGATTTCGACCTTGGCGCCGTTATCTTCCAGCACCTTCTTGATCTTACCGGCCTCTTCCTTGTTCACGCCTTCCTTCACGGTCTTGGGCGCGCCTTCGACCAGGTCCTTGGCTTCCTTCAGCCCGAGACCGGTGATGGTGCGGATTTCCTTGATCACGTTGATCTTCTTGTCGCCAGCGGCGGCCAGAATCACGGTGAACTCGGTCTGCTCCTCAACCGGCGCGGCGGCAGCGGCAACCGGCGCGGCGGCAACGGCCACCGGCGCGGCAGCGGACACGCCCCACTTCTCTTCGAGCAACTTCGACAGTTCGGCGGCTTCCAGAACGGTAAGGCTGGACAGCTCGTCGACCAACTTCTGCAGATCGGCCATGTTCGTATACCCTTTAATCTAGTCCGTGGTCGGTTCCATGCAAGCCCGCGCTTCACTGCCGGGCCTGCGATCACAATCGCTTGATCGCGCCCCTCAGGCCGCCTCGTCCTTCTTGGCATAGGCCCCGAAGACCCGGGCGAGCTGTCCGGCCGGCGCTTGCAGCACGCCTGCGATCCGGGTCGCCGGGGTGGAAATCATCCCCAGCAGACCGGCGCGCAGCGTATCC
>CAIMWH010000105.1 GCA_903845065.1 uncultured Rhodospirillales bacterium | reverse complement strand
GGCCGCCGCAGTTGATGCGGATGCCCTGGGCGCCAAGTCGCATGGCGGACTGAACGGCGCGCTTCATCGCACGACGGAAGGCCACGCGACGCTCAAGCTGCTGGGCGATGTTCTCGGCCACCAGGGTCGCGTCGATTTCCGGCTTGCGAATTTCGACGATGTTCAGTGACACCTCGGACTTCGCCAGCTTGCCGAGATCCTTACGCAGGTTCTCGATGTCCTGACCCTTCTTGCCGATCACCACGCCCGGGCGGGCGGCATAGATGGTGACGCGCGGCTTCTTGGCGGGACGCTCGATGACAACGCGGGAGACGCCGGCTCCGGCCAGACGCTTGCGCAGGTGGGCGCGCAGCTTCAGGTCATCGTGCAGCAACTTCGCGTAGTCAGCGCCGGCATACCAACGGCTGTCCCACGTGCGGTTGATACCGACGCGCATGCCAATCGGATTTACTTTGTGACCCATGTTATGCGGCCTCCTGCGCCGAAGTTTCCGGCGCCGTCACTTGAGCGCGCTCGGCCACCACAATCTTCAAATGGCTGAACCACTTCTCGATCTGCGCCGACCGGCCACGCCCGCGGGCATGGAAGCGACGCATCACGATCGACTTGCCCACCTCGGCGCGGGTGACGACCAGGCGGTCGACATCGAGCTGGTGGTTATTCTCGGCGTTCGCAATGGCGCTTTGCAGCACCTTCTTGACGTCAAGCGCGATGCGGCGCTTGGAGAAGGTGAGCGTGGCGACCGCGTCGGCAGCGCTGCGGTTGCGGATAAGACCCGCAACCAGGTTCAGCTTGCGCGGCGAGATGCGAACGTTGCTGAGGACGGCCTGCGCCTCGGTTTCGGCCAGAACGCGCGGATGTTTCGGCTTGCTCATGTCAGCCCCGCTTCGCCTTCTTGTCGGCCGAGTGCCCGGTAAACGTCCGGGTCGGCGAGAACTCGCCGAACTTGTGGCCGACCATGTTCTCGTTGACCTGCACCGGCAGGAACTTGTGGCCATTATAGACGCCGAACGTGAGACCGACGAACTGCGGCAGGATCGTCGAGCGGCGCGACCAGATCTTGATGATCTCGTTGCGGCCCGAAGCCCGCGAGGTTTCGGCCTTGTTCAGCAAATACCCGTCGACAAACGGGCCTTTCCATACGGAACGCGTCATCGCCTCAGCCCTTACCCTTGTTGCGCCCGCGGATAATCAACCGATCCGTGCGCTTGTTGACGCGGGTCTTGTAACCCTTGGTCGGCTTGCCCCACGGCGTGACCGGATGACGGCCGCCCGAGGTGCGGCCTTCGCCGCCGCCGTGCGGATGGTCGACCGGGTTCATGACGACACCACGGTTATGCGGCTTGCGGCCCATCCAACGCTTGCGGCCGGCCTTGCCGAACTGCTGGTTGGAGTTGTCGGGGTTCGACACCGCGCCGATGGTGGCCATGCAGTCACCACGGACCAGGCGAAGCTCGCCCGACATCAGCTTGATCTGCGCGTAGCCGGCGTCCTTGCCGACCAGCTGGGCATACTGCCCGGCCGAACGGGCCACCTTGCCACCAGCGCCGGGCTTCAGCTCGACGTTGTGCACGATCGTGCCGACCGGGATTGCGGCCAGCGGCATCGCGTTGCCCGGCTTGATATCGGCGCGGGCGGCGGCGATGACCGGATCGCCGGCCTTCATGCGCTGCGGCGCGAGGATATAGGCCAGTTCGCCGTCCTGGTAGCGGATCAGGGCGAGGAAGGCGGTGCGGTTGGGGTCATATTCCAGACGCTCGACCACGCCAGGCACGTCCAGCTTACGGCGACGGAAGTCGACGATGCGGTAGGACTGCTTGTGTCCGCCGCCCCGGAACCGGCTGGTGATGTGGCCGTGGTTGTTACGCCCGCCGGTGGAGTGCTTGCCAACGGTGAGACCCTTGACGGGCTTGCCCTTCCACAGTTCGCTGCGGTCGATCAGGACCGTGCCGCGAAGGCTCGCCGTGACAGGATTAAAGTTCTTCAATGCCATCGTTCTATTCCTGGCTCACGAGAGGCCGGTCGTCAGGTCGATGGACTGACCTTCGGCAAGCCGCACATACGCCTTCTTGACATCCGAGCGACGACCGGGGCGGCCCTTGAACCGCTTGGTCTTGCCCTTGGTGAGCACGGTGTTCACCGCCAGCACCTTCACGCCAAACAACGTCTCGACGGCCGCCTTGATCTGCGGCTTGGTCGCGTCGATGGCAACGCGGAAAGTGGTTTGGCCGAATTCGGCCAGCAGCGTGGTCTTCTCGGTGATCACCGGGCTGCGGATGATGGTGTACATCGCTTCGCGCGACAGCACCGGCGCAACCTTCTTCTTGGTCCCGGCGTTGCGGGCTACGGTCTCGCTCATGACAGCCGCTCCGTCAGGCCGGCAACGCCCGCCGTGGTGATGGCGAGAACGTCGTGGCGCAGGATGTCGTATACGTTGGCGCCCACGGTGGGCAGGATGTCGATACCGTGGATGTTGCGGCTCGCCTTGAGGAAGCCCTCATCCACCGCGTTATCGACGATCAGCGCCGAGGTCCAGCCGAGCACCTTCAGCTTCGCCACCAACTCCTTGGTGCGGGCGGCGCCGGAAGCGGCATCGAGCACGACCAGCTTGCCGTCAGCGGCCTTCTGCGACAGGGCAGAAATCAGGCCAAGGCGACGCACCTTCTTCGGCAGGTCATAGCCGTGGCTGCGCACAACCGGGCCGTGGACGACGCCACCGGTGCGATACTGCGGCGCACGGAGCGAGCCCTGGCGAGCGTTACCGGTGCCCTTCTGCTTGTAGGGCTTCTTCGTGGTGCCCTGCACTTCGCCCATACCCTTGGTCTTGTGGGTGCCGGCGCGGCGCTTGGACTGCTGCCAATGAACGACGCGGGCCATGATATCGGCGCGCGGCTTGGTAGCGAAAATCGCATCCGACAGCTCGGCGGTGCCGGCGCTGCCATTGTCGAGGGTTTTGACTTCGATCTGCATATTCCTGCCCTCAGCCCGCCAACGCCGCGGGGAACGGTGCATCGGCCGGACGCTCGGCCTTGACCGAATCGCGCACCAGCACGTAGCCGCCCTTGGAGCCCGGGACCGAGCCCTTGACCATGATGAGGCCCTTGTCGGCGTCAATGCCGGCAATCACCAGGTTAAGCGTGGTGATGCGGTCCTGGCCGAGATGACCCGCCATCTTCTTGTTCTTGAAGGTCTTGCCGGGATCCTGACGGTTACCGGTAGAGCCGTGCGAACGATGGGACACGGACACGCCGTGCGAGGCCTCGAGGCCGGCGAAGTTCCAGCGCTTCATGGCGCCGGCGAAGCCCTTGCCCTTGCTGGTGCCGCACACGTCAACCTTTTGGCCGATGACGAAATGCGCGGCCGACAGCGTGGCGCCGGGCTCGAGCATCGCTTCGGGGGAGACGCGGAACTCGACCAGCTTCATCTTGGGTTCCACTTTCGCCTTGGCGTAGTGGCCCTTGTTGGGCTGGCTGACGTTCTTCACCTTCGCCTTGCCCCAGCCGAGCTGCACGGCGGTGTAGCCGTCAGTCTCCTGGGTACGAGCGGCAACCACCTGAACCTGGTCCAGATGGAGTACGGTGACGGGCACGTGTGTGCCGTCCTCTTTGAACAGCCGGGACATGCCCAGCTTCTTTGCAAGCAAACCTGTGCGCATTAACTTTCCCCAGAGGGACCCTAGCGTGGGTCCTTAGGCCAAAAACAAAGAACTAGATCTTGATCTCGACGTCCACGCCGGCGGCGAGGTCGAGCTTCATCAGCGCGTCCACCGTCTGCGGCGTGGGTTCGACGATATCCAGAAGCCGGCGATGAGTCCGAATTTCGAACTGTTCGCGGC
>CAIMWH010000104.1 GCA_903845065.1 uncultured Rhodospirillales bacterium | reverse complement strand
TTGCGGTTGCGCTTAGCGGCCATGGTTCGATCCTCCATTGCGTGGGCCCCAGCGGCGCACGGCTTCGTTGGTGACGGCCTGGCGAAGCCAGGGGTCGGTGATGTCATCGAGGGCAAGGGAGACCACGCCCTGGTCGCGCCAGACGCGTCGGCGCAGGGCCTCCATCTCGGGGCTGGTGGTGGCGCTGCAGGTGCCGCGGTCGAGGCTGCTGCGGGGTGGGCGGGGTGCGCCTGGCAGGGTCATGAGCCTGCCACCCGGCTGACTTCAAGCCGACTGTAGAACGAATTGAACAATTGCCCCCCTGGAAACCCAGGACCTCCTGGGAGTAGAGAGAATAATTCAATAATTCTAATAATATTACTATCTACTCCCATGGTACCCCAGCAGGTGTCTATGTTCGCGTGCGCGCGAAAAATTTGAATTATTGAATTATTCGCGCAAGCTGGCTTCAGTCCTGGCTTTCGGCGGATTTGATAGTTCAATCGTCGTGCTTGCGTCATGAATTCACGCTCCGGCTGGCGGCGCGTTCCGGCGTGGCCGTGGCGACGTAGTAGGTCGTGCTCTTGGTCTCCCCAGCCTCGATCTGCGCCGTGACGAGGCCGCTCTCGGTGAGGGAGGCCAGGATATCCTCGCGCTCGCGGCGCGACAGGAACTGGGTCTTGCGGACAAGGTCGGAGCGCGACAAGCGTTTCCCCGACCGGATGACCTCCAGCATTTTCTTGTGCCGGGCCTCCACCTCGTTGTCAGCGACGCGCCGGTCGGCCTCGCAGAGCAAGGTGCCGATGCAGTGCTCCACCAGCCCGGCGGCCCAGGTCACGTCCTTGGCGTGGGTGACAGGTGCAGCCGGATTGCGGCTGATCGCGGCCAGCATGGCGAGCTTCGCGGTGTTCTCGGCGTATCGGCCGAACATGGCCGTGGCGTAGGTGCCTCGGTTGCTGCGCAGCAGCTCTGTGGCTTCTCGTCGAACCGCCGCCATCGCTGCATCGGCTGCCGGCGCCAAAGGCACTGTGTAGGGTTTGATGGGCGCCGTGGCGTCCATGGTATCGGCGATGTTGCCGCCATGATCATGGCCTGGCACGCCGGCTGCAATCGCTTGGAGACTGGCTACGAGTTCCGCGGGTGGGTCGATCATGAGGGGGTTATCGGTGCGCTCTGGGTAGTCATCGTCGGTCAGGAACACCAGGAAGCGGGCGAGCGACCCGTCTGCGAGTGCGCCGCCCTCCAGCGCCGCCCAGAACGGCGCCGGCACGGTGACGCCCCACACGCAGGCGCAGGGTTGCTGGATGGTTTTGCGCGGACGTTCCTTCTGATCCGCATACTCGGAGCCGATGTAAGGCTCGGCGGCCGAGGTGAACAGCTTGGTGAACTCGGTCCAGATCGCCGTCTTGTGGAACGGCGAACGCGGGTTCAGCACCAGCTTCAGGAACTGGCCGAATTCGTCGAGCTGGAACAGGCGCGAAGGGTGGATCTGGAGGGCGGAAAGCAGGCCTGTCGAGGAGGCCAAATCTTCACCACCCAAGTAACGATCAAGTCCAGCTGCGAAGAGCAGGCGCTTCACGCAGCGGCGGGCGTGATCCTTGCCGCCACCGCTGTCGGCGATCCCGATGGCGTAGAGATTGCTGCGCAGGTCGGTGGGTGTGCGATAACGGCGCCCGGCGACGGCGCCGATCAGGCACAGCGCCGCGCCAAGGGCCAGGAACGGCTGCGGGCTCACGGCGGTACTGGTGGCGTAGTCGATGAACTGCCGCAGCGCTCCGTCCACCTCGAGCAGGGCAGGCGGCACGCGATACGGCGTCGGGGCTGGCGATGTTGCGCTTTGCAGCGCCGCGAGCTTGGCCAGCAAGCCGGAGGCGGGGTGTGGCTGCGTGGCCTGTTCTGCCGCCGCGGCATTCAGCGTGATTTCGGGGTGCGGCATCCAGCCGCGGTTGATTGCCAGATCGTAGATGCTGCCGGCGCCGATGCTGTGCGGCCGCAGCCGCGACCAGCGGCGCTCCGGCGTGTTGGGCTTGCCGGAGGCGCCCGACTTGCTTGATTGGCGAGACCAGGCGCACCAGAGCTCCTTCCCCTCCTCGCCGAGCGCCGCTTTGATGGCGTTGCCGATGGTGATCCAGGAGGTGCCGTCGAGGTCTTCGTTGGGGATGAAGGCGAGGGCCGCGGCGATCGCATCATAGGTGCCGCGCGGGTCGGAGGGCCCCTGCCACACCGCGCCCGGCGCCATGTCGCCGATCAGCGATTTCGGCTTCAGATCTGCGGGGATCATCTCGTGGGCGCGATCAAGCCACTCCAAGGCCTGCGCCTCAGTGATGACCGGCAGGCGGTCGAGGGGCACGTCGACGAGATTGTCCTCGGGCCAGGCATAGGGCTGCCCAGTGCCGGGGTGGATGGCATGGGCGACAAATTGCTGGCCCCGTGCGAGCACCTCGAGCGGATGGCGCTTGCGGCCGGCGAATGGCAGTTCGCTGCGATAGACGAGCAGTCGCTTCGGCGACTGGCCGATGCGGATACAGGGGGTCGGCCCGAGCATCTCCTGCGCCAAGTCCGCCACGTTGATGGCCAGTTCAGCGTCCAGCAGGTCGATGTCGATCCCGACGACGGCACCGCAGGCGATCCCGACCCCGCAGTCAGGCCAGGTCTGCCAGACCTCGACCTCGGTCTCGGTCGTGGTCCGATCGCAGTGACGCGCCCAGTCGGCGTAGGGTCGCCACTCCCCCTGGGTGAACCGGCCCGGGACCTTGGTGCCGGGCATGATCGGGAGGACGGGATAGCCGCTGTCGATCAGGCGGGCGCCGTGCACGGCCATTGCGGTGGGCACCATCAGAACGGCACCCCCGTCACCTTGCGCACCGCGTCGTTGGCGGCCAGTTGCTGGTCGATCAAGGCGTCGACGTAACCGCCGCAGATCACCTCGATGAATGCTGTCCATTCCGCCTCTGACCAGGCCGCCATGTCGGTGCGCCCGAGGGCATCGATGTAGTTGCCGGCGCGCACGCCGGCCTGGCCCATGGCGGCCAGTTCGATCGGGTTGGGGTCAACCATGCGTCGCTCCTTCCAGAGTTCGAGACAGACCGGTGAGCAGGTCGGCACCGTCCAGTGGAGCCGAATGCCGCGATAGC
>CAIMWH010000103.1 GCA_903845065.1 uncultured Rhodospirillales bacterium | reverse complement strand
CCATCCTGGCCGGGGTCTAGCCGAGCTTTTTCCGGGACGTGTAGAGCACGCCGCCCGATTTCAGCTTGGCGATGTCATCGGCGGAGAAGCCGTGCTCGCGCAGCACTTCCTCCCCGTGTTCGCCATAGCGCGGCGGCTTGCGACGCGTGCCGCCCGGGGTGCGCGACAGCTTGATCGGCGTGCCGAGGCCACGGTAGCCATCGAGTTCGGTGACCATTTCGCGCGCCGCGGTGTGGCCGGCCACCATCGACTCGTCGATCGCCAGCACCGGCCCAGCGGGCAGGCCGCCACGCAGCAGCCGCATGCAGAGTTCGTGGCCGTCGGTCTCGGCGAGCAGGGCCCCGAGTTCGGCGATCATCGCGGCGCGATTGGCCAGGCGGTCGGCGTTGTTGACGAAGCGCGGATCACGGCCGAGTTCGGGCTTGCCGAGGGCCTCCGCGAGCTTCACCCACTGGCCGTTGTTGCCCGAGGCGATGAAGATTTCGCACGTCTTGGTCTGGTACTTCTCGTAGGGCGCCAGGTTCGGGTGCGGATTACCCATCGGCATCGGGCGCTTGCCGTTGAGGAAGAAGTTGGCGGCCTGCGGGTGCAGCAGCGCCATGCCGCAGTCATGCAGCGTCATGTCGACGTACTGGCCGAGGCCCGACGTCGAGCGCTCATGCAGCGCCATCAGGATGCCGATCACCGAATAGAGCCCGGTGCCGATATCCACGATGGGGGTGCCCATGCGCATCGGCCCGGTGGTCGGGTCCCCGTTGATGGACATCAGGCCGGTCATCGCCTGGAGGATGGCATCGTATCCGGGCAACCCGCCGAGCGGGCCATCGGCGCCGAAGCCGGAAACCCGGCAATGGATCAGGCCGGGGAACTTGGGCGCGAGGTCCTTCTCGTAGCCCAGGCCCCATTTCTCCATCGAGCCCGGCTTGAAGTTCTCCACCAGAACGTCCGCGCCCTCCAGCATGCGCAGCAGCACCGCCTTGCCCTCGGGCTTGCCGAGATCGAGCCCAATGGAGCGCTTGTTGCGGTTGACGCCGATGAAGTAGCTGGCGTCATCGCCGAGGAACGGAGGGCCCCAGTCACGCACTTCGTCGCCCTGCGGCGGCTCGATCTTGATCACCTCGGCGCCATGATCGGAGAGGATCATGGTGCAGTAGGGGCCGCCGAGCACGCGGGTAAGGTCCACCACCTTGATGCCGGCGAGGGCGCCGGCCGACCGGGCGCGGCCCATGCCGGGGGGGAGTTCGGGTGCGGTCATGATGTCTCCAAGGGCCAATACCCGGCCACCATAGCGCGGCGTGGCTTAGATGTAGTGCTCGGCCAGTGGCGCAAAGCCGTTGAAGCTCTGGCTGGCATAGGTGGTCACGTAGGCGCCGGCGGCGCGGATCTGCACCTGGTCGCCGGAGCGCAGCGCGAGGGGCAGGCGGTAGTTGCTGCGTTCGTAAAGGATGTCGGCACCGTCGCAGGTGGGGCCGGCCAGCGCGACAGGGCCGGTTTCGCCGCCATCGTGTTCGGTGGTGAACTGGTACTTGATCGCCTCGCCCTCGGTCTCGGCCAGGCCACCGAAGCGGCCGATATCGAGATAGACCCAGCGCACCGGGTCGGCCGGGTCACGGCGGCTCACCAGTACCACTTCGGCGCACACCAGGCCGGCGCTGCCCACCACGGAGCGGCCGGGCTCGATCACCATTTCCGGCAGCGCGTTGCCGAAGCACTCGGTCATCGCGTGCATGATGGCGTCCCCGAATGCATCGATGCCGGGCACCTCGTCGCGGTAGCGGATGGGGAAGCCGCCGCCGAGGTTCACCATGCGGACATTGACGCCGGCGTCCTTCAGGTCGGTGAACAGCATGCCGACCTTGCCGATGGCCGCTTCATAGGTGGCGGTCGCGGTCTGCTGGCTGCCGACGTGGAACGACAGGCCATAGGGATCGAGCCCCATGCCGGCGGCGCGGGTCATCAGATCCCGCGCCAGTTCCACCGTGGTGCCGAACTTGCGGGACAGCGGCCAGTCCGCGCCCTCGTTGCCGACCAGAATGCGGCAATAGACTCGGGCGCCGGGGGCATGCTCGGCGAGCTTTTCGAGTTCCTCGGCCGAATCGAAGGCAAACATCGTCACGCCCGCGGCGTGCGCGGCGCGAATCGCCGAGACCTTCTTCACCGTGTTGCCATAGCTGATGGCGGCGGGCGCGGCGCCGGCTTCCATGCAGGCGGCGATTTCCTCGAAGCTTGCGGCATCGAAGCTCGATTCGAGCTTCACCAGGCGTTCCAGGATCGGGCGGGCGGGATTGGCCTTCACCGCGTAATACACGCGGGCGAGCGGCAAAGCGCGGCGGATGGCGCGGAAGTTGTCTTCCATCCGGTCCACGTCAAGAATCAGACACGGCGTGGCCGGTTGGTTGTCAGCCAGGTAACGGGCGATCTTGGGTGTCATCGCACGTGGCCTCCCTATAAACCGCGGCCTCATCGAGGCGACGCGCGGTGATTGCGAAACGGTCGAACGAACCAGCGACCAGACGATTGCCAGAACGCTTGACGTCGTTGCGTAACCCCGGGGGGCAGAGGCACGTGCGTTGCTGCGTGGAGGCCGGAATAGGACCCTCCCCCCCGGGGCGCAAGCGGTTTTTTGAACATGGGCGAAAATCTGCTCTGTTCTCCCCGCATGATGGAAACAGGCCGGGCATGACAGGGTGGATGGGCGGTTGGCGGCGGCGCGCGCGGCGGCTGGCGCGGCGGATCGGCGCACATCGCACCGGGCAGGTCGCGGCGGGCTGCGCGTTCTATGCCACGCTCGCGCTGGTGCCGGCGGCGAGCATGCTGATCTCGGTGTTCGGCCTGGCGTTCGATCCCCACCAGCTCGAGCCGCAGTTCGAACTGCTCGGCCCGCTGCTGCCCGAGGATGCGTTCAGCCTGTTGCACCGCCTGATCGTGGGGCTGACGGCGCGGCCTCGGCTGGAACTCGGTTCAGCGGTGGCGATCGGCGCGTTGATGGCGCTGTGGAGCGCCTCGGTCGGCACGCAGGCGATCCTGGTGGCGATCGATGTGGCATATGAAGTGAAGAAGCCGCGCCCGTTCATCGAATTTCGGCTGTTTTCGGTGGGGTTCACCGCGATGGTGATCCTGGCGGCGATCCTGACGCTGGGGCTGCTGGTGGCCCTGCCCGCCATCGCGGCGCTGTTGGGGCTCGCGGCGGAGCATGTGGCACGCCTGCATACCGGCTCGCTCGGCGTGCTGCTGGCCTTCGTGCTGGTGACGCTGGGGCTGCTCTATCGATTCGGGCCATCGCATCGGCCGCGGCGGCGGCGTGTCATCCTGCCCGGCGTGGCGGCGGCAGCGCTGCTGTGGATCGCGGCGACCGGGCTGTTCTCGGTCTACGCCGCACGGATCGCGCATTTCGACGTGACATACGGCCCGCTCGGTGCCATCGCCACGGTGATGCTGTGGTTCTGGCTGTCGTGCTACGCGGTGCTGGTGGGTGCCGAGGTGAATGCGCTGCTGGAGGCCGAAGCATAGGCTTGCGCTGATCGACGAAGCGGGGCCCAATCGGGGCAACGGCAGGGGGAGGATCCGGCTATGTGCGACACCATGGCGGCACGCGCCGCGGCGACCGTCACCGGCGGCACCCTGTTTGCGAAGAACAGCGATCGAGAGCGCAACGAGGCCCAGTTCCTGCAAATCCTGCCCGCCCAGCGCTACGGGCGCGGCGCCGTGGTGCGCACCACCTACATCGCCATCCCGCAGGTTGCCCGCACCCATGCCGTGCTGCTCAGCCGGCCGTTCTGGATCTGGGGCGCCGAGATGGGCGCCAACGAGCACGGCGTGGTGATCGGCAACGAGGCGGTGCACCCCCGCGCTTTGCCGCAGCGCCAGCGCGCGCTGATCGGGATGGATCTGCTGCGCCTCGGCCTCGAACGCGGCGCGACGGCGGCCGAGGCGGTCGATGTGATCACCTCCCTGCTGGAGGAGCACGGCCAGGGCGGCAGTTGCGGCCACATGGCGGCGCGGTTCTACGACAACTCCTTCATCGTGGCGGACAAGGACGAGATTTTCGTGCTGGAGACCATCGGCCGGCGCTGGGCGGTGCAGCGGGCGGGCGATGTGCGGGCGATCTCGAACACCTACACCATCTCGGTGCCCGATCGCGCCTCGGCCGATCTGGAGAGCTTCACCCGCGCCGAGGGCTGGTGGAACGCCAACAAGTTCGACTTCGCCGCCGCGGTCACCAGCCACCTCAACCCCGGCCTGCCCGTGGCCCAAGCCCGCTGCGCCCAGGCGATGCGGCGTTTGACCGCCGATGCCGGCACCATCGGGCCGCACCAGATGATGTCCTACCTGCGGGACCACGGTGCCACCGCGGCGCCAAGCTGGCATCCGCAGGATGTGGTGGGCGGCACCATCTGCATGCACGCGGCGGACGGCACCAGGCGTGGCCAGTCGGTCGGCTCCATGGTGAGTGACCTGCGGGCCACGGGCGCGCTGCACTGGGTGACTGGGACTTCGGCGCCCTGCACCTCGATCTTCAAGCCGGTGTTCGTGGCCGACGGGCTGCCGGACCAGGGGCCCATCCCGGGCGATGCCTTCGATGACGAGACGCTGTGGTGGCGCCACGAGACGCTGCATCGGGCGATCCTGGTGGATTATGCCGCCGCGATGGCCGAGATCGCCCCGGAGCGGGACGCGCTGGAGCGCAGCTTCGCCGAACGGATGATGCCGCTGATCGGCGCGCCCGGGCCGGCGCGGCAGGCGGCGGTGGCGCAATGCTGGCGTGAGGCGGCGGCGGCCGAGGCCGGCTGGCTCGCCCGCATCGGCGGACGGGCGCCACTACGGCCATCGTACCTCTCGGCCTGGAAGCGGCATGACCGGCTGGCCGGCGCGCGGCTGACATGCCAGCCGGCGGCGCTGGCCGTGGCCGCCGAGTAGCGCGATGCAGACCTTCCTCTGCGCCACCTGCGGCACCCAGTTCCCGCCGAGCGCCACGCCCCCCGCCGCCTGTCCGATCTGCGTCGACGAGCGCCAGTACGTCGCCACCGGCGGCCAGCGCTGGACCACGCCGGCCGCCCTGCATCGCACCCACATGAACGCCTGGCGCCGCCACGAGCCGGACTTGTTCGGCATCGGCACCACCCCCGGCTTCGCCATCGCCCAGCGCGCCCTGCTGATCCGCGCGCCCGGCGGCAATATCCTGTGGGACTGCATAAGCGTGCTCGATGACGCCACGATCGAACTGGTGAAGGCGATGGGCGGCATCCGCGCCATCGCCATCTCGCACCCGCACTATTACAGCGCGATGGTGGACTGGGCGCACGCCTTCGGCGCCGAGATATGGCTGCACGAGGGCGACCGGGAGCACGTGATGCGGCCCGATCCGGCGATCCGCTACTGGTCCGGCGCCACCCACGCACTGGCTCCCGGCATCACCCTGATCAACGCGCCCGGCCACTTCGATGGCGGGACCATGCTGCACTGGGAGCGCGACGGCGGCGCCCTGTTGAGCGGGGATATCATCCAGGTGGTGCCGGACCGGCGTTACGTCAGCTTCATGCGCAGCTACCCCAACCTGATCCCGCTGCCCGCCCGCACCGTGCGCGCCATCGCCGCCGCCGTGGAGCCGTTCGCATTCACCCGCATCTACGGCGCCTGGTGGGACCGCGTGATCGACCATGACGCCAAGCCGCGGCTGGCGCAGTCGGTGGCGCGATACCTGAAGTGGATCGCGGACTAGCCCTCGGGCAGTGCCTTGAACATCGCGGGGTCGGCGACGACGTAGCCCTGGCCGCGCACCGAGAGGATGGAGCGGGTGGACGCACCATGCTCGGCGAGCTTGCGGCGCAGCTTGAGGATGAGCTGGTCCACGCTGCGATCCTCATGGTGCAGCGTGCGCCGCAGCGCCACCTTGCTGAGCCATTCGCGTGACACGCTGGTTCCGGCAGCCTCGATAAGGGTGTGCAAGGCGAGATATTCGGCCTCGGTGAGCGCGGTGCTGCGGCCATCCTCGCCGCGCACCAGCCGGCGCGCATGGTCCACCATGATGCCGCCCGCGGCAGCGCCAGGGGTGGTGGCGGCACTGCGGATGCGGCGGTGCAAGGCACGCACGCGGGCGATCAACTCGCGCAATGCCAACGGCTTGACGATATAGTCATCGGCACCGGTTTCGAGGCCGCGCACCCGGTCCGCCTCCTCGCCGGAGGCGGTGATGATGATGATGCCGCAGCCGCCCTGGGCGGCAAAGCGCGCGACGAGGTCGATTCCGTCCATATCGGGCAGCCCGAGGTCGACCAGCACGATATCGGGCGCGAAGCTCGCATGCAGCGCGATGGCCTCGGCGCCGGTGAAGGCCAACTCGGTGGTGATGGCGGCCTGCTGCAGGGCAAGCTGGATGGATGCCGCGATGGTGGCCACATCCTCGATCACCAATACGCGCAACGTATCAGAGTGTTCGTCGTCCGGTTCGATGAGCGTTGCGGCCATTTGCGGGTATATCTTGGTTGCAGCGATGGGCGTCTGATCGAATCTCGAAATCACGCAAGGGTTATGATTGTTTCAGCGCATTTTGGGCGTGGGGGCAAGTGGTGATCGCGCCAAGCTGCGCATTTCAAGCCGGTATCGCAATCAGGACGATTCCGCGGCGTTCACCAGCGCGCGCCATTCGGCCTCCGTCATGGTGCGCACGCCGAGTTCGGCGGCTTTGCGGGCCTTTGAGCCGGCATCGGTGCCCACCACCACGAGATCGGTCTTCTTGGACACGCTGTCGGTGACGCGGGCGCCGAGTTTCTCGGCCATCGCCTTGGCCTCCGGGCGGGTGAGGGTTTCGAGCGTGCCGGTGAACACGACAATTTTGCCGGTAAGTTCACCGCCCGAAGCCGATTCCGTGTCCTGGATCGTCAGTTCGCCGGCCAGCGCGTCCAGCGTGGCGAGGTTGCGCGGCTCGGCGAAGAACTCCGCCAATTCCTCCGCAATCGCCGGCCCGATGCCGAGAATGGAGCCGAGGTCCGAGCGCGCCTCGGAGCCCACCATGGCGGCGGCTTCCATCTGGCGGCGCCAGTTTTCGTAGCTGCCATAGTGCCGTGCCAGCAGCTTGGCGTTGGCCTCGCCGATGCGGCGGATGCCGAGGGCGAAGATGAAGCGGGCCAGCGGAATGGTGCGGCGCTGGGCGATGGCGGCCATCAGGTTGTCGGCCGAAAGCGCGCCCCAGCCCTCGCGCGCGGCGATGACGTCCCGCAGGGGCGGCAACCTGGCGAAAATGTCGGCCGGGCTCTCGATCAGCTTTTCGGCGTGGAATTCGCGAATGGTTTTCTCGCCGAGCCCCTCGATATCGAAGGCGCCGCGCGAGACGAAATGGATCAACCGCTCCTCCACCTGCGCCGGGCAGGACAGCCCGCCGCTGCACCGCATCACCACCTCGCCCGGCGCCCGCACGGCCGCGCTGCCGCACACCGGACATACGGTGGGGAAGGCGTACGGCACCGCCCCCTCCGGCCGGCGCGCGGCGATGACGCCGACCACCTGGGGAATAACGTCCCCGGCGCGCTGGATGGTCACGGTATCGCCGATGCGGATGTCCTTGCGGGCGATTTCATCGGCGTTATGCAGCGTGGCGTTGCGCACCAGCACCCCGCCGACATTCACTGGGGTCAGCCGGGCAACCGGGGTGAGCGCCCCGGTGCGGCCCAACTGGATATCGATACCTTCGAGCACGGTGGTGGCCTGCTCGGCGGGGAATTTCCACGCGATCGCCCAGCGCGGCGCCCGGCCGACGAAACCGAGGCGGCGCTGGAGGGCGAGGTCGTCAAGTTTGTAGACCACGCCGTCGATATCATAGGCGAGGCCGGCGCGGGCGAGGCCGATCTCGGCCTGAAACGCGGCCGCCTCGGCCTCGGAGGCCAGCAGGCGGGAAAGTGGGTTGACGGTGAAGCCCCAGGCGCGGAGTTGGTCGAGATAGGCCCAATGGGTGTCGGCCACCGGGGCGCTGGCCTCGCCCATGGCGTAGGCGAACAGCGACAGCGGGCGGGTGGCGGTGATGCCGGCGTCAAGCTGCCGCAGGCTACCGGCCGCCGCGTTGCGCGGGTTGGCGAAGGTCTTGTCGCCGGCGGCCTCCTGGGCGGCGTTCATCGCCAGGAAATCCGCCTTGCTCATGAACACCTCGCCGCGGATCTCGATCTTGGCGGGGGCGTTGCCGGGGAGGCTGAGCGGGAGGGATTTGAGGGTACGCAGATTGGCCGTCACGTCCTCACCCTCGGTGCCGTCCCCGCGGGTGGCGCCGCGCACGAACACGCCGCCTTCGTAGGTCAGCGAAATCGACAGCCCATCGATCTTGGGCTCCGCCACGATGGCGAGCGGGGCGTCGGTCAGGCCAAGGAAGCGGCGGATGCGGGCACAGAACTCGGTGAAATCCTCCGGCGCGAAGGCGTTGTCGAGCGACAGCATCGGCACGCCATGGCGGATCTTGGCGAACCCCGATGCCGGCGCGGCACCGACCGCCTGGCTCTCGGGCGCCACCAAGGCGGGGAAGGCGGCGCCAAGGTCGTTGTAGCGGCGGCGCAGCGCGTCATACGCGGCGTCGGTGATCTCTGGGGCGTCGAGGGTGTGGTAAAGATGGTCGTGGTGGGCGAGTTCGGCGGCCAGCGCCGCGAGTTCGGCGCGCGAGGCGGCTTCGTCCATGCCGGCGATCGGCGTCACGCCGCCCCCAGCAGGCTGCCGGCCGCCGCCCGGGCGGCATCGGTGACGGTTTCGCCGGCCAGCATGCGCGCGATCTCCTCCTGCCGCTCGTCGCCTTCGAGCGGTTCCACGCGGGTCTCGGCGCGCCCCTTGGTGATGTATTTCGCCACCCGCAAATGCGCGGCGCCGCGAGCTGCCACCTGCGGGCTGTGGGTGACGAGCAGCACCTGCACGCCATCCGCGACGCGGGCCAAGCGCTCGCCCACCGCGGCCGCCGTGGCGCCCCCGATGCCGCTGTCCACCTCGTCGAACACCAAAGTGGGCACCGTGGAACCGCCCGCCAGCACCACTTTCAGGGCCAGCATGAGGCGCGACAATTCGCCGCCCGAGGCGATTTTCGCCAGCGCGCCGGGCGCCTGGCCGGGGTTGGTGGCGATGAGGAAACGCACCTCGTCCGCGCCCTGGGCGGTCCAGGCCGCCTCGGCCAGCGGCGCGACGGCGGCGGTGAACTTGGCGCGCTCCAACCGCAGCGGCGGCAGTTCCTTGGCGATGGCACGATCCAGCCGATCGGCGGCGCGCTGGCGCTGCTCGGAGAGCTTGGCGCAGGCGGCGGCGAAGCGCTGGCGGGCCTGGGCGGCGGCATGTTCGAGTTCCTCCACCCGCGCAGTGCCGGTTTCCAACGCCGCCAACCGGTCCTGCAAAGTGGCGCGCAAGGCCGGCAGTTCGGCGACCGGGATGGCATGCTTGCGGGCGGCGGCGCGCAACGCGAACAGCCGCTCCTCCACCCCTTCGAGCAGGCGCGGATCGGCCTCGGCCTCGTCGGCGAGGCGGCTGAGCAGGGTCTCGGCCTCGGCCAGCCCTTCCTCGGCGCGTTCCAGTGCCGCGATGGCGGCCGCGGCAGGGTTCACCGCTGTGGGATCGTTGGACGGCACCAGCCGTTGCAACGCCCGCCCGGCGGCCCGCAACGCCGCCGCCGGCCCGCCCGAGCGGCGATCGCGCGGGGTAAGTTCGGACACCGCGTTGGCGATCGCCTCGGCGCGCTTCTCGCCCTGCTGCAGGCGCTGGCGCTCCGTGGCGAGGCGCTCCTCCTCGCCGGGTTCGGCGGCCAACGCCCGAAGCTCCTCGACGGCGTGCCGCAGCCACTCCTCGTCCCGCGCCGCCTTGGCGATGGCCTCCCGCGCCTGGGTCAGCGCCACCGTGGCGGCGCGCCAAGCCGCGTGATCGGCAGCCACCGCGATCCGCAGGCCCGGCGGCACGGCATAGGCGTCGAGCAACGCGCAATGGGTGGCAGGGTCAGCCAGGCCCATCTGATCGTGCTGCCCCTGCACCTCCACCAGCATGGACCCCACCCGGCGCAGCAGCGCGGCCCCCACCGGCGAGTCGTTGATGAACGCGCGGGACCGGCCATCGCGCCCGACAATCCGGCGCAGCACAATGCCGTCCTCGGGCGCGATGCCCTGCTCGGCCAGCACCTCGAACGCCGGATGCCCGGGCGGCGGGGCAAACTGCGCGGCCACGCTGGCCTGCTCGGCGCCAGTGCGCACCAGCCCCTGCTCGGACCGCGCGCCCAGCGCCAGCCCGAGACTGTCGAGCAGGATCGACTTGCCGGCGCCGGTCTCGCCGGTGAGCACCGTAAGGCCGGGGCCGAACACCAGATCGAGGCGCTCGATCAGCACCACATCGCGAATGGCAAGCGCCGTCAGCATCGCGGTATGTCCTGCTGGCGGGGCGGCATCATGCGCGGGGCGGCTGCGTCAGAACACCGACTGCCACAGCCGCTTCAGCACGCCAGGCTGCTCGGCGGGAGCGGCACCGGGGGCGGCCGGGGCAACCTCGCCAATGTCGGCCAGGTTCTTGTAGCTGTCCGAGTACCACTCGCTGCCCGGGTAGTTGTAGCCCAGCACGGCGGCGGTGCGCTTGGCCTCCGCGGTCATCCCCAGGGTGAGGTAGATCTCGGTCAGCCGGTGCAGCGCCTCCGCTACATGATTGGTGGTCTGGTAGTCGTCCACCACCTTCTGGAAGCGGTTGATCGCGGCGGTGTAGAGGTGCTGGTTCATGTAGTAGCGGCCAACCTCCATCTCCTTGCCGGCGAGATGGTCACGCGCGAGGTCGATCTTCAGCTTGGCATCGCGGCCATACGAGCTGTCCGGGAAACGGTTCACCACTTCCGTCAACGCCCCGATCGCCTCCTGCGTGCCCTTCTGGTCGCGCTTGATGTCGGCAATCTGCTCGTAGAAGCTCAATGCCCGCAGGTAATAAGCATACGCGACGTCGCGGTGGGACGGGTGCAACTGGATGAAACGGTCCAGCGTGCCGATCGCATCGGTATAGCGGTGTTGCTCATAGGCGATGAACCCGAGCATCATCTGGGCGTTCACCGCCCAGGTGGAATACGGGTAGGTCTGGTCGACCAGTTCGAACTGCTTGGTCGCCGCGAGAATGCTGCCGCGCTGCTTCAAATCCAGCCCGTGGGCGTAAATCTGCTCGGCGGTCTGGGCGGTGGGATCGTAAACCTCCTCGTCCTCGCCGGACCCGCTGAACGGGTTCAACTTGGACAGCGTGGAACAGCCCCCAAGCGCGAGCACAAGGATAAAGGCCGCTGCAACACGGCGAGCCAAAGCATGGTCATTCGTCATCGGGTCAACCACCGGTGGAAACTCAAACCCCCTTATAACACGCCCTGGCACAACGCGAAGCGGGGAGGAAGCAAGGCGAGGGGCGCTGCCCCCTCGACCCCTGCCAGGTCCGTTGCGCGTCTTCGCGCGACGGGCCGAGCCCCTGGACCTCGATCACTCTAGGAAGAGCTTCTCTAATGAGGCAGGGGGCTACTCGGTGGGTATCATCACCATGTAGCCCCCTGCCTCATTAGAGAAGATTTCTTAAAGTCATGGGTTCCAAGGGCCCGGCCCTTGGTGGGGTCGAGGGGCAAAGCCCGCGCCTTGCTTCCTCTCCGCCCCGAGTCGCGCCGGGGCTATACCGGCGCGGCGGCGACGGGGAGGTGGCGTTCTTGCCAGCTGCCGAGTGAGGGGAGGCCGGCGCTGCCTTCGGTGAGGGGCAGGGCGGAGGATTGGGCGGCGGGGGTTGTGCCGCTCACCCAGGCCCAGTTGGCATCATCGGCGAACAGGGTGCGCAGCAAGCGGTTGTTCAGCGCGTGGCCGGATTTGTGGGCGACGAGGCGGCCGAGCAGCGGGGCGCCGCCGAGGGCGAGATCGCCCACTGCGTCGAGGATTTTGTGGCGCACGAATTCGTCGGGCATGCGCAGGCCGCCCGGGTTGAGAATGGTGTGGCCATCCACGACGATGGCGTTTTCCAGCGTGCCGCCGCGGGCGAGGCCGTTGGCTTGCAGGGCGGCGACATCGGCGGCGCGGCCGAAGGTGCGGGCGGCGGCGAGTTCGCGGCGGAAGTTCTCTCCGGTGATGCGCAGCGCGAGGGACTGGCTGCCGATCGCGGCGTCCGTGAAGGCGATGGACATGGCGATGGTAAGATCGGCACCGGTCACGCAGGGGCGCAGTTCGACGAAGGCGTCCCCCTGGGTGACGCGCACGGTGCGGCGGATTGCGATGGCGCGCTCGGGGGCGGCCTGCCGCTGGATGCCGGCACATTCGATGAGGAACACGAAGCTGGCGGCCGAACCGTCCAGGATGGGAACCTCGGGGCCGTCGACTTCGACGATGGCGTTGCTGATGCCCATGCCGAACAGCGCGGCCATGACGTGTTCGACGGTGCCAACCACCGCCTCGCGCCGGCCGGGCACGCCGAGGACGGTGCACAGGCGGGTGTCAACCACATGGTCGAACCGGGCGGGGATATCGATGCCGAGGTCGGAGCGGCGGAAGATGATGCCGGTGCCGGCGGGGGCGGGATGCAGGGTGAGGCGGCTGCGCAGGCCGGAATGCACGCCAACGCCGGTGCAGTCGATGGCGGACCGCAGGGTCTGTTGCGCCCGTGTGGCGCTGACCAGATCCATCATGTGCGGCAATCCATCCATTCGTGCGTCTCTCGCCTTTTTTGTCGCCCCAGGGGAGGCGGCTCTGGATAGTCGGGACCCGCCAGATGTCGCGGATCGCCGGGTCCGAACATGAAAGCGCCGGACCCGATGCACCCTATGCGGGGTTCGGGACCGGCGCCAGTCAATGATTATTGCGGGCTGTTACAGCTTATTGCCTTGAAATTGCTGCAATCGCTGCGCCGCAACAGAGGCTGATTGTTACTCTCCCTCGGGCCGGGTGCGGCGCAGGAACGTGGGGATGTTGATACGTTCATCCCCGGCGGACTGCGTGGGTTCGCCGTGATGCTCGGCATGCACCTCGGGTTCGTAGACCTGCGCGACCGGGCGTTGCGGTTGGGCCTGCGGCAGGTTGCCGCGGATCTTGCCGGTGACCAGGTTGAACAGGCTGCGGCGCTGCGGCGGTGCCACCGGGGCGGGGGGCGTGGCGGCCTCGGGCGCATTGAACAGCATGCTCTGGCCGCGCGCCGGCTTGGTGGCGCCGACCGGCTGCTGCAAATGCGGCGCGATGGTGCGCGGCTTGGCCGGCATGTCGTCCGAGATGGTGGGATACTCACGCGGACGGGCCACATCGGCCGCTTGGATGGGCTGCGAGGGTTCACGCAGGCCGGTGGTCTGCTGCTGCGGCGCCGGCTGGGTGCCGCGGGTGGGCAGCGGCGGCGGCATCTGCGGGCGCAGCGGCGAGACGGTGCCGCCGAAGCCGGTGGTCACCGGGCGGGTGTTGCCCACCGGCGGCGCCGGCTGCTGGCTGACCGCTTCCGGCTCGTGCTGCTCGACATGCCCGCCATTGACCACCTGGAGGGTGGGCTTCTGTTCCAGCCGCGGCGCCACGGTATCGATGCCGGTGGCCACCACGGACACCCGGATACGCCCGGCGAGCGACTCGTCGATGGCGGTGCCGAAGATGATGTTGGCCTCGTCGTCCACTTCGCCGCGGATGCGGTCCATGGCTTCGTTGACCTCGAACAGCGTCATGTCCTCGCCGCCGGTGATGTTGATCAGCAGCCCACGGGCGCCGGCCATCGAGGCGTTTTCGAGCAGCGGGTTGTTGATGGCCGCCTCGGCGGCACGGAGCGCGCGGCCCTCGCCGTCCTGCTCGCCGGTGCCCATCATCGCCTTGCCCATTTCGGCCATCACGGTGCGGATATCGGCGAAATCGAGGTTGATCATGCCGGGCACAACCATCAGGTCGGTCACGCCGCGCACGCCCATGTAGAGCACATGGTCAGCCATCTTGAAGGCTTCCTTCCAGCCCGTCCGCTCATTGGCGAGGCGGAAGAGGTTCTGGTTGGGGATCACGATCAGGGT
>CAIMWH010000102.1 GCA_903845065.1 uncultured Rhodospirillales bacterium | reverse complement strand
TGGCTCAACAGATGCCGCAGGCTAGCCAAGGATTGGGAGTGCCTCAACCGCTCGGCGCTGGCCTTCCTGCGTTGGGCGTCGGTCAGGATGATGCTCAGAAGGCTTTGTCAGGACATTGTTTGATTTCGGATAGACTCTCAGATAATTCGCCGGTCCTGCTGCCCGATATTCGGTGCATCGCGCGGCCGATTTTTTGGCCAAAGACAGTTGCGTGTTGACCCATCAGCGAGCGCCCACGTGCCCGTAGCCACCGCGGGTCCGAGACTCGGCCGGGTGCTGGCGGCTGCCGTGCGCATGCGGGCGGAGTTTGGCGCCGTGCTGCTGGTGTTGCTGTGCCTGGCGGTGGCCGGGGTGGCGATCACGCTGCATAACCGCGCCGGCGTAGCCTACGCCGCCCGCGCCAAGGCGGCGGCCGAACTGGCGACTGATGCCGAGCGCAGCGCCGAACTGCTCGAACGGCGCCTGCTGCGCTACGAGGCGCTGCACAGCCTGGCCGGCGTGGTGTCCGCCGCGCGGGTTCCTTTGCGCAACGATGGCGGCGGCGCCACGGCCCTGCGCGAACTCAAGGCCAACCTCGATCTTGACCGCAGCGAAGTGGCCTACGTCACCGGGATGGACGCCACGGGCCTGGTGCGTTGGTCGACGGAGCCGCTGGTGAACGGTACCGTTGATTTGTCGCGCGAGGAGCATGTCCGCGCCATCATCTCGGGCGGGGTGCGCGAGGCGGTGGGCGCGGCGCGGGTTGGCCGGGTGGTGACGACCTACGCATTCCGTATCGCCAAGGGCGTATTCGACGCGAACGACAAGTTGATCGGCATCGTGTCGCTGTCGCTCGACCCGCACCAGCTTGCGCGGCTGATCCTGCCGAGCAGCAGCGTGCCGGGACGGTTCGGCGCCCTGCTGCGCGGTGATGGGCTGGTGCTGGGAACCTCGGACCCCTCGATCGCGTTGCGTATCCCGCCGGAATTGCTCACCGAGGCGCTGCATGGCGGCACCGCGGCGGCGCGGATCGGTGTGGCGGGCGGGCACTACCGGGTGGCGGTGCACCGCGCCGATCGCTTCGGCCTGGTGGCGTTGGTCGGGCGCGACGAGGCCAGCATCGATGCCGAGGCGGCGGAGGCGGTGAGCCGGTTCGATACCTATGCCCTGGGGATCGGCGGCATCGCGCTGATCGCCGGCGTGCTGGTGATGGTGGCCCTGGTGGCCTACGGCCGCGCCGAGGGCGAGCGCCGGATCAGGTTGGCCACCGAGGCCGGCATGGCGCGGGTGCGCCAGGTGACGGACAACCTGCAGGACGTGGTGATCCTGTGGGAGGAGGACGGCCCGGGAGTACGGCGCTTCAGCTTCGTCTCGCCCTCCGCCGAGACCATGCTCGGCGTTCCCGCGGCAATGCTCATCCAGGACCCGGCGCTGTTTCGCTACCACCCCGACGAGGTGCCGGTGATCCGCAAGCGCATGGCGCTGCTGCGGTCCGGCACGAAGGTGGAGAATGTCGAGACGCGCATCCTGCGTCCGGATGGCGGGACGGTCTGGGTTGAGACCTCATCGGAAAACATCCAGCCCGACCCGGCGGCCGGGGCCGTCCATCCGTCCGCGCGGTCCTACATCACCTGCATGCATGACATCACCGCGCGCAAAGCCTCCGAGGCGGCGCTCGGCGAGGCGACCCGGCGGATCGAAAGCCTGGCCGACAACAGCCCGGGCGTGCTGTACGAGATGGAGCTCGAGGAGATCCCCGGCGGCGAGTTGCGTGCGCTGGTCTATTATATTTCGCACGGGCTGGTGGAACTGACCGGCTATCCGCTCGATATGCTCAAGCGGGTGGGTGCTTTCCCCAGGATTACCGAGGCCGGCGCCTTCGAGGTGCGGCAGGCGGCGTTCCGGCACTGCCTCGCCGAGGGCAATGGGGTGTGCGAGTACGCGTTCGTCACCCCCGAGGGGCGCCGGACGCATGTGCGCGACAAGTTCAGCTTGGTGCGGCGGACGGAGAAGGGCGGCCTGATCGTCGGCTATATCACCGATATGAGCGAGGAGGAGGCGCTGCGCCGGCAGTTGAACGAGGCGGCCAAGCTGTCGTTCCTCGGCGAGATGGCCTCCGGCATCGCCCATGAACTGCACCAGCCGCTGACCGCGATCGCGCTGCAATCGGACGCGCTGGCGCTCATGGTACCGGAGGATTCGCCGGTGCACGGCCTTGTCGCGCAGCACACCAGCAAGATCACCGCGCTATGCGACCGTGCCGCCTCGGTGATCCGCCGGGTGCGGGCGTTCAGCCGGCGCAACACCGATGTCGCCGCCCCGTTCGACCCGGTGCTGGCGATCGATGACGGGATCGGAATCCTCGACCCGCGCCTGCACGCCGCCGAGGTGGTGGTGAAACGGCAGTTTCCGGCGGACGCGGTGCGGGTGATGGGGCACGAGGGGCCGTTCAGCCAGGTGGTGATGAACCTGATCGCCAATGCAATCGACGCCTATGAGCTTGCCGCGCCACCACCCGCCGCGCCTTGGACCATCCATGTAACGGTAGCCTTGCAGGCGGGGCAGGTGCTGGTGAGCGTGGCGGACGCGGCCGGCGGTATCCCGGGCGACGTGCTGCCGCGGATCTTCGAGCCATTCTTCACCACCAAGCCGGTGGGCCGCGGCACCGGGCTTGGGCTGTCGATCAGCCGGCGCATCGTGATGGACATGGGCGGTACCATCGTGGCCGCGCAGGACGGGGACGGCAGCCGCTTCGTCATCACGCTGCCGGCGGCGCCGATGGTGGCCGAGGTTGCGGCGCTGGATCGGGCGCTGAAATAGCCGGCCGGAGCGTGATCGCCTGACGCGGGAAGGCGCGAATTGCGCGGCCCATCAAAGAGCCCGAGCACGACCGGCGCCTCGATGAGCGCCTAGAGGCGGCCGTCGCGGTGGCGGCGGACCAGGCCGTCGGCGTCACGGATGCCGTCAGACATGCTGGCGTGGCTGCACATCACGTTGGGATTGACCCGGATGGCGGTGGCGGCGGCGTCATGCGCCGAAACCAGATCGAGGATGGCGATCGATACGTCGCGGTCGGCCGGGCGATGGGCGGGGTGGCCGTCACGGGTGCGTTCGATGATGGCGCGGATGGCGATCAGCAGGTCATCCGCCCAGCGCGTGCTGCGCAGGCCGCAGCGGGGGGCGGCGTCGGCGTAGAAGGCGAGGCGGGTGACGTGGCGGATGAAGGCGTGGGTGGAGCCGGTCTCGATCGGGCGCGCCTCGTCGGCGCGCGCCGGGACAAAGGCGGCGGCGAGTGCCACGGCCATCAGCATCGCGCGGGCGGTCCGGGGGAGGGCGGCTGTCATCGCGGAACGCTAACAGCGGCCGCGGCCGGCGCCAAGCGTTTGCCGGGCGAAGGCTTGCGCGGCGCCAGCGTTTCATGCCGAAGTACAATTATTGTTGAGATGTGCTGGTCCGGCTGGATATTACGTCACGGGGGCGGCAAAAGTAACGGATTACCGGGTAAAATCGCGGTCAATGCGCAGGGACCGGGCGGGATACGCGGCACAGGGATATTCGGCTTCAGGTTTGGGGATGGGTGGAAATGTCTTTTTCCGGTGTTGATTCGGGCAAGAAACTGGACTGGTACAAGAAGCTGGGCGTGAAGAACCTGCCGAACTATGGCGGCGGGCAGACGACGCAGGGCGGACAGTCCAACCAGTCCACCACCTCGGCCCCGCCCGCGACGACCTCGCGCGGGACCGGGGCGGGGATCGCAGGTGGCGAGGATCAGCCCGCCACCAACACGCCCGCTACCAACACACCGGCCAGCGGGCCGCGCGACAACCGGACGCAGCAGTCCGAGCCGGGAACTTCCAGCCCCACCACCACTTCGCCCACCACAACCGGCCCCGCCACGCCGGCGCCGAATGTTCCCACCACCGCGCCCAACGACAATCCCGCGCCGTCGACCGAGCCGTCGCCGCAGGCACCCACCACCACCGCGCCGGGCACGACGCCGACGACGGCGCCGAACCGTTCCAGTTCGTCCGAGCCGGGCTTGTCGGACCCCGGTGCCACTTCGCCGGGCACCGGGCCCGGGCTGCGCGGGGGCGGGGAGCCGTCGCCTGGTTCGCAGGGGCCGACGACCTCGGAGGGTGATCGGCAGGTGCCCGAGACCTCGCCGGCGCAGACATCGCCGGATCAGTCGACCGATGGCGGCGGTGTGGTCGATACCGCGGCGCGCGGGGCGGACCGGGTGCGGGATGCGGCGCAGACCGGCGCCGAGGATGTGGTGAATACCGCCAGCGATGCGGCATCCGACGTGCGGGATGCGTGGGACAGCGGCAGTGACCGCGTGATGCAGGACGCGGCGCAAACCGCCGATGACATGCGCGGCGCCGTCGCCGATGTCGCCCATGAGGCGGTGAACGCCGGTGGCCGGGTGACCGACAGCCTCTCCGATGGCGCCGGACGGATCGCGCGGGCGGTCGAGGCGGCAAAGAACGGCGACGGCAGCCTGCAGGACGTGGCGGACGCCGTGGCCGATGCGCAGGCGGATGTGGCCAGCGAGGTGAACCGCGGGATCGCCGATGTGCGGGATGCCGCCATCGATGATGGGCGGGCAATCCTTCAGGACGGCGTGAACACCGCCAGCGACGCAGTGGACGCCGTGCGCGACATCGGCGGCGCGGTGGGCGATGGGGTGCGGGACGTGATCGACAACGCGTTGGACGCGCGCGACGAGGTGGTCGACACCGCCATCGACGTGGCGCGCGATGTCGCCACCGAGGCGCGGCGCGAGGTAGAGGAGGCGGGCGCCGAGGCGGTCACCAACGTGCAGCAGCTCAGCGAGGATGCCGCCAACACGGCGAGCGAGGTGGCTTCCGACGTGGCGGACACCGCGCGGGACGTGGCCTCGGACGTGGCTGACACGGTGGGGGATGTGGCGCGCGGAATGGCCGATGTCGGCGGCAAGATGGCTGATATGGTGTCCGATATGGCGCGGGACACAGTGGATCGGGTGCAGGACATCGTGGAGGACGTGCGGGATCGGGTGGACGATGCGATCGACGATACCATTCAGACCGTGGTGGACACTGCGCGCGAGGTGGAGAAGGCGGTCGACGATGGCGGGGCCACCATGGCGGATGGCGCCGACAGCGGCGGGGATGACGGCACGCGGGACGACCAGGGCGGGGATGCCCCGGATGGTGGCGGCCAGGATGATCCTGGCGACGCCGGTGGCGGGGATACCGGAGGTGACTCCGGTGGCGGTGACAGCGGTGGTGATCCGGGCGGCGGCGGAGATGCGGCGCCGGCGGATAGCGGTGGCGGCGATGCCCCCGCCGAGGAGCAGCAGCCGGCGCCGGATGGCGGCTAGCCCAGCATCGCCTGCACCGTGACCACGTCCTTGGCGTGGGACAGCAGGGTCCAGGCGTGTTCGGCATCCCGGGCGAAGGTGATCAGCTTGAGGTCGCGCGGCTGGAGCATGCCGGCGGTGACCAGGAAGTCCCAGTTGACGAGGGTGCGCCAGTAGGTTTCGTCCACCAGGATGATCGGCACCCGGCCCATGCGGCGGGTCTGGCGCAGGGTGAGGATCTCGAATAGCTCGTCCAGCGTGCCGAAGCCGCCGGGGAACACGACCAGGGCGCGGGCGCGCATCGCCAAATGCAGCTTGCGGATGGCGAAGTAGTGGAACTGGAAGGTGAGTTCCGGCGTGGTGTAGGCGTTGGGTGCCTGCCGGTGCGGCAGGCGGATATTGAAGCCGATGGCCGGCGCCCCGGCATCGGCCGCGCCGCGGCAGGCGGCCTCCATGATGCCCGAGCCGCCGCCGGTGGCGATCACATTGTCGCGGACGCCGTCGATCGGATTGAGTGCGCCGCCGCGTTCCGAGGCGATGCGGCCGAAGGTGCGGGCTTCGTCATACCAGCGGGCGTGGTCGCCGGGGCCGTGTTCGCGCACGCGGGCGCTGCCGAACACCACGAGGGTGGAGCGGATGCCGGCCTTCTGCAATGCGAGGTCGGCCTTGGTGCTTTCCAATTGCAGGCGGACGCCGCGCATTTCCGGGCTGCGCAGCAGGTCCTGGTCGAGCAGCGCGAGGCGATAGCTGGGCCAGGCTCCGGGGTGGCGGGCTTCGGGTGGGGCGGCGGGGCGTTTCATCGGGCTCCCTCGGTGTGGTCGGCGGCAGATTCGGGGCGTAGGGTGTCACGCAACCGGCGCCGGTGAAACGGCCCGGAGTGTGGGGTGTGCGATGGCGATCACCATGAGCGTGTGCGGCGCGGCCCGCACGGTCACCGGCTCCTGCCTGTTGTTCGATGTGCTCGGCGTGCGGTTCCTGGTGGATTGCGGGTTGTTCCAGGGCCCCAAGACGTTGAAGGCGTTGAACTACGAGCCGTTTCCGTTCGATCCGCGCGGCATCGACTTCGTGCTGCTCACCCACGCCCATATCGATCATAGCGGCCTGCTGCCGCGCCTGGTGAAGCTGGGGTTTCGCGGGAAAATCCACGCCACCGAGGCTACGGCGGATTTGTGTTCCTGCATGTTGCCCGATGCCGGGCATATCCAGGAGATGGAGGTGGAATCCCTCAACCGGCGCAATTTGCGGCGCGGGCGGGGGAAGGTGGAGCCGATCTACACCGTGGAGGATGCCGAGCGCACGCTGGGCGCGTTTGAGACGGCGCGCTACGGACACTGGATCACGCCGGGCAAAGGGGTGCGGGCGCGGTTCTGGAACGCCGGGCACATGCTGGGTTCGTCATCCGTAGAGCTTGAACTGACGCATCACGGCGAGACCATGCGGGTGCTGGTGTCGGGCGATATCGGGCCGGACGGTAGCGGGCTGGAGCCGTTGCCGCGTGGGCCGGAGGGCGGGGTGGATCACCTCATCGTCGAGTCGACCTATGGCGATGAACGGCGGGAGGACATCACGCCGGATCAGCGGCGCGAGGCGTTGGCGGAACTCGTACGCGGCGCGGCGTCCAAGGGCGGCTCACTGCTGATCCCGGTGTTCGCGGTGGAGCGGGCGCAGGAGGTGATGGTCGATCTGGTGCGGTTGATGAATGAGAACCGGGTGCCGGGCACCGTGATCAACCTCGACTCGCCGCTGGCGACCAAGGCGACGGCGGTGTTCATGAGCCATGCCGGGTCACTGGACGAGGGGGAGGCGGTGCGCGCGGCGCTGACCTCGCCGCGGGTGCGCTTCGTGCATGATGCCAATGAAAGCAGGGGGCTGGCGCAGGAGGCGGGGTTCCAGATCGTGCTGGCCGGCAGCGGCATGTGCGATGCGGGGCGCATTCGCCATCACCTCAAGGCGCGGCTATGGGATGATCGCACCACGGTGGCGCTGGTCGGGTTCCAGGCCTCGGGCACGCTGGGGCGGCTGCTGCGGGATGGCGCGGCGCGGGTGCGCATCCAGGGCGATACCATCGTGGTGGGCGCGCGGATCGCCGAGATCAACGGGTATTCGGCCCATGCCGACGGGCCGGCGCTGGGGCGCTGGGTGGCGGCGCGGGGGCCGGTACGGGGCAGCGTGTTCCTGGTGCATGGCGAACCGGAGGCGATCGAGGGCCTGGCAGTGCGCGTGGTGGGGCGCGGGGTGCTGCCCGATGCGGCGGTGATCCGGCCGCGGCTGGACGAAGCGTTCACGCTGCGTCCGTCAGCGGTGGCGACACCGGCGCCGGGCGGCGTGCTGCGGCGCGGCCGGGCCGAGCATTTGTGGGCGCCGGACTGGCACAACGAACGCGCGGCGCTGATGTTGCAGATCGAGGAGGCGCTGGAGCACGCCGACGGGGATGTTACCCGGGCGGCGTTGCTCGATCGGTTGCGGCGGGCCTTGCGGGAGCCGTCCTAGTTCTCAGAGCCGAACCAAGGTACCCGTTGCGGCGGAGTGCTTGACCGCCTCGATGACACGCAGGGTTTCGAGCCCCTCGTGGCCCGAGACCACCGGGGCGGCGCGGCCGCGGATGACGTCGCACAGGTTGCGGATTTGCAGCACCAGCGGGTCCTCGGCGGCATAGGCCAGGCGTTCGGCGGCGATGGGGTGCCACCAGTGGGGAGCGCCTTCGTGGCGCCACAGGTCAAGCTGCGGGATGGAGAGGGAGGCCTCGGTGCCGCCGATCTGGTAGCAGGCCTCGGCGGTGTGGGCGTAGGCCGGGTTTTCGCCGGTGGTGAGTTCCCAGCTCCAGGGTGCGGCGATCTTGTCGGACACGTTGACGGTGCCGAGCACGCCGTTGGCGAACGTGAGCAGGATGACGGCGGTTTCCTCCACCTCGTTGCCGCGCAGCGCGTTGCTCTCCTGGGCGAACACCGCGACCACCTCGCCGCACCAATGGCGCAGCAGGTCCACGTCATGGATCAGGTTGACGAAAACCGGGCCGGCGCCCTTTTGCCGCCGCCACGGGATATCGAAATAGTCGTCCGGCTTGTGGAACCAGCAGGTGCCCTGCACCGCGACCAGCCGGCCGAGGCGGCCGGCGTCGATGGCGTGCTTGGCCGCCCGCACCATGGGGTTGTGGCGGCGGTGATGCCCGGTCATCAGGGCCACGCCTGCCTGTTCGGCGGCCTCTACCAGCACGGTCGCGGCGGCGACGTTGTCGGCGAGGGGCTTTTCCACCAAGGCGGGGATGCCGGCGCGGATGGCCTCCAGGCCGTTCTCGACGTGAAGCTGATTGGGGGTGGCGATGATGACGCCATCCGGCCGCTGGTCGCGGATCATGGCGGCGAAGCTGGGGAACCAGGCGGTGCCCTTCCGGGCCGCCAGGTCCCGCGCCGCGTCCGTCGGGTCCACGATGGCGGCGAGGCTGGCGCGGGGTTCGCCGATGATGTGCTCGATGTGGCGCTTGCCGATCAGCCCGGCGCCGAGGACGGCGAGTTTGACCGGGGGGTCGCTGGGGTCGGGCATGGCGTGGTTCTTTGCCTGGGTGGGGGCGAAGGGATGCCCCAGCGTGGCGCTACCGTCAATTTCTCGGTCACGCCAACTCTCGATCAAGCCAGACGGCGCATGCGCTGCCACTGCATGTAGATCACGCCGAGCAGCACCACGCCGCCGCCCAGCAACTGCTCGGGCAGCGGCACCACATCGTAGAACAGCAGCGAGATCAGCACCGCGAACACCGGCACCATGTTCTGCCACATCGCCCCGGCCGCGATGCCGAGGCGGCCGACGCCGGTGTTCCAGGCCACCGTCGCAACGCCGGTGCAGAATACCGCGGTGATCGCCAAATCGCGCCAGATGGCGGGACCGGGGGTGAGGTTGGGCGGGCCGGCCAGGCCGGTCGCCACCGCGATCACCCAGAACAGCACCAGCCAGGGGATCGCCCATAGCGTGGTGAGGTAGGTGCGGCGCAACTGGCTCACGGCGGGCGGAAACCAGCGCTGGGCCAGGATGGAATAGACCGTCCAGCAGACGATGGAGAGCAGGGTGAAGATTTCGCCGCCCCGCAGATCAAGCCCGCCGTTGGCACGGGCGCGGCCATAGATGGCGATGCCGGCGCCCAGGATGGCCAGCGCGCAGGCCGGCAGGAAGCCGCGCTCCAACCGCGAGCCGATCATCAGGCGCGCGATGCCGGCGACGTAGACCGGCGAGCCGGCGATCACCGCGGCCACGGTGATGGCGTGGGAGGTGAGCAGGCCGAAGTTGAACAGCACCAGGAACGCACCCACGCAGAGGCCGAGCAGCGCCACCCGCCATTGCGGAGTGGGCGTGGCAAGCTGGCGCCAGCCGCCGGTGGCGACCACCCAGGCGCCGAGTACCACCACCGCGATCACGTAGCGGCAGGGCGCGATCCAGAACGGATCGAGCGCGCGCAGCAGCCCGGAGGTGAGGGGGATGTTCCACCCCCAGAACGCGCTCGCCACCAGGTATCCGAGCGCCCCGCCCAGCACCCCAGGCCCGTGTTGCCTCATGATGCCGGTGGCTCCCGTGTTCGATCCAGCCTTTCTCCTCGCTGATTCCGGCGCGGCCGTCCATGGCCCCCCTGGCCAGCCGGCTCAGGTGCGGTCGCGCTGGCGCGGGTCGAGGATGAGGCTCAGGCGGTCTCCCACGAGGTTGACGGCCATCACGGTGAGAAACAGGGCGAGGCCGGGGAAGATCATCGTCCAGGGGGCATAGCGAACGTATTCGCGCCCGGCGTTGAGCATGGCGCCCCATTCCGGGGTGGGCGGCTGGGCGCCAAGGCCGAGGAAGGAGAGGGTGGCGGTGAACAGCACGGCGCCGCCGAGATCGAGCGTGGCGATGACGATGAGGATGGGCGCCAGGTTCGGCAGCAGGTGGCGCAGCACGATGCGGCCATGGCTGGAGCCCACCGCGCGGGCGGCCTCGACGAAATCCCGCGCGGCGAGGGAGAGGGTGGCGGCACGGGTGATGCGGGCGAAGCGCGGGATGCCGGAGATGCCCACCGCCAACGCCGCGTTGAGCAGGCCGACACCGAGCACGGCGACGATGAGGATGGCCAGGATGATCGGCGGGAAGCACAGCATCGAATCGATCACCCGCGCGCCGATGCGGTCGATCCGCCCGCCGCCATAGGCGATCACGATGCCGAGCAGGGCGCCGAACACCAGGCTGATGGCGACGGTGGAGAGGCCCATGGCGAGCGAGAAGCGGGCGCCGTAGATCACCCGGCTGAAGATGTCGCGGCCGAACAGGTCACAGCCGAACCAGTGCTCCCCGGTGATCGGCGCAAGGCGGCGGCACTGGCTGGTGGCGTTCCAGTCATACGGCGCGAGATAGGGGGCGAATACCGCGAGGCCGAGGATGGCCGCGATGACGATGGTGCCGGCAACCGCGCCGGGGGCGCCGAGCAGGCGGGAAATGAGCCAGGGGCGGCGCGGCAGGGTGTCGCTCAACTCTGCACCCTTGGGTCGATGATGCCGTAGGCGATGTCGATGGCGACGTTGATCAGCACGTAGGCCGCGGTGGTGAGTACCACCACGCCCTGCACCACCGGGAAATCCTTCTCCAGCACGGCCAGCACCAGCAGGCGGCCGATGCCGGGACGGGCGAAGACGGTCTCGGTGACCACCGCGCCGCCGATCAGCAAGGCGAACTGGATACCCAGCAAAGTGAGCGGCGGGATGACGGCATTGCGCATGGCGTGCTTGGCCACCACCCGCAGCATGGTGAGGCCCTTGGCGCGGGCGGTGCGAATGTAGTCCTGCCCCATCACCTCGATGATGCTGTTGCGGGTGAGGCGCGCCAGGCCGCCGGCGAGGAACAGCCCGAGGGAGATGCTGGGCAATATCAGCGCATCGAATCCGGTGCCGAGCACCGGCACCCAGCCGAGTTGGGTGGCGAAGACCTGGATCAGGATCATGCCGATCCAGAAACTCGGCAATGACAGGCCGGCCAGCGCCAGCGTCATGCACACGGCGTCCACCCATCCGTTGGGCCACACGCCGGCGATGACGCCGAGGGTGGCGCCGAGCAGCAGGCCGATGATGAAGCCGCCGACCGCGAGTTGCAGGGTAAAGGGGAATTCGGCGGCGATCAGGCTGGTGACGGGCTGGCGGCTACGGAAGCTGTCGCCGAAATCGCCGCGGGCGGCGTTGGCGAGGAAGCTCACGTATTGCACCACGATGGGCCGATCAGTGCCGAGCTTGGCGCGGGCTGCGTCCATCGCGGCATCGCTGATCGGGGTGCCTTGCAGCATCAGCAGCACCGGATCGCCGGGGACCAGGCGCATGGCGCCGAAGACGAAGGTCCAGGTGATGAGCAGCGTTGGGATCACGCCGATGAGGCGGCCCAGGATGGCCCGGGCGCTCATGGATGGGTACAGCCGGCGCGAAGCCCGGTGGGCGCGTGCATGAAGGTCCTTTGGTGCGGCTTGGAGGGGAACCATACGAGAGCCGGGGGGGCTTACAAGGCGCAAAATCGCGATTGCGCGCACGCCGGGCGGGCCGCAAAGTGCGGCCCCACCAAAGTTCATGGAGACGGATATGTCAGGCCGCAAGTCCTCGGTTTCCCGCCGTGCCGTTGTGGGCGGGATGATGGCTGCCCCCATGCTGAACCGCGGTGCGAGCGCGCAGGCGCCGCTCACCGTCACCTGGGGCGAGGACGACGCGACGCCGCGTACCTACGATCCGCGGGTGACCAGCTCGCGCCACGAATACCAGGTGATCGGGCAGATGTTCGACACTCTGGTGGCCTCCGACGGCACCAACAAGCTGTTCCCCGGGCTGGCCACGGCATGGGAGGCGGCGCCGGACGGCAAGAGCGTGACGCTGAAGCTGCGCAACGATGTCGGCTTCCATGACGGCACGCCGTTCGATGCCGAGGCGGTGAAGTTCACCTTCGACACCATCGCCGACCCCAAGACTGCGAGCGAGGGCGCGGTGACGCAGCTTGGGCCCTATGCCGGCTGCAAGGTGATCGATCCCTATACCGTGCGGGTGGACTATACCCAGCCGTTCGGCGCGGCCGTGGCGAGCCTGGCGGAGGGCACGCTGGCGCCGGTTTCGCCCACCGCGGTGAAGCGGATGGGCAACCAGGATTTCGCCCGCGCGCCGGTGGGGGCCGGGCCGTTCAAGTTCGTCTCCTGGGAGCAGGGCCGGCAGGTTACGCTGGAGCGGTTCGACAAGTACAACTGGGCGCCGGGCTACAACACCAACAAGGGACCGTCGTCGGTGCAGCGGATCGTCAACCGCTTCATCCCCGATGCCTCGACGCGGGTGGCGGCGCTGGAAGCGGGCGAGATCGATATTTCGGACGTGACGCCGATCCTGGACATGAAGCGCTTCCGCGACACCAAGGGCTACGGCACCATGGTGGGCAACGCGGCGGGAATTCCGTTCGGGCTGGAACTCAACGGCAGCCGGGGGATTTTCGCCGATATCCGGGTGCGCCGCGCGCTGCACATGGCGATCGACCGCAAGGCGTTGTGCGAGAACCTGTTCTTCGGGCTGATCGAGCCGACCTACGGGGCGCTTTCGGCCGGCACGCCGGGATACTGGGCGGGCTGCGAGAGCATGTACAAATACGATCCCAAGGCGGCGATGGCGCTGCTTGAGGAAGCCGGCTGGAAAATGGGGCCCGATGGCGTGCGGGTGAAGGACGGCCAGAAGCTTACCGGCTTCTACGGCGCGCCGCCGCCGCTCGAACCCGATACGGCGGTGGAAATCCAGGCGGTGGCCAAGCGGGTGGGATTCGACCTCAAGGTTGAGACCATCACCTTCGCGCGCAACCAGGCGCTGGTGTTCGACAACACGTTCGACATGCTGCCGGTTCGCTGGATTCAGGCCGACCCGATGTGCCTGGAGAACCTGTTCGCCAGCGTGAACATCCCGAGCCCCGGCCGCTACAAGTACAACTGGATGCAACTGAAGGACGCCAAGCTCGATGCGTTGTTCGAACTCGGCCGCGCGGTGACCGATCCGGCCAAGCGGGACGAGGCGTATGCCGAGGCGCAGAAAATCATCATGGACAGCGCGCTGTGGCTGTCCGTCCATAACCAGGTGCAGACCATCGCGCATCGGGCGGACAAGAAGGGCTACCACTTCGCCCGCGCCAGCTGGGTGGCGCTGTTCTACGACGTGACGAAGGCCTGACGGTCAGGCGGCGGCGCGTATCCTGCCCAGGAGCGCCGCCACCCGATTGGCGTGGGCAAGGCTGCCGGTGGCGGTTGCGGGATGGTCGATGGCGGCCTCGACGGCGCTCAGCATGCTCAGCACCGGGGCGTTGAACCACGGGGCGAGGGTTGTGCCGTCGTCCCGGTTGATCCGTACGGCGCCGGCGAGGGGGGTGATGCGGACGGACTTTTCTGCCCCCATCACATCGATATCGACCTCGCCAAGTCCGGGGGCGGGCAGGGTCGGTGGCAGGCAGCGGGATAGTTCGACGGTGATGACCGCGTCGCCGGCGCTGCGCAGTAGGATCACCGCGGTATCGCGGGTGGGGCCGAACAGGAGGCCGGCGTTGACGCGGACCTGGGTGATCTCGTCGGGGATGGCGGCGAGGATGAAGTCGATGGCTTGGGGAGCGAGATCGTCCAGCACGTCGCCGGGGCCACGCGGCTGGCGGATGGCGAGGTAGATCGAGCGGATGGCGCCGAAGCCGGGATCGGCGATGGCGGCGAGGCCACGGCGGCCTGGTTCGCAATGGGCGAGTTCGCCGGCGGGAACGAGGATGCCGGGGCCGGTGAAGCTGTCGGTGCCGGGCGGGCAGGCCACGACTTTACCAGCGGCCAAGGCGGTGGCGACGATTTCGGCGCGGCTGCCGGCGGGGCCGAAGGCGAGGATGGCGGGGATTGCCGGGTCCTGCACCACCGAGCGCCAGTCCGGCCCGGCCGTCGCGGTTTCGCCCGGGGCGGCGGCGATGGCGGCGAGGTGGATGCGGCCGAGCGGGGCGGCGTGGGCGAGCAGGGCCTGCGCATGCGGGCCATTTCCGATCAGGCCGGCGGCGATGGGGCGGTTCATGCCGCGTCTCCCAGCAGGATTTCGTGGCCGGCATGGGCGGAGCGCACCGCCGCCAGCGCGATTTCGAGCGCCGCGCGCGCCTCGGTGGGCGGCATATGCACCGGACGGCCGGCGCGGATCGCCTCGACGAGTTCAGCGAGTTCGCGGGCGTAGGCGGGCAGGTTGTGCAGCAGCATGTCGTAGTGGCCGGGATAATCCGCGCCGCTGTCGCCGAAGCGGACCAGGCTGGTGAGTTCGTGGTCACGGGCGCGGATAGCACCGCTGGTGCCGTAGAGTTCAAGCTGGTGGAACGCGGGGTAGCCGGGCGGGGCGCAGTTCAGCACCTCGGCCGAGCCGATGGCGCCGTCGCGGAAGCGGACGGTGAGGCTGATGAAGTCGATAACGCCGACGTTGCCTTCGATGGTGGTGTTGATTTCCGCCTGCACGGCGGCGGCTTCCTGGCCGGTGAACCAGCGCAGCAGGTCCGTCTCGTGGATGGCGTTCATCATTGGCGCGCCGCCGCTGATCTGCGGGTTGCCGGTCCAGTGCGCCGGGGTCCACCAGACCTGCGGGATGGCGCGGGAGCGGCGCTCGTTCTCGCGCAGCAGGCGGACTGGGCCGATATCGCCGCGATCCAGGGCGGCCTTGATCTCCATGTAGCGGCGGGTGAAGCGGCGGCTGTGGCCGATCAGCAGGTTCACCCCGGCGGCACGGCAGGCGGCGATCATGCGGTCGGCCTCGGCCAGCGAGGGGGCGATGGGCTTCTCGCACAGCACATGCTTGCCGGCGGCGGCGGCGGCCTCGACCTGCTCGGCGTGGAGATATTCGGGGGTGGCGATGACGACGGCCTGGATGTCCGGGCGCGCCAGGACCGCGCGATAGTCGGTGAAGGGGGTGGCCCCCCAGGGCGCGGCGGCAGCCTCGGCGGAGCTGGCGTCGACATCGGCGGTGGCGCGCAGCACCACGCGGTCGGCGAGTTGCGCCATCGCCGGGAGATGGGCGGAGCGGGCGATGCCGCCGCAGCCGATGAGCCCGAGCCCCAACCTGTCCATCCACGCCTCCGCCTGTTCGCCGCGAGTATCCGGCGAAAGACGCCCGCGCGCCATCGCACTTGTGCGCGGCGGTGACGCGGCTAGCATCGCGGGATCAGCCGCGAGAGGGCCCGCCATGCATGCGCTAACCGGATACACCGATCGCTGGAGCGTGAAGCAGGGCGGGGCGATCCGCTTCATGGTGTCCAGCGCGGGCGGGCGGGGGTTTGCGCTGCGCTTCGTGCGGCATTTGTGCGCCGATCCGAATCCGGCCGGGCCTGGCTATGCCGAGGAGGCGATGGCCTCGCCGCTGGATGGTGACTGCGCGGGCGTGGAGCAGACAGCGTTTCTTGGCAGTTTCGGGCACGTCGCGGCGCTGCCGGCCGATCTGCGCGGCGGCGTGCGGCTGGTGGCGACGATCTGGCCGACCACGCCCGGCAAGGGGCGGCAGGGGCTGGTGGCGGTGCGGATCGGGGCCTGGACGTTCGCCATCGGCATTGGGCCGGGTGGCGGGGCGATGGCGGAGGCGACCGGGCCGAATGGCGCGGTGGTGCGGGTGGAGGCCGGCCGCAAGTTATTCGCGCGGCGGTGGTACGATGTGGCGGCGGAACTCGGCCATGATGGCGCGCTCACCCTGACGCAGACACCCCATGCGCCCCTCCGCGATGCCGGGACGGCCAGTGCGCGCGCGGCGGCACCTCCGGCGGGCGCCGCCGAGGTGTTCCTCGCCGCTCTGCCGCCCGATGGGCCGGCGCCGGCGAGCGCGCACTACAATGGCAAACTGGAACGCCCGGCGGTGACGCGGCCGGCCCCGTCGCTCGCGCCGCTCGCGCTGTGGGATTTCGCCATCGGCACCCAGACGCAGGTGGCCACCGACATCGGACCCCATGCCGCCCATGCAACCCTCGTCAACCTGCCCACCCGCGCGATGACCGGCGCGAGTTGGACCGGCGCGGTGCATGACTGGAAGGCGGCGCCGGAGCAGTACGGCGCCATCCACTTCCACGATGACGACCAGGGGCCGCTCGGCTGGGCGGAGAGTTTCGCGCTTAGCGTGCCGGCGGACTGGCCGAGCGGGTTCTACGCTGCCCATATCCGCAACGAGGCCGGCGAGGACTACATCCCCTTCATCGTGCGCCCCGCCGTGCCGCAATCCGACGTGGCGCTGCTGGTGCCGACGTTCAGCTACCAGGTCTATGGCTGCTACGTCCGCCCCGGCCGTGGCACCGAAATCGCCGAGCGGGCGGCGGCCTGGGGGTCCTTGCGTGAGACGCCGGACATGAACCCGCAGTTCGGGCTGTCCTGCTACAACCACCACTCCGACGGCTCCGGCGTGTCGCTGATGACGCAGGCACGCCCGATGCTGGACACGCGGCCGCGGCAATTCGCGTTGATGGACCCGGTGGAGGGCGGCTCCGGCACCGCGCGCTGGGTGGCGGACAACTATATCGACCTGTGGCTGCGTACCATCGGCGTGGCGCATGACGTGATCACCGATCACGATCTGCACGAGGAAGGGCTGGCGGCGATTGCGCCCTATCGGCTGGTGATCGCCGGGCAGCATCCGGAATACCATTCCGAGCGGATGATGCAGGCGTTTGAGGATCATCTGGGGCTCGGCGGGCGGTTGATGTATCTCGGCGGCAACGGGTTCTACTGGCGCGCCGAACCGTCCGAGGGGCAGCCCGAGACGTTGGAGGTGCGCCGCGCCGAAGGGGGCATCCGGGTGTGGGAGAGCATGCCGGGCGAGAGCTATCACGCGTTCGGCGGCGGTTATGGCGGGTTGTGGCGGCGCATCGGGCGATCGAGCCACAAGCTGGTGGGGATCAGCTTCTCCACCCAGGGGCGGCATCTTGGGTTTCCGTACCAGTTCATCGACGGCATCGGCGATCCGCGCGTGACGTTCATGACCGAGGGGCTGGAGGTGGCATCGGGCACGTCGTTCGGCACCGCGGGCTACATGGGCGGCGGCGCGGCGGGCTTCGAACTGGGCAGCGTGAACCCCAAATACGGCACCCCGCCGCATGCGCTGGTGGTGGCGAAGGGCATCGTCATCCATCCCGACTATGCCTGGGTGAACGAGGACATGCTGGTGCACCGCCACCCGCTGCCGCAGGAGGACTGGTCCTGCGCGGACATGACGTTCTTCGAGACCCATGCCGGCGGCGCGGTGTTCTCGGTCGGCTCGATGACCTACGCGGGCAGCCTGATGGTGGACGATGGCGCCACGGCGCTCAGCCGGTTGACCGCCAATGTGGTGCGGCGGTTCGCCGATCCGGAGCCGTTCAGCCTGCCGGAGTAGCCTGCGGCAGGGTCACTACCATGCACAGCCCGCGCGGCGCGCCTGGCAGCGGGACGATACTGCCGCCGAGGGTCAGCACGTTCTGCCGGGTGATCCACAGGCCGACGCCGAAATGGGCCTCGCCGGCCGCTGGCGTGTGGGGGCGGTGCGAGTAGTAGCGCTCGAAAATATGGGGGAGCCGGGCGGGCTCCACCCCGGGGCCCTGGTCGGTCACCTGCAACTCCACCCCGGCGGCGGCGCGGCGCAGGCGGAGGCCCACCACGGCGCCTTGGGGGGAGAAGGAGATGGCGTTGTCGAGCAGGTTCTCGACAATGGTTTCCACCGCGTCGGCCTGCGCCAGCACGAAGATGCCGGGTTCGATGCTGGCCTCGATGCGCACGCCGCGGGCCTGGGCGGAGGCCGCCATGCTGTCGGCAAGCGCCGCGACGAGGGCGGAAAGGTCCACCCGCGCGGGTTGCAGGTCGAGCAGTTCGGCGGTGGCGCTGTCGAGCAGGCGGGCGGACTGCACTAGGCCCTCAAGGCGGGTGAGGGCGGTGGCGATGGGGGCGAGGCTGTCCTCATCGGTGCCCGATCGGCGCAGCGGTTCGAGTGCCTGTCGGATGATGGCGATGGGGCCCTTGAAGGCGTGCGCGTTGTCCTCGGCGGATTGGCGGATCATGGTGGCGCTGCGGCGCAGGCGGCCCACCATGTCATCGAACGCCGCGGCGAGGGGCCCGAGTTCCGGCACCACGGTGGCGCCGGCGAAATGCGAACCCTCGGCCTCATTCAGCGCCAGGCGGCGGAAGCGCAGCAGGTGGGTCCACACGCTGGCGAAAATCGCGGCGATGAGCAGTGCCATTATGCCGTAGATGGCGAGGGCGACGCGGGATTCCGGGCGGCTCCAGTAGGGCGCCGGCCGCACCGCGCCCAGCACGCGCTGCTCGCCGGTGGCGATCACCACCACCCAGCACCCGGCGACGCCCTGCACCGGCAGCACCGAGGTCATCAATTCGGCACCCCCGGCGAGAAACGCCGGGGCCTGGTCCGGCGTCGGCTGGGCGGTGCAGACCTGATCGGAGGTGCCGAGAATGCCGAGGCGGAGAAACAATTGGCGCTCCGTGTCGGCCTCGTCGGGCGGAATGGGCGGGGCCGCGGCCAGAAGGTAGAAGCCGCGCCCGTTGGCGGCGCCCGCGGGGCGGAAGAGGATGCGGATGCTCCGATCGGGCGCGGTGAACGGGGTCAGCCGGCCGGCCAGGCTGTCGATATCGGCCGGCCGCAGGTCCTGCAGGACGGGGGCGAGCGCGGCGGCGACGATGCCGCCGGTTTCGGAGACGGCGTTGAGCACCAGCGCACGGCGTTCGGCATCGGCCTGGCCCAGCACCGAGAGGATCAGCATCGGCAGCACGATTAGCACCACCGCGAGGGCGGCGCCCTGGACGCGGATGGAGCGATACCAGCGCGATGGCGGCGTCAGGGGCGCCATCGGTAGCCGTAGCCGGGATAGTTGTCCAAGGCGGCGAAATCGGTGTCGATATCGGTGAATTTGCGGCGGATGCGCTTGACCATGGCGCGCACGTTGGCGCGGTAGCCCTCGTCGCCCTGGCCGGCGATGAAGCCGTCGCTGCGCACCACGTCATAGATGTCGCGGTAGGCGATATCGGTGCCGGCGCGTTCGGCGAGCAGGGCGATCACGTCGTATTCGCTGCGGCTGAGCGCCACATCCTGCCCGCGCCAGAGGGCTCGCTTGGAGCCGCGCCGCAGCAGCAGGTCCCCGAGGCGGAGATCGTCGGACGGGGCGGGCGGGGCCGGCGGGGTGGCGCGCTGGAGCGCCAAGGCGAGGCGGCGCAGGATGATGGCCGGGCCGCGCGCCTTGTCGACGAAATCCACCGCGCCGGCCGCGAGGGCCGCTTCCTCGAACATCGGCTGGCTGTGGGACGTCAGGAACAGCACGGGCTGGCGGAAGCCGGCGGCGCGAAGGCGGGTCAGCAGTTCCAGCCCGTCGAGGCCCGGCATGTTCCAGTCGAGCACGCAGGCGTCGGGCAGCGGCGGGGTGCGCAGGGTGGCGAGCGCCTGCTGGGGATCGGTGTGGCAGATCGGATCAAGCCCGGCGGCGCGCAGGTTTTCGGCGAGCAGGCGGAGGAACACCGGATCGTCATCCACCAGCGCGATGCGGGCAGGCAGGCCAGCGGCGGTGGTGAACTCAGATGGCATGGTCATCACGCATCCGCCGCAGGCAGGCCTGTGCTGCATCCGGGCCGGGCGTGTCGTCGGTGACGCGCTGGTCCAGCACGGCGGGTTCGCCGCGGGCGACGTCGGGGAAGATGAAGACCTCCACCTGGCAGCGGCCGGAGCGGTAGGTCCAGCGTTCGCCCTGGCCGGTTGGGCTGCGCGCCGCGGGTTGTCCGAGGAGGCGGACGAGGGCGGGCTGCGACATGCCGGTGAGCACCACATCGGGCCCGGCCGCCGCCGGCGGGGCTGATGTGCCGAGAGGCTGGCTGACGACCGGTTCGGCCGGCGGCACCGGGGCCGGGCGCGACTGGGCCGGTGCGGGCGGGCGGGCAGGCGGGGGCGCGGGAGGGTGCTTCACCACCGCAACCGGCACCGGCGGCGGGGCGAAGACGCGGGAGATGTCGCTGCATCCCGGCAACAAAACCAGGGCCAGCAGCGCGAGGCTGGCCGGCAGCGCCGTGTGCGGGACATTTCGCGGTGTGGACATGGGCCGACTGTGGCGCCGAACCGGCCGGGGGGACAAGTCCCATCACAGCCGGTCACAGGTTGTGAGAAATCAGCGACATGGATTGTTCCGGACCACGGATCTATCAAATAGTCCAACGGGTGAACCGGCCGACGTGTGACGCGAAGCCGGGCCCACGAAGGAGTCTGCAAGCATGTCATGGTATAAACTGGTTTGTGTTTCCCTCGTTGCGCTCTCCCTGGCGGGTTGCTCGGGGATGAGTTCCTCGGAGCAGCGCGTGCTCAGCGGTGGCGCCATCGGCGCTGCCGGCGGTGCCGCGATCACCGCGATCGTCGGTGGGCCCATCCTGCTCGGCACCGCGCTCGGCGCCGCCGGCGGTGCGGTGGTTGGAGCAGTGGCGCATTGAATGACTGATTGAGGGAAACAGGCTGGAGCGCAGCGCGATGAAAACGCAGCCAGGCACCACGGCACCCGGCAATCTCTGGCACCGCCTCAAGGGGCACTGGGTGACCGCCGCCCCGGCGTCGGCATGGCCGGTTGGTGCGCAGGACCAAGGCCGGATGGTGCCGGGTGGAACCGGTCGCCGCGCCGTGGGCTGGACCGGGCTCGGCATCGATCGGCCGCCGCCACGTGGCGCCGCCGAAATCTGGGACCGCCGGCCGTGATCCGCGCCGCCATCGCCGGCGGGATCATCGCACTGTCCGGGCTGGCGTTGGCCGATGCGTCGGTTGATCACGGGGCCCATCGGGGCGCCTGGCACCGCGCGCGCGGATGGTGCGCCGATGGTGCCGCCACGGCGGCTCCGGCCGTCCGGCAGCGGGTAGTGTTCGTAGCGTCCCCCGCGGTTGCGCCGGCGGTTTTTCGCGTCCGGCCCGACTAGGCGGCCATGTGGCCGCGATTGACGAACTGCCGATCAACAGGTCCGATATCAACAGGAGTGACGCAATGAAGCACGAGCACGCATCCGGCCTTCTCAGGTTCGGCGTATGCATTGCCGCGGCGGCCGGAATTTCCGCGCTCCCGGTGACGTTCACCGCCGATCTACACCCCGCCGGGAAGGTGGCCTTCGCCAAGCATGACGGAGGCGGCGAACACGGCGCCGGGGCGGCGGGTGGCGGTGGCGGTGGCGCGGGCGTTGGCGGGGCGCATGGCGCGCACGCTGGTGGCGGCCATGCCGCCGCGGGTGGCGGGCGGTCCGGCCGGGGCGGGTCAGCGCATTTCGCCGGGTTTGATTTCGGTCACTTCGCCGGGATGTTCGGCGGTGGTGGCCGCGCGGGCGGCGCGGTGGCCTCGGCCCACGCGGCCGCGCCGGGCGCAATGAACCAGGCTCTGCACGCCGACCTGCAGGACCTCAAGGCCGACCGCAAGGATATCCAGGCGGACCGCCGTGATCTGCGCTCGGATATGCTGGACCTGCGGAGCGACCGGCTCGACCTGATAGCTGACCACCGGGACGTGCTGGCGGATCGCCGTGATCTGCGCTCGGATATGCTGGACCTGCGGAGCGATCGGCTCGACCTGATGGCCGATCGCCGGGACGTGCTGGGGGATCGTCGTGATCTGCGATCCGGCGTGTTGGACCTGCGCACCGGTGGGACGCTCGGAGTGGCCGTCGCTCCCGTGGCGGTCAGCATGACGACGGGGGTGGCCATCAGTGGCACCACGGCACCGTCAGCCACGCCAGCCGCTGCGGCCCCGGCCAGCGCAACACCTGCCGGCCAGACGACCGCCCAGCCGTTCGAGGGGCCGACCTGAGCGGCGCCCTAGCGCGACCTGCTGATGTCGAACAGGTCCAAAGCGCGAGGAACGGACGCGCCGCTGGGAGTGGAGGCGGAGTGGGCAACGCCGTAGAGGAGCCTGCCATCTGGTTGCTCGCGACTTTATCAGTACGGTCGCCCTGATAGCCGGGGCCGGTCGAGGTTTCGCCTGATCAGTCGGTAACGCGCGTGGCCTCTATGGTGATTTCAATCGTCTCCGCGCGGCGGCTAAAATGCGATCCGACAGGTTCGGATCGTCGACCGCGCGCGCAAGGGTCAGCGCGCCGAGCAGGGTCGCGACAATGGCCAGCGCCTCATCCTCCGTTTCACGGCGGCGCGGCAGAAAGCCCGAGATCCGCTTGGCCAACGCGCGCACGGCATCGGTGAAACCATTCCGGATGCCGCCGGCCTGCCGTGGCATTTCACCCGCCAGCGCCGCCATCACGCAGCCATCGCCGCGACGATCCCGATGGTCCTCCGACAGATAGCGACCGACATACTCCTCCAGCGTTGCGGCGTCGCGCATCCGCGCCGAACTGGTCGTCAGCGCATGTTCCATCGCCGCCTCCGCCAGACGATCCTTTGAGCCGAACTGGCTGTAGAGGCTGCCATGGGTCAGTCCCGCGGCATGGGTCAGGGCATCGACCCCGACGCCTGACAAGCCGTGCTCGCGGAACAACCGTGCCGCCTCGGTCAGGATGCGCTCCCGGTTCTCCGCCGCCTTCTCCTTCGAAACCCGCATGGCTCCACCTTTCCGCCGCAAGACGCACGCTTGACAACAATAATGGCGATCGCCACTAATAATGTCAAACATGACGATCGTCATCAAAGTCGCCACCCCATGGAGCCCGACCATGCCCACAGCAAACACCGCCCTGCTCACCGGCGCCTCGGCCGGCATCGGCGCCGTCTACGCCGACCGCCTCGCCCGGCGCGGCCATGACCTGATCCTGGTAGCGCGCGACGAAACGCGGCTCAACGCCCTGGCTGCACGGCTGCGTGCCGAAACTGGCCGTGTGGTGGAGGTCCTTCCGGCCGATCTTGCATCCCGCCCCGATCTGCTGCGCGTCGAGCAGCGCCTGCGTCAGGACGCATCGATCGGCATGCTGCTCAACAACGCCGGTATCGCCGTCGCCGGGCCGATGCAGGGCTCGGACGTGGATCGACTGGAAGCGATGGTGGACATCAACATCACCGCGGCGCTGCGCCTGGCCCATACGGCGGTTGCGAACTTCATGGCGCGCGGTGCCGGTACACTGATCAACGTCTCCTCCGTCCTGGCCCTCGCGCCCGAGCGGTTCGGCGCCGTCTACAGCGGCTCCAAGGCCTTCCTGCTGAACCTCAGCCTGTCCCTGCACACCGAATTGGCGGGCTTCGGCATTCGGGTCCAGGCGGTCCTGCCCGGTGCGACGCGGACCGAACTCTGGGGCAAGGCCGGGATCGACATGGCGGCGATGCCAGCCGACCGGCTGATGGACGCCGGCGAAATGGTCGACGCCGCACTCGCCGGCCTCGACCTTGGCGAAGTGGTGACGATACCCTCGCTGCCGGACCGCGCGGACTGGGTCCGGTTCGACGACGCGCGCCTCGCTCTGGGGCCGAATTTGTCGCTGGCCCGCGCCGCCGCACGATATCGCGCCACCGGAGACGCCGCATGACCCCGGCAGCGCGACCGGGCCAGGTCCTGGCCATCGTATGCGCCGGCATCGTGCTGGCCAATCTCGACCTGTTCATCGTCAATGTCGCGCTGCCGAACATCGCCGCGGAATTCAACGAGCCGAACCTCGGGACGCTGTCCTGGATCCTCAACGGCTACGCAATCGTCTACGCCGCGTTGCTGGTGTTCTGCGGCCGGGTAGCCGAGCGCTTCCCGCGCAACATCAGTTTTCTCGCCGGAATCGCGCTGTTCACCGCCGCCTCCGCCGCCTGTGCGCTGGCGAACAGCGTCGAGGCCCTGGTCGCCTTCCGGCTGGTCCAGGCGGCCGGCGCGGCGCTGCTCACGCCCACCTCGCTCGGGCTGATCCTGGCGACCTTCCCGCCGGAGCGCCGGGGTGGCGCGGTGCGGGTCTGGGCGGCGGTCGGCGGGTTTGCCGCGGCACTCGGGCCGCTGGTCGGCGGCCTGTTGGTCACGGCTAGCTGGCGCTGGATTTTCCTGGTCAACGTGCCGATCGGCCTGATCGCCTTGCTCGTCGGCTGGATCAAGCTGCCCCGGATATCCGGCCACGCTGTCGCCGCGCCCTATGTCTGGGCGGCGGCGCTGATTACCGCCGGCATCGCCACGCTGACCTTCGGGATCGTGAAACTGAACGACTGGGGCTGGCATGACCACCGGGTCCAGCTCAGTTTCGCCGCTGGCGCGGTGATGCTTGGCGTGTTCGTGGTCCATTGCCTGCGCTCCGACAATCCATTCATCGACCCCGCGCTGTTCCGCATCCGCGATTTCACCCGCGCGACCCTGACGATGGCGCCCTTTTCGACCGCCTTCGGCGGTTTCCTGCTGTCGCTCGTGCTGTGGGAGGAGAGCGTCTGGCACTGGGACGCCATGACCATCGGGCTCGCCATCGCGCCCGGTCCGTTCATGGTTCCCATCACCTCCCTGCTGCTGGCGGGCCGATTGATCAAGCGATATGGCGCCCCGATGGTGGTGGTGGCCGGACTGGTCACCTTCGCCGCCGGCGTCATCGTCTGGGCACAACTGGCCGGGCCGCATCCGGATCTTGGCTTCGCCATTCTCTGCACCATTCCCTCCGGCATCGGAGTCGGGCTGACACTGCCGACATTGATGGGGTTCGGCAGTTCGGCGCTGCCGGCCTCGTCCTTCGCCACCGGCTCCGGCGTGATCAACATGGTGCGCCAGATCGGTTTTGCCGTCGGCGTCGCTGTGTTCGTTGCCATCATCGGCAGCCCTGTGTCGGTAGAGACACGCATGGCCGCCTTCCGCCTCGCCTGGTGGGTGATGGCGGCAATCACCGCGGTTGGCCTCGCACCGTTGCTGCTCCTGCGGCGACGGGAAGCCTCGACCGCAAAATGATCCCGCCTACCAGGGCTGGTTGCAGGTAGTTCAGAGGGGCAGATCTACGTCCGTCACTGGAATGGGCGCAGGGACAACTCGGTATTACCTACCTAGCGTGCATCTGCATGATGACACTGCTGGCGCCGGATATCGTGGAGGCGGTCCTGGATGGGCGCCAGCCGACAGATATAGGCGCGAACCGCATCGTAGCCACCCTCATAGCTCTGGCCGCGCAGCTCCTCGAAGATCCGGATCAGCGTCAGCCGCTCTCGGCCTGGCTTCCCCCATTCGACTTCAGTAATCTATCTAGCGCATCCCGCCACGGCCCGATCCGAGGTGTCGGCCGCTCCCCGCGCACATAGCGGAACTCTGTCACACCGGTACGGATGACCTTACGGACAACCTTTCGCGAAACCCGCAACTCCCGGCAGATCTTCTTGAGCGCCTCTTCTGACCAAAATACGCACGACGGATCGTTGCGATCGTCTCCACCACGAGCATCCCGATACAGGGGGTTCTTTTTCCACGCCGAAACACATCGCGCCGCCGGGCGGGATTGCAACACCCTGCGCGGCGCCGCCACCCGTCAGGTCGCTCTAACAGCCTCCGGACCGATGAAATCGCCCGGCCGCTCATCCACCCAGTAGCGCTCGGCCATGGCGATTTCGATATCCAGCACATGGCCACCCGGCAGCGCCAGACCGGCATTGCCGTCCGTCCAGCGCCAGGCGCCTGCCTTGCCGTCACCTTCAGCATCGTGCCATCCCGAACTCAGCCGCGGGTCGTCAATGGCAATCTCGCCGCCGGCATAGACTATCCGTGACACCGCGACGCCGAGCCGGCGCGCGTCGGTGCTGTCATCGCGCGATTGCGCCGGCACCGTGCTGCGCGATAGCAGGCGTACCCCGCAGGCGGCCGCGGGAATGTGGAATCGATAGATGTTGCTTTGCACCACCGGCCGCAGTATGCGCCGGTTTGCGATGACACGCACGTCGGGGTCCCGCGTGGTTGCGTAGCCCAGCGCCGCCGCGCGATCCAGCAGCCAGCTCCTGACGGCTTCCAGTGCCGCGCCATCGCGAACCAGTTCGGCGCAGCCATGTTCCTTCCAGACGGTCATCGCGAAATCCGGGTGCAGCGCCAACGGCGCGCCGCCGTTCTCGAAAGCACCGCGATTGCCGGTTTCAAGATAGCTCTCGATCGGCAGGCCGTGCGCCAGCAGCACGTCATGCGCGGGCAGTTCGACATGCCAATAGGTGATGTTTGAGACGGGCTCTTGTACAACCGTCACCCCGTTCAGCAGGTACCGCACCGGGATCAGCACGCCGTCGGCATAGATGGAGTGGTCGGGCGAAAGCAGCAGGTCGGCGTAGGGATGGCTTGGGCCGAATGCCTCCGCTTGCACCCGCACCGGCATCACATCCTGCGGCCGTGGATGACGACGGCAATCGAGCCGCCGGAAGCCCAGCCAGACGACGGGCGCGGTACCGCCACGCGCGAGCAGAACGCGGTTGCCGGGGACGAGCATTTCGACCGGCACCTCGCCATCGTCAGTGCCGATCAATGTCCCTTCGGCCACACAGGCAACCAGGATCTGCGTGCCGCCGCCGCTGTCCGACTGCGCCGCCCATTTGACCCCGGTATAATCGGCAGCCGCGAGTTGAACGGTGGCCGATACCCCACCCTCGGTGACTGTCAGGGTATCCGTCGTGCCATTGAACGACACTGCGGTACTGCCGAAGTAGATCAGCTGGTCGAGATCGATCGTGTCACCCGCCGACACAAATCCGGCGATCGGGTTGCTCGGTGGTACCAGTGCCTCGATGACGAGATCGCCATTGCCGCCCGAGAACTGCATCAGCCCGCCCACCGCCGCGCCGGAGAGCAGAGAAAGCGTACCCCCGTTTCCGATCGTCGTGACGATCGCGGTGCCGCCCGATGACACCACCTCGATGCCACCATTCATTACGATGGCGCCGCTCGTCGTCCCGCCCGAGGAGACGTTGATGGTGCCTCCGCTCGCGCGCAGCCCGTAATCCGCGGTGCCGGAGGTCACGATCGCGGTGCCGCCGGTCAGCACGATCTCGGTGCCGCCGTTGGCCACGAACACCGCACTCGTCGTGCCGCCCTGGCTCACCACCACCGTGCCGCCGCTCTGCACCGTGCTGAATGCCTCTAGGCCCAGCACCGTCTCCGTGCCGCCGTTGCTCACCGTCGTCTGCGAGCCAAGCCCGCCCGACGAGACGATGAACGCCGCGCCGCTGCCCACCAGCGCGATGTTCCCCGAGCCTCCGGCCGAAATCGTCAGCACGCCGCCGGCTGTCAGTGTCGTCTCCTGCGCGAAACCGCCGGCAGAGACCGTCACGCTACCGCCCTGCACGCTCGCGCTGTTGATCCAGCCCTTCGAGAACACCACCGCGCTGCCGCCCAGCAGCACCGTGTCGGCAAACGCGTTGGCGCCGTAGCCTGATGCGGTCGCCTGGCTCGCAATCAAGGTGCCGCCGCTGCTGATCACCGAGCCGCTGTCGAACCCATAGGTCGATGCACTCAAAATGCCGCCGTTGCTCACCGTTGTGTTCGCCGCCGTGCCGCCGGACGAGACAACCTCGACACCGCCGTTCAGGATCACCGCGCCGCTCGTCGTCCCGCCCTGCAGGACGTCCAGAGAGCTTCCGCCCGACACGCTGAGTCCGGTGCTGGTCACACCGGCGCTGACAAAAATCGTCGGCATTGCTTCACCCCAATTCGCGGTCGGTTATTGGCCGCATTCGCCCGTAGAAAATGTCCCACCCAACGCACGAAAATGCGTCAAGCTAGGACCCGGCCGATAGGCGGTCTGCCCCGATCGAGACTGTAGTGTGTGCCGCGACTGCAAAGATAGTGGGTTTGCCTGGGCAACGATGGATGACCCCGCGGCAGGCGCGCTGCCTGAATATTCGTATTCGAGAATATACGGGTTTGATTTTATTCAGCAAAATTATTCATGCCGCTGAATACTTGAGCGCGAGCCCTTCACGGGACGAGCGTTGCCGCCGTTAAACCTTCCGTGAAGCCGGGGATCCGCCGGATCGCGGCCACCACAGCTTCGGGCGTAATCAGCTTGGTGCACTCGAACTGCCGATCAGTCCCGGCATGGCGCGGGCACCAGAAGAAGTCCTTGTGGTCGAACCGGTGCCGCACGTCATTCCAGCAACTGTTGCAGGTATGGTAGTTGATGACCCGGTAGGGGGTATCAAACTCATTGGTAGGATGGGTGAAGCCGCTGATCATCACCACTGGCGTTCGCGCGGCCCAGGCGAGCCAGGACAGACCGCTCGACAATCCAACGAAAAAGGCCGCGTGCCGCAACCAGTTCACCCGTTCGGCCAAAGGACGGTCACCCGTCGCGTCGTCCGCCCCATGAGGAATGTGGTTCCAAACCATGCCCACGCCGTGCACCGGCCGCTGGTCGATACAGATCACCCGGTAGCCGGACGCCTTGAGAAAGCGGACCACCTCGCGCCAGCCGAACGGGTTGTTCCAGTACTTGCTTTGGGTCGAGCTTTGCACCGCGATGCATACATAGGGCTCGGCGATCGGCCGGCCGGTGTCCGGCACGGCAAGCTGCGGTGCCTCTTCCGCCGGATCCACTCCGAGAATGTAGCCCGCCGTGCGATGCAGCCCGACCAGGCGGAAGTCGCAGGGCTGGAAGCGGTTCGCCTCGTCATCAAAGAAGAGACCGAGACTGTAGGTGGCATAGAATTCCTCCGCCCGCACCTCCTCGTGGGCGATGAAGCGGATATGCGGATAGGCGCCCTGCAGTAGCGGGATGATGAGGGCCGACATCGCACAGGTGAGGCGGCAGCCATGCAGGTCAGCGAAGCGCGCCGCATAGGTGAACCAGCCGAGCGTGTCGCCAAGCGTGCCGACGGGAAACTGGATCAGCACCGGCCGGTCCCGCGCGTCATAGTCGTGGGTGAACACGACGGTATCGCCGCGTAGCACCTCGATTTTGAAGCGGATGAAGTAATGCTTGGCGCTTTGCACCTGACGTGCGGTGTCCTTGCTGTCGAACAGGATGTTGCAGGTGTCGCTGTCGCGCAACCGCACCCGCAGGCCCTGGCCGTCCGGCAGCCAGACCCGGGCGCCGTGGTTGAAATCGAACCGTATCCCCTCGATCGCACTTTGGGTCGGCTCGGCGGCGGGCGCCGGGTAGGCCGGTTTGAACGCGGCGCTATCGGACCCATCAGGCGTAGCCTCGGGCGGGCGGGCGGTGACGGTGCTCGGCTGGATCATTTTGGCAGGCCTCTGGAACCGGCCCATCCTAATACCGAAACGCCCCGACCGCGCCACTTCCGCCACCACCCGGCTGACCGGCTGAGGTACCCCAGCGCGCCGTCGGCAACCACGACCGGCCGTCGCCAGCAAGGCGCCGCCCTGCCGCCGTCCGCGTGCCGGGATTGTCCAAGATTGTCCGTCTGCCCGCATCACTGAAACCAAGGCAACCGACCTTCGCCGTCGTCTCGCCCCCCTGATCTGAAGGCCAATGCTCCCTATCCCCCCTGTGCCTATCATCGGTCACACGGGCGACCGGCAGTGCTGGGTAGGTCCCTCCTGAGAGGACGGCCAACCACGGGCATTTCGCACCCTGGCGCCACGGACACTTCATCGTGTCTGGCGGAGGCCTTCTGTTGGCGTTGCTGTTTGGGTCCAGACCGGCATTTCAGGGCGCATGTCCTGTCAGCCCAAAACGGCACAACGAACCCATTCCGAGAATGGTCCGGATATCCGTTTGTATTTGAAGTAGTTGTGATGGTGGGCGCTGTAGGATTCGAACCTACGACCCGCTGATTAAGAGTCAGCTGCTCTACCAACTGAGCTAAGCGCCCATCACATCAAACCGGCAGCAGCGCCGCCGGTCATCGTCGGGAGGGCGGCTATAGCAAGGTGGGGAGGGGCTGTGAAGCCCTTCCCCACCCGCAAGCCACACCTTTTCGTTCAGGCTGCCTTCGCCATCCCGCGCAGCACGTATTGCAGGATGCCGCCGTGGCGGTAGTAGCTCACCTCGTCGAGGGTATCGACGCGGCAGAGCACCGGCACGGTATCCACGGTGCCGTTGCTGCGATGGATCACGAGCGAGAGATCCATCCGCGGGCTCAGGCCATCAAGACCAAGGATATCAAGGGTTTCGTCACCCGTCAGCGCGAGGGTCTTGCGGTCCATGCCGTCCTTGAAGGTGAGCGGCAGCACGCCCATGCCCACCAGGTTGGAGCGATGGATGCGCTCGAAGCTCTCAACGATCACCGCCTTCACGCCCAGCAGCATTGTCCCTTTGGCGGCCCAGTCACGCGAGGAACCGGTGCCGTATTCCTTGCCGCCGATGACGACGAGGGGGGTGTTCTGCTTCTGGTACTCCATCGCGGCGTCATAGATCGACAGCTGCTTGGTGGCCCCGGCGAGTCGGGTCATGCCGCCTTCGACGCCCTGCAACATCTCGTTCTTGATGCGGATGTTGGCGAAGGTGCCGCGCATCATGATCTCGTGGTTGCCGCGGCGCGCGCCGTAGCTGTTGAAATCCTTCGCCAGGATCTGCCGCTCGCCGAGATACTCGCCGGCCGGGGCCGACTTGCGGATGTTGCCGGCCGGCGAGATGTGGTCGGTGGTGATGCTGTCACCCAGCACCGCCAGGACTTTGGCGCCGCGGATATCACCGGTGGGCTTCGGCTCCATCGTGATGCCGTCGAAGTAGGGCGGGTTCTTCACGTAGGTGGAGCTGTCCGACCAGCCATAGGTGGCGGTGCCGGCTTCCACGCTGATCGCCTGCCACTGCTTCGGCCCCTTGAAGACCTCGCCGTAGCGCTTGAGGAACTGCTCGCGCGAGAGGCAGGCGGCCACCACGTCGGCGATTTCCTTGTTGGTCGGCCAGATGTCCTTCAGGAACACCGGCTTGCCGTCCTTGGAGGTGCCGATGGGCGCGGTGGTGATGTCCTGGGTGATCTTGCCGAGCAGGGCGTAGGCGACCACCAGCGGCGGCGAGGCCAGGTAGTTGGCGCGCACGTTGGCGTGCACGCGGCCCTCGAAGTTGCGGTTGCCCGACAGCACCGAGACGGCGACCAGCTGGTTGTCCTCGATGGCGTCCACGATGGCTTCCTCGAGCGGGCCCGAGTTGCCGATGCAGGTGGTGCAGCCGTAGCCGACGGTGTTGAAGCCGATTGCGTCGAGGTCCTCGGTGAGGCCGGCGCGATCGAGATACTCGGTCACCACCTGGGAGCCCGGGGCCAGCGAGGTTTTCACCCACGGCTTCGGGGTAAGGCCGAAGGCGCGCGCCTTGCGGGCGACGAGGCCGGCGGCCACCAGCACGTAGGGGTTGGAGGTGTTGGTGCAGGAGGTGATGGCGGCGATCACCACATCACCGTGGGTCAACTCGTAGTTCTTGCCCTCAACCTTCGCCTTGGCGCCGACATCGGCCGCGGCCACGCCGAGGCTCTTGGTCAGCTCGATGTTGAACGCCGAGGTGGCATCCTTCAGCAGCACGCGGTCCTGCGGGCGCTTCGGGCCGGCCAGCGACGGCTGCACGGTGGACATGTCGAGTTCCAGCGTGTCGGTGAACACCGGGTCAGGCGTGTTGGCGTCGGTCCACATGCCCTGGGCCTGGCAATACGCCTTCACCAGCTCGATGCGCGCGGTGTCACGGCCGGAGAGGTGCAGATAGTCGAGCGTCACCTGGTCCACCGGGAAGAAGCCGCAGGTGGCGCCGTATTCGGGCGCCATGTTGGCGATGGTGGCGCGATCGGCCAGCGACATCTCCTGCAGGCCCGGGCCGTAGAATTCGACGAACTTGCCGACCACGCCCTTCTTGCGCAGCATCTGCGTCACCGTCAGCACC
>CAIMWH010000101.1 GCA_903845065.1 uncultured Rhodospirillales bacterium | reverse complement strand
CGCTGGGTGGTGGAACGCTGCTTCGCATGGCTGGGCCGAAACCGCAGGCTGGCCAAGGAGTTCGAGGCCACCATCGCCTCCGCAACCGCCTTCCTATACGCCGCCTCAGTTATGCTTCTCGTCAGGAGGCTAGCTCGTTGCGGATGAGTTCAGAGTCAGACTCTAAGGGGCGCGCCCCTTAGCCGGCGGAGCCTTGCTTACCCCTTCAACGCTTTTCGCAGATTTTCGCGCGCGGTGATGTGGCGAACCTCGAAGCAGGCGCGGGCGGCGGTGGCGTCTTCGGTGGGCAATGTAGTGGTAGGGAAGAATGGGGCGGGGAGGCCGGTATCGAGGAGATAGTCGGTATCGGGGGGGGGGGGGATAAGGCGGATGGCGAGTTGGGTGGCGAGGGTGGCGGCGCGGGGGTCGTCGGGGTTGGCGATGAGGGCGTCGGGGGTGAAGGCGGCGGCGGTGCGGCGGGTTTGCCAGGCGGCGATGGGGCCGCGGGGGATGGGGAGGCGCAGGACGTGGTGGCCTTCCTGGAGGAGGGCGGTTTCGAGGTCGGGGTTGGGGGTGCAGAGGAGGATTTTCATCGGCTGAGGGCGTGCCGAAGGCGGCCCGCGACATGGCGCGCCAATGCGAGGGCGCCGGCCGGGCGCCAGGGGTTGGCGAGGAGGTAGCCGATGCGTGGGCGGCGCTGGGTGGTCCAGAGTTGCTTGTAGGGGTCATCGCCGCGGCCGAAATCGAGTTCCCGGACGGCTTCGGTGTCGATGAAATGTTGGATCATGCGGGCGGTGAGCACGGTGCCGGGGGAAAGCGGCTTGAAGGCTTCGTCGTGGCCGAGCTTGGTGACCATGGCGGCGCCGTTGGCGACGATCCAGATTTGGGCGGCGATGACGGTTTCGCCGCTGGCGAGGAGGCCGAGGCGGAGGGTGCCGGCGGCGGCGGCTTCGCGCATCATGGTGGCGTTAAAGCGGGGGAAGGGTTCGGGGACTTTCCAACTGCGGGCATAGACGTCTTCGTAGCCGGCGATGGCGGGTTCGAGATCCTCGCCGCCGGTGACGATGCGGAAAATGGTGTCGCCGCTGCGCTTGAGTTTGCGACGGACGGTTTCGCGGAGCGCGCCGCCGCGGGCTGCGAGGTAGGTGGCCCAGGAGCGGCCGGCGATGGGTTCGTGCCAGTTGCCGAAATGCTCGAAGCGGAGGGGGACCAGGCCGGCGGCGCGCAGGCCGGCGAGGAAGGGGGGGAGCCAGGGGGCTTCGGGGTCCAGCGCATCGAGGCGGAAGACGCCTTGGCGCAGGGCGGGGGCGAAGGCGCGGGCGGCGCGGGTGATGGCGGCTTCGGGGGTGTTGGGGGCGAAAAGGGGTTGGTAGCGGCAGGTGTAGGGGCCGGTGAGGGTTTCGGCGTGGTGGTTGGCGAGGATGGGGAGGAGGCAGACGGGGGCGCCGTTTTCGCTGTGCAGGAGGAAGCGGGCGGTGGTGTTTTCGGGGAGGCAGGCGGCTTGCATCGATCGCCACCACCAGCCGGCGAGGTGGAAATCCTGGGCGGCGGCGGCCTCGAGGAGGGGGGCGCAGCGGGCTTCGACGGCGGCGAGGTCGAGGGTTTCCATGTTAGCTCCGCACCGCATACCAGGCGCAGCCGATCCATTCGTGGATGGCGTAGTAGCTGTTGATCCAGCCGGTGACGCGGGGAACGAAGTCATCGGAGCCGAAGCGGGGGCCGGCGCTGAAGCGGGAGGCAACGGGGATGGCCTCGATGCCGAAATGACGGAAGGCCATCAGGCTGCGGCGCAGGTGCCAGCCGTTGGTGACGAGGTAGACGCTGCGGATGCCGGCGGTTTTGAGGATCTGGGCGCTGTAGGCGGCATTTTCCCAGGTGTCGTTGGAGCGTGGTTCGATCCAGGCGGCGGTGAGGCCGAAATCCTGTTGCAGGGTGCGCGCCATGGTGATGGCGATGGGGGGGCGGCCGGGGTTGACGACGCCGCCGGTAACCAGGACGGGGAGTTCGACGCGGCGGGCGAGGATGGCGCCGGCGTGGATGCGTTCGAGGGTGAGGAGGCCGAGGCCGGGTTCGGGCAGGATGCCGCCGGGGCCGGCGAAGCTGCCGTCAGCGCTGAGGATGACGATGGCGCCGGGGAGGAGGCCGGTGGGGCCCTGGTCCGCGAGGTCGGGCCGTTGGCGGACGGCTTCGGGCAGGGTGCGGGGGAGGCCGGCTTGCAGGCTGTCGAGGAGGGTGTTGCCGATGACGGGCATGCCGAGCAGCAGCAGGACGGCCAAAGCGACGGCGCTGACGGCTTCGCCGATGCGGGGGTAGCGGCGGGCAATCACCATGCCGGCGAGGGCGAGCGGCACCAGGTTGACGGGCGGCAGCAGCATGGCGGTGGAGAGGGCGCTGAGGGACACGGGGTTCCTTGAGGGTCGGCGGGTGGGAGCAACCTGCCCGATGCGGGGCGCGGGGGGAAGTTCCGGCCTGAGACGGTTTGATACGTGATGGTTTGACAGGCGGGGCGGGGTGCGCCTTTGTCGCGGGGCATGCCGCACATCATCCTGTCCGCGCCGGGCGACCTCGCGATGCTTGCCACTCGGTGGCAGGCGCTTGAGGCGTGTGCGGGGGGATCGTTTTTTCAGAGTTGGACCTGGGTGGGGTGCGATATCGCGGCGCGGTATCCCGATCCGGTGCTGGTGGAGGCGCGGGAGGGCGGGCGGACGGTGGGGCTGGCGCTGTGCAATGTGCGGCGGGACTGGCTGGGGGAGCGGTGGTGGCTGGGGGAGAGCGGGGCGGCGGGGCTCGATTCGTTGTTCGTGGAGCATAATGGGCCGCTGGTGGCGGAGGATGCGGGGCCGGGGGTGCTGGCGGGGATGCTGGCGGCGATGGCGGGGGGTGTGGTGCCGGGGCGGCGGGGGTTCGGGCGGCGGGTGATGTTGGGGGGGGTGGCGGCGGAGGTGGCGGCTTCGGCGTGGGCGATGGCGGGGACGCTGCGGGTGCAACCGGATCGGCCGTCGCCTTACGTTGACTTTACGGCGTTACGTGCGGATGGCATTTCGTATCTGGGCAGCCTGAGCGCCAATGCGCGGCAGCAGTTGCGGCGCTCGGGGCGGCGGTATGCGGCGGATGGGGCGTTGACGCTGACGCGGGCGGGGGATGTGGCGGAGGGGCTGGCATTTCTGGAGGCGCTGGCGGGGTTGCACCAGGCGACGTGGACCGGGCGGGGGCGGCCGGGGGCGTTCGCGGTGCCGGAGTTTCGGCGGTTTCATGCCGAGTTGATCGCGCGGGCGTTGCCGCGGGGCGAGGTGGAACTGGTGCGGGTAAGCGCCGGGGATGTGGTGATCGGGTATCTTTATAACTTCCTGTGGCGCGGCTGGGTGCTCGCCTACCAGAGCGGGTTTGTTTATCCGGCTGGCGACACGCATCGCAAACCGGGGCTGACGTGCCATCATCTTGCGATCGAGGATCATCTCGCGGCCGGGGCGATGGGGTATGATTTCCTGGCCGGGGAGGCGCGGTACAAGAGCAGCCTGGCCAATGCTTCGCAGGTGTTGTCGTGGCTGGAACTTGGACCCGCGTGGCGGCCGGATGTCTTGCTGGCACGGCTGCGTCGCACAGGGTGAGATTTGGATCATGGCGAGTTACGAAGCGTTAAGGCCTTTGGACGATACTGCGCGCCAGGAACAGCGTGGAGTGCCGGACCATGAGCCAGATCGAATTCGTTCACGCCTCGTACGCCAGCGATGCGGCGGCGGATCGGCCGTTGCCGTATCGGCAGGCCGTGCCGTTGCTGTTCGTGGTGTCACTCGCGCTGTGGGTGGTGGTGTGGCAGGCCGGGGCCGCGGCGGTGCGGTTGATGTTCGGCTGAGGATTGGCGGGGGTGGCCGGTGAGCCGCCCCGCTGCTTTGCGGCAATGCGCGATATTGTGTGGCGGGCTGGGGACGCGGCTGGGGGCGTTGACGGCACATACGCCGAAGCCGGTGTTGCCGGTGGGGGGGCGGCCGTTCCTGGCGTGGCTGATCCGGGAGATCTCGCGCTACGGGTTCGAGGAAGTGGTGTTGCTGTGCGGCCATTTGTCGGAGCGGCTGCGCGATGAGGTGATGGGGTTCAACGCGCAGTTGCCGCGCCCGCTCGCCATCGTGTTTTCCGAGGAGCCGGCGCCGGCGGGGACCGGTGGGGCGTTGCTGCATGCGGCTGGGCTGCTCGATGAACGCTTCCTGTTGTGCAACGGGGATTCGCTGTTCGCCTGCAATCTGGCGGTGCTGCTGGCCGATGCGGCGGGCGATCCGGCCGAGGTGCGCGGGCGGCTGGTGGTGCGCGAAGTGGCGGACGCGTCGCAGAAGGGGGTGGTGACGACGGAGGGGGACCGGATCACACGGTTCCTGGAGCGGCCGCCGGCGGGGACGACTTCGGGGCAGATCAATGCCGGGATGTATGTGCTGGATCGGCGCATCCTGGCCGATTTGCAGCCGGTTTGTTCGCTTGAGCGCGATATTTTGCCGAAGCTGGCGGCGGCGGGCGGGCTGCGGGCCACGGCTGGACTGGGGTATTTCATCGATATCGGCGTGCCCGAGGATTACGCGCGGGCCCAAACGGAGTTGCCTGCCGCGCTGAAACGCCCTGCCCTGCTACTTGATCGCGACGGCGTATTGAACCACGATCATGGCTATGTCGGCACACCCGAACGCTTCCATTGGATCGACGGCGCGCTGGACGCCATTTGCCACGCGACGGCGCGGGGCTGGCATGTGTTCATCGTGACCAATCAATCCGGCGTGGCGCGCGGGTTCTATGACGAGGCGGCGGTGCGGGCGCTGCACGGCTGGGTGCGCGGGCAGGTGCTGGCCGCGGGGGGGACCATCGATGATGTGCGCTATTGCCCGTATCACCCCGAGGCGCCGTTGCCGCAGTACCGCCAGGCGCATGACTGGCGGAAGCCGGGGCCAGGGATGTTGAACGACCTGGTGCGGGCGTGGGAGCTTGATCCGGCCCGCTGCATCATGATCGGCGATCAGGAGACCGACATGCAGGCGGCCCGCGCGGCGGGAATTGCGGGGTATCGGTTCGGCGGCGGTGACCTGGCGGCATTTCTCGCGCCGTTGCTGCCATGAGTTTGCAGGCCATCCGGGCGCGGGCGCCGTTGCGGCTGGGGCTCGCGGGGGGTGGTACCGATCTTTCGCCGTACAGCGATCGGTTTGGCGGGGCAGTGCTGAATATCACCATCAACCGCCATGCCTATGCATTCGTGGAGCCGTCGGCCGATGGGCGGTTGCATTTTTCGGCGCAGGATATCGAGATCGAGGAGAGTTTCGACAGCGATCCGGCGGCGTGCGTGGGGGCGCGGCTGGCGATCCATGCCGGGGTGTATCGGCGGATGATGGCGCAGTTTCGCGGCGGGGAGCCGTTGCCGCTGCGGATCACCACCAGCACCGATGCGCCGCCTGGCTCGGGGCTGGGATCGTCCTCGTCGCTGGTGGTGGCGCTGGTGGAGGCGTTCCGGGCGCTGCTGGGGTTGCCGCTGGGGCTCTATGATATCGCGCAGTTGGCCTACGAGATCGAGCGCAAGGACCTCGGGTTGGCCGGGGGCAAGCAGGACCAGTATGCGGCGGCATTCGGGGGGGTGAACTTCATCGAGTTTCTGGCCGGCGATCGGGTGATTGTTAATCCGTTGCGGGTTTCGGGGGCGATCCTCAATGAGTTCGAGTCTTCGCTGGTGACGTGTTTTACCGGGGTTTCGCGGCGCTCGGAGCGGATCATCGAGGAGCAGCAGCAGCGCATGGTGAGCGCGGTGGGCGATGCGATGGCGGGGCTCGATCAGATGAAGCAGGACGCCATCGAGATGAAGCTGGCGTTGCTGACTGGGCGGACGGCGGGGATTGCCGAAATCCTCAACCGCTCCTGGTTGGCCAAGAAACGGACGGCGGGGGGAATCAGCAGCGATTTGATCGAGCGGTTGCTGGCGGCGGCGATGGCAAACGGCGCGCGGGCGGGCAAGGTTTCGGGCGCGGGGGGTGGCGGGTTCATGATGTTCCTGGTGCCGCCGGAGGGGCGCACGCGGTTCATCCGGGCGATGAATGTGGTGGGCGGGGATGCGGCGCCGGTGCATTTCTCGCATGGTGGCGTGGAATCGTGGGTGATGCCGGAATAGGTGCGCGATGGTGGCGAGTGCGAGTTTTGCCGAGTTTCTGCGCGATCAGTTGGCGCCGCTGGGGCACATCACGCTGCGGCGGATGTTCGGCAAGACCGGGGTGTTCTGCGATGGGCTGATGTTCGGGATGGTTTCGGACAACATGCTGTATCTGCGGGTGGATGAGGGAAACCGGGAGGCCTTCAAGGAGGCCGCGGTTGAGCCGCCGCTGAGCTATGTGAAGAAGGGCGAGACGATCGATTTGTCGTTCTGGCGGGCGCCGGAGCGGTTGTTTGATGATCCGGATGCGTTTGTGGCGTGGGGGCGGGTGGCGATGGGGGCGGCTCGTCGGATTTCGGCGCGTTGGGGTGGGAAGCAAGGCTCCGCCGGCTAAGGGCCGTGGGCCCTTAGAACCCATTTTGTTTGAGCGGCTGGGGCGATGGCCTTCAGATGAGGGCTTGAGGGGGGGAGCGGCGAAGCCAGTCGGCGCGCGGGATTGATGGCCTGCGGCGCTTAGGACAGCAACTGAAGGCCGGTGCCACAACCGCGAGCGGTACCGGGTTCTAAGGGCCTGCGGCCCTTAGCCGGCGGAGCCTTGCTTGCCTTCGCTGTCAAACAACTTGGCGTAGGCCTCGAACATGGTTTCCTCATCATAGTCCCGGCATGCCTTGGCCCGGTTTTCGGCGCCGATGCGGGTGCGTTCCGGGGCGCTGGCGCAGAGGGTGGCGAGGGCTTTGGCGATGGCTTGGTCGGATTGTTCGACGATGAAGGGGGCGTTGGCGGGGGCGAGCATGGGGCGGATGTCGCCGACGTCGGTGGCGACGATGGGGAGGCTGGCGGCCATGGCTTCGAGGACGCTCAGCGGCATTTGTTCGGTGTCAGAGGTGATCGCGAAGAGGTCGAAGCCGGCGTAGTAGCGGCTGGGGTCGGGCTGGTGGCCGGCGAAGGTGACGCGGTCCGTTAGGTTCAGGGTGGCGGCTAAGGCAATGAGGCTGGCGAGTTCGGGGCCGCCGCCGATGATGTGGAGGCGGGCGGGGGTTTGTAGCAGGGCGAAGGCGCGCAGGAGGCGGGGGAGGTTTTTTTCGGTGCGGAGCGTGGCGACGGTGCCGATGACGGGGATTTCGTTTCGGGTTCGTGGGGTGGTGAAGCGGGCGAGGTTGATGCCGTTGGGGATGTAGCTGACGCGGTTGAGACGCCAGGTTTGGGTGGCGATGCGTTCGAGGGTGCGCGACGGGACCACGACGAGGCGGCGGGCGAGGCAGATGCGGCGAGTCCAGACGCGGCGGGGGATCTGGGTGGTGCGTTCCTCGGGGCCGAAGCCGTCTTCGACGTGGATATGGGGGACGCCGGTGAAGGGGCTGGCCATGGCCCATTCGATGGTGCCCCAGTTGCTGGTGAGCAGCAGATCGGGGCGGGTTTGGCGCAGGTAACCGGCGATGCGGCGGACGTTGCCGAAGGTGTCGCCCTTGGTGAGGGCGAGGTGGGGGTAGTCGACACCTAGGGTGGGGTCGAGGCGTTCGCGGCAGGCCAAGTTGCCGTCCATGGCGATGATGCTGTGGCGCCAGCGTTGGCCGTAGTGGTTGGCGATGGCGGCGAAGCGCATCTGCGGGCCGCCGGTGGCGAAGGTGGAGTAGACGTGGAGGAGGTGCCTAGGCATGAATCGCGATGGCTTTGGCGTGGAACACCGCTGGGTCCGCGTTGGGGTGCCAGTTGAGATCACGCACGGCGTCGGCGCAGTCGAAGGTGGCGGAGAGGCCGCGGGAGAGGAAGTCGCGGCGGGAGGGGAGCGGGACGTTGCGGCCGGTGGCGCGCTTGATGACCCATTTGCCGATGTCTTCGAGCCAGAGCCAGGTGGCGGATTGCTTGTGGTAGCGCAGGGGGCGGCCGAGGGCGCGGCCGAGGGTGGCGGTGTAGTCGGCGGCGTTGGGGCGGACGTCTCCGACGAGGTTGTAGGTGCGGCCTTCGATGTTGGGGGCGGTGCAGGCGAGCAGGATGGCGGCGGCGACATCCTGGACGAGGACGAAGGGCAGCGGGTTGCGGCCATCATTCCAGCCGATGCAGTGCTGTTCATTGTTGTAGAGGCCGACGCCGCTGTGGAACGGCGAGGTCCCCTCCCCTACCACCACGCCGGGGCGGAGGATGACCACGGGGAGCCCGGTGCGGTGGCGGGCGAGGAGCATCAGGTCACAGGCGGCTTTGGCGCGGGCGTAATCGGCGCGTTCGTCGGGTTGCGGATCGGGGGGCGTGGCGCCGGTGATGGGGGCTTCCTGGGGGCCGAGGTAGAGGGAGGCGATGGAGCCGACGTGGATGAGGCGGGTAACGCCGGCTTCGGTGCAGGCGTCGGCCACGGTTTCAGCGCCGCCGAGCATGGCGCGGCGGACGGCTTCGTAGTTCGCGCCGCCGCCGCCGTGGGCCAGGTTGATGACGGTTTTGCAGGTGGCGATGGCGGTTGAGACTGCGGCGGGGTCGGCGATGCTGCCGCGGGTAATGCAGACGTCGGGGTGTTCGAAAATGGCGGGCAGGTTGCGCGGGCTGCGGGCCATGACGCTGACTTTATGGCCGGCGGCGACGAGTTGGCGGACGACTTCGGCGCCGATGAAGCCGGTGCCGCCGAGGACGGCGATATCGGCTTCGGCGGGGGTGATGTGCTGGACGATGGGGCGGGGTTGCACCTTGGGCATGATTTCGGCGGCGATGCGTTCGCAGGTTTCGACCAGGGTGGCGCCGAAATTGCCGTCCAGCGCGGGGAGTTGGCCGGCATCGATGGCGCGGTGGAAGGCGCCGAGGCTGCCACACATGCTGATATAGAACTGGTCGGAGCGGGGGAGGATTTTCACCATCGCCAAGCAGTAGCGGGCGAAACCGTCGATGGCGCCGGCGGCAAGTCCGGCGGCAGTGGCGAGGCCGGACAGCATGTTGTCGACCGGTTCCATCAGGCTGGTGCGGCCGGCGTTGACCAGGCGGTTGGCGAGGATGTCGGCGGTGCCGATGCCGTCGGAGCCGGCAAGGGTGATTTGCCAGCAGGGGAAACTTTCGCCGACGGAAAAGCGGAGGTGGACCGGGACGTCACAGTCAAAAATGGCTTCCAGGCTGCCGACGAAGGGCAGGCCGGGGGAGATTTCGATGGCGGGGCCGGGGAGCAGGCGCATTCCCTTGATCGGGCCGGCGAGGCTGAGGAGTTGGGAAAGCGGGTGGACGAGTTGTTCGAGCAGCAGGTTGCCGGGCTGGCGGAACATCCAATGGCCGAACTGGCGGTCGGCGAGTTGGCGCAACGGGACGTGGTAGATGCAGGAGATCGCGCGGGCGACGCCGTAGCGCTTCGCGGCATGCTCGGCGCGCAGGCGAGCGAAGGCGGGATGGTGGACGAAGTTCTGGTTGACGCCGAGTGGGGTGGCGCCGGCGGCGGCCAGCAGGTCCCGGCATTCGGCGAGGCTCGCGGCGAGGGGTTTTTCCACCAAGGTGGGTTTGCCGGCGGCGAGGAGTTCGAGCGTGACGGCGGCGTGGAGATCGGGCGGGACGAGGACGTGGGCGCGGTCGAAACTGTCGGCGGCGAGGGCTTCGGCGACGGAGGCGAAGGCGCGGCCCCCTGCCCTGCTAGCCAGGCGTTCGGCGGCGGCGATGTTGGGATCGACGACGGCGCCGATGGTCAAGCCGGGCAAGGTGCGCAAGGCCGCGGCGTGGACCTCGGAAATGTTGCCGGCGCCGATGAGGGCAATGCGGGTCATGCGGTCTGTGCCTTGCTGGTCGCGTCCCGATAGCGGCGGGGGGTCAATATTCGGTTAGGTCAGGAAGGAAGCGCTTCTTTTTGGAAAAAGAAGCAAAAACTTTTTTGATCTGATGGCTTCGCCGCTCTCCCGGGAAAGGGCGGAGCCGGCGGGTAAAAGTTTTTTGGTTCTTTTTTTCAAAAAAGAACGCCTTGCCTATCTTACAGCCGCCGTCGCGGAGTACGGTCCTCGAGATCCTCGGGCGCAACCGCGATGCCGGCGGCGGCGAGGGCGAGGCAGACGACCTGTTTCTGGGTCAGGCCCTCGGCTTTTGCCTTGGCAGTCAGCGCGATGACGGTGGAGGTGCGCAGGCGCAGGTTCAGCGTGGTGGGGCGGTCGTTGGCCTCTACCCTTGTGGGCGGCAGTTCGGGGGCCTGGGCGGCGGTGATGCGTAACGCTTCCTCGGCGGAGGGCCGGGCGCCGGCGCGTGGCTTGAGATTCTTCATGGTGTCCCCTCCCCTACCCTGGCAAACCGAAACGGGCGCGCAGTTCGGCCAGCACCGCGGCGATTTCGGCGACCGCCGGGCCGGTTTGCGGGATGCGGCCGGAATAGGACATCTCGCCGTAGGCCACGAGATCGCTGAGGGTGGCTTGCAGGCGGGGCAAGCCGGCGGCCTCGATTTCCTGGGTGGCGTGGCGGGTGAGCTGGGTGCGGCGGACCTTGTTGAGCAACACCGCGGTGGGGATTTCGCGGCGGGCGGCGCGGGCCAGGCCCTCGGCCAGGCGCACGGTTTTTTCGGCCTCGGTGACGTCCGCCTCGCCGCTCAGCGTGGGTACTATAATAAGGTCGGCGCTGGTCATCGCGACGGCCGCGGCGCGGTTGCCGAAGCCGGCGGTGTCGACGATCACCACTTCGGCCTCGCCGGCGGCGCGATCGATGAGATGGGCGAGGCGGGTTTCGTCGGCCTCGGCGTGAACCTCGAACTTTGCGCCCTCATAGGCATTGGCGGCCCAGCGGCTGAATGCCTGGGTGGGGTCCGCGTCCAGAGCCACGACTCTTCGTCCCTCGGCGGCGAGGGAGGCGGCCAGGACCATGGCAATGGTGGTCTTGCCGGGGCCGCCCTTTGAACTTGCGATGGTCAATACGGTCACCGAAAACCCCATATGGCGTGATATCCGGACGCCTCCACACACCCACGTCGTTACATCGGCGGTCCGCGTCGGGGCAAGGGTGTCGGTAGAGTCCCCACGGAATTGTAGATTCAAGGCGTTGTTTGGCGGTGTTGATGCTGCGTGGTGGGTGTGGGAGGGGGGAAGTGGGGACTCTACCGACACCCCATGTCGCGGGAAGCAAGGCTCCGCCGGCTAAGGGGCCTCCGCCCCTTAGAACCCATTTCGTTTGAGCGGCTGGGGCGATGGCCTTCAGATGTGGGGACGGACGAAGCTCGTTGGAATCCAGGTCAGCGCCGGGATGATTGCCTGCGGCGCCAGCAAGGACAGGGTTATCACCTGATGGCTGCTGATCCAGCCGCGAGCAGTGATGGGTTCTAACGGGCCTCTGCCCCTTAGCCGGCGGAGCCTTGCTTAGCCCCTGGCGATCTGCCGCTCCGGCACCGGCGAGCGCGACGGCAGCAGGCGGACGCCTTCGTCTTCAACCTCGACGCCGGCCTCGGGATAGACCGCGAGTGCGAGTTTGAGATTGCTGATGAAGGTGGGCTTGAACTGGCGCTGGCTTTTGAAGCCGGCGCCGAATTGCTGGTGCAGGCGGGCCCAGCGGATGGTGGTGGGTTTGGCCAGCACGTGGAGGCGGTAGGCGAGCCAGACGTAGAGATCGAGCCCCATGGAGTTGTTCTGGATGGCTCGGATGGCGGGTTCCCATAGCGGCACGGGATGGCGGCTGAGGGCGTCGTAGAAGGATTGGCTGATGCGGACGGTTTCGACAAACATCTGGGCCTGGCGTTCGTCGGGGCCGTTGGGTTCGAGGAAGAGCACGCCGTCATCGACGATGCGTTCGGAGGAGAAGCCGGTGCCGCCGTTGGCGTTCTGGTAGAAAAACGTGAGTTTGCAGATGGATAGGCGGGTGGCCTGGTCGCGAACTTCGCGGATGGACTTGCCGCCCTGGGCGATGCCCATGCGGCGGAGCCAGTCCCTCATGGATTTGCCGAGCTCGACTTCGCGGGTGCGGGAGCGCAGGGCCTGGCTTTGCAGATAGAGCAGGATGAGGCGGGCGCGGGAGCCGTAGGGCACGCCGACGAATTCGCCTTCGTTGGTGCCGGGGCGGATGAGGCGGCCGGGTTCGATCATCAGGGTCAGGCGTTCGGACTGGCGTATCCACTCTTTTTCGGCCGGCAGGCGCTTATGGGGGAGCGAGGCCTGGCAGAATCCGCTGTAGGTGACGCCGATGGCGTCATCTTCCTCGGCGAGGATGTCGGCGGCGAGGCGGACAAGGTGACGCTCGGCCGGATCGACCTTCTTGAGCGCCTCTTCCTTGCCGTGCTCGATGACGAGCCTATGCACAGTGCCCACAAACCGCTCCCGATCGCCGTGTCGCCTTCTTCCCGAAGCATACTCTGGCTTGCGGCACCGTGTCGCCGGGGACTCTGCCGACACGTTCTATTAGTAAGATTATTAGATCTCCTATTAGAGAGTGTCAGTAGAGCCCCCGGGATAAATGGGTTTTCGGGGGTGTTGTGTCGGGAGAGTCCCCGGGTGTGTCGGTAGAGTCCCCGGGATAAGTCGGGTTGCCTGTGGATAAGCGGGCTGTGGGTGACGCGGCGCGGCTGGATATGCTCAAACGGGGTGAAGCGGTTTCGAGGTGCGGACGTGCGGATTGCGATGATCGGCGGCGGTTATGTGGGCCTGGTGTCGGGCGCGTGTTTCGCGGAGTTCGGCGTTGAGGTGGCGGTGGTGGAGACCGATCCGGGGCGGCTGGCGGCGTTGCGGGCCGGACGGATGCCGATCTACGAGCCGGGGCTGGAGGATCTGGTGCGGGTGAATGCCGCTTCGGGGCGGCTGACGTTCGGGGATGACCTCGCGGAGGCGATGCGGGATGCGGAGGCGGTGTTTATCGCGGTGGGCACGCCGACGCGGCGCGGCGATGGGCATGCGGATCTGAGCTACGTGTATGCGGCAGCCGAGCAGGTGGCGCGCGCGATGACGGATTACGCGGTGATCGTGACGAAATCGACGGTGCCGGTGGGGACGGGGCGGCGTATTGCCGAGATTGTCGCGGCGACGCGGCCGGATTTGGCGTTCGATGTGGCGTCCAACCCAGAATTCCTGCGCGAGGGCAATGCGATCGGGGATTTCATGAAGCCCGATCGGGTGGTGATCGGGGCGGACAGCGCGCGGGCGCGGGATACCATGCGGCGGCTGTATGCGCCGATCGCGGCGACCGAGGCGCCGATTTTGTTCACCGGGATCGAGACGGCGGAACTGACGAAGTATGCCGCCAATGCGTTTCTGGCGATGAAGGTGACGTTCATCAACGAGATCGCCGATTTGTGCGAGCGGACCGGGGCGGATGTGCTGGAAGTCGCCCGCGGGATCGGGTTGGACGCGCGGATCGGGGCGCGGTTTTTGCAGCCGGGGCCGGGGTTCGGCGGTTCGTGCTTCCCCAAGGACACGCTGGCGCTGGTGCGGATTGCGCAGGAGGCGGGGGCGCCGTCGCGGCTGGTGGAGACGGTGGTGGCGGTGAATGACGCGCGCAAGTCGGGCATGGCGGCGCGGATCATCGCCCATCTCGGCGGTGCGGTGCGGGGCAAGACGATCGCGGTGCTGGGGCTGACGTTCAAGCCGGAGACGGACGACATGCGGGACAGCCCGGCGGTGCCGATCGTCTCCCGGCTGGCGGAGGATGGGGCGGCGGTGCGGGTGTATGATCCCGAGGGGATGGAGGCGGCGCGGCCGTTGCTGCCGGGGTCAGTTGCGTATTGCCGGGATGCGCTGGATGCGGCGCAGGGGGCGGATGCGGTGGTGCTGGTGACGGAGTGGAACGAGTTCCGCGCTTTGTCGCCGACGCGGCTGGCGGCGGCGATGCGGGGGCGGGCGTTGATCGATTTGCGCAACGTGTACGATCCGGTGGCGATGCGCCAGGCGGGGCTTGAGTATCACGGCGTGGGGCGCTGATCCCTCCCCTGCCCTATCGGATTTTCGTTGTACCTGGCTGGGGTTTGTGATTCACTCGGGTTCCTGGTTGGGAGCCCCCGATGTCGATCCGCATTGCCCTTGCCGCGTGTGATCCTGTCCGCAATATCTGGCGCGCCTGGGAGATGGAGGCGGGGCCGGATTTGTTCGGGGTGTGGCTGGTGCGGACGCGGTTCGGGCGGATGGGGTGCGCCGGGCGGTTGGTTGCGCGTAGTTTCGCGGATGAGAGGGCGGCGCGGGCGCATGTGGCGGCGGCGCTGCGGCGGCGGGCGAGTGCGCCGCGGCGGATTGGCGTTGCGTATGTTCGGCGGGACAGCGGGGCGTAACGTCGTATTGATGACATGACGCGGACGATCCAAGCGTCTTGACACCCGCGCGGCTGCCCAGCAGCATTATGCGCAAGGGGACATCCGCGATCGCCCCGTGAGGCGCCAGCCGAAGCATCGCGTCCAAAACCTCCCAATGGAGACCGGACGCCCATGCCATCCCCCACAGATGTTACCACGACCCAGCTTGTCCGCCGCATCGGAGTGCCTGGTGCGCCGGTGCTGCTCGATGTTCGCACCGATGAGGATCATGCAGCCGACCCGCGGATGATCCCGACGGCGCGGCGGCGCTCTCATCGCGATGTTGCGGCGTGGGCGGCGGAGTATGATGGACGTAGTGTTGTTGTTACGTGCCAACGTGGCGCCAAGTTGGGCCAGGGCACCGCGGCCTACCTGCGCCATGCCGGGGCGATGGCGGAATCGCTGGAAGGCGGCTTCGAGGCCTGGCGCGATGCGGGCTTGCCGCTGGTTCGCCCCGATCATGTCCCCCTCCCCTCCCCCGCCGGCGGCACGCTGTGGGTGACACGGGCGCGGCCGAAGATCGATCGCATCGCATGCCCGTGGCTGATCCGCCGTTTTGTCGATCCGGCCGCGGTGTTTCTGTTTGTGCCGCCCGGTGACGTGGCGGATGTGGCCGATCGCTTTGGCGCCACTGCCTTCGATATCGAAGGGGTGTTCTGGAGCCATCGCGGGCCGCTGTGCACGTTTGACGTGATGCTCGACGAGTTCGCCCTGCACATGCCCGCGCTTGACCGGCTTGCAGCGATCGTGCGTGGGGCGGATACCGCGCGGCTCGACCTGGCGCCGGAGGCGGCCGGGTTGCTGGCGGCCTCGCTCGGATTGTCGCGGATGTTTCGCGATGATCTGGAGCAGCTTGAGGCTGGGCTTGCGCTTTATGACGCGTTTTACCGCTGGAGCCGCGATGCCGTGGACGAGGCACATAATTGGCCGGCGCCACTGCGCAAGGGCCAGGGGGGACGATGATGGCACCACATGGCGTGACTTTCGGTCAGGCGGCCCGCGTCTGGGCGCGGGTGGCGGCACTGTCGTTCGGCGGGCCGGCGGGGCAGATCGCGGTGATGCATCGGATTATCGTCGATGAGCAGCGCTGGATCGGGGAGGCGCGGTTTCTGCATGCGTTGTCCTACTGCACGTTGCTGCCGGGGCCGGAGGCGCAGCAGCTGGCGATCTATATCGGGTGGCTGATGCATCGGACCCGGGGCGGGCTGCTGGCGGGCGGGTTGTTCGTGTTGCCCGGCTTGTTGGCGGTGATGGCGCTGTCATGGATGTATGTGCTGCTGGGCGAGGTGACGGCGGTGCAGGGGCTGTTCTTCGGGTTGAAGGCGGCGGTGCTGGCGATCGTGGTGCAGGCGTTGATCCGGGTTGGGCGGCGGGCGCTGGCCAACCGGTGGCGGGTGGGGCTGGCGGTGCTGGGATTCCTGGCGCTGTTCGTGTTCGACATTCCGTTTCCGCTGGTGATCGGGGTTTCGGCGCTGGTGGGGTTCGTGGCGACCAAGGCCGGAAGCACGGTGTTCGCGGCCGGGGCAGGGGGGCATGGCGGCGGTAACGGGGCGCCGGCGGGGGATGGGCTGCTGGGGCCGGAGACGCCGGCGCATGCGCGGCCCGAGAACGTCAACACCGTGGCGACGATCGCATTGTGGCTGGCGGTTTGGCTGGTGCCGGTGGCTGTGGTGGTGGGGCTGAGCGGGGCGGAGGCGGCGTATGGGCGCATCGCGTTGTTCTTTTCGAAAATGGCGGTGGTGACGTTTGGCGGGGCTTATGCGGCGCTGGCGTATGTGGCGCAGGCCGCCGTTGAGACCTACGGATGGTTAAAGCCGGGCGAGATGCTGGATGGGCTTGGGATGGCGGAGACGACGCCGGGGCCGCTCATCATGGTGTTGCAGTTCGTGGGCTTCATGGGGGCGTGGCGGGCGCCGGGGAGCCTGCCGCCGTTGCTGGGGGCGACTTTGGGCGGGTTGCTGACGACCTGGGTGACGTTCGCGCCGTGCTTTCTGTGGATTTTCGCGGGAGGGCCGTGGATCGAGGCGTTGCGGGGCAATCGGGCGTTGTCGGGCGCGTTGGCGGGGATCACGGCCGCGGTGGTGGGGGTGATTGTCAATCAGCGTTGAATAGTTTCCAGGTAACAGCGTCCAAAAGTTTCCAGTTGGTCAGCCTGATTTTGCCTGTTTTTTGCGTTGCTTGAAGCGGAAAGAATCGTTCCCGGTTTCAAGGATGTCGCAGTGATGGGTGAT
>CAIMWH010000100.1 GCA_903845065.1 uncultured Rhodospirillales bacterium | reverse complement strand
GCAGCGCTTGCGGATGGCCAGCAGGATCTGGCCGACCCAGCCGATATCGTCGAGTTGGGAGGCCATTGGGGTGAGCGGGGTGTAGCGGGGGCCGGGGGTGAGATCGAGGCCGGCGCAGAAGGCGTCACCCGAGCCGGTGAGGGCGATGACCCAGATGTTGTCATCCAGGGTAGCGGCGTCGATGGCTTCGACGATGGCCCAGGAGAGTTCGCCGTTGAGGGCGTTTTTCTTTTCGGGGCGGTTGAGGGTGATGGTGCGGACGTGGCCGGCGTCGGACGTGGTGAGTTCGGTCATGGCAGGCTCCCGGGGATTTTGGGAGCTATGGTCGGGGGTTTTGGGGTTGGGTGCAACGGGGTGGATATTGTTGCATTTTCGTATTTATTAGGGCGTGGGTGGGCGCGGCGGGTCAGGCGGGTTTTGCGGCGGGGTGGAGGCACCGGGGCCAGCGGAGGTGGGGGCATGGGGGGGGTGGGGGCCCCTGCCCCGGGTGTTCGGCGCCGCGGTGGAGGGCGGGGCGGGTTCGACGATGCGCGCGGGTGGTGGGGGCGGAGCGGACGGTTGCTCGACGGCGACACCCAGCATGCGGCAGAGCGGGCGGAGAATGCGGGCGGCGGCGGGGGTGGCGGCGAGGAAGGCCGCGTTGGCGGGTTCGGCGATCAGGGCTTCGAGGTGGAGCGCGTAGGCGACGGCTTCGTGGCGCAGGTCAGTGACCAGCCAGCCGCAGGTGGTGGGGAGGTTGATGAGGGGGGCGCCGGAGGGGCGGCCGGGGCGGGGCGCGCGCGGCTGGATGCCGGCGGCGAGGCGAGCGGCCAGGCTTTCGAAGCGGCGGGCGGCGCGGGTGAGGCGGGACCAGAGGGGGAGGATGAGCCAGGCGCGGCACGGGTTGCGCAGGAAAGCGCGGGCGATGAGGGCGGCCAGGGCGAGGAGGATGGTGGTGAGGCGGGGGGCGAAATCGGGCGCGATGGGGGGAAAGTGGGGTGTGGCGCGCATGACTTAATTCCTATGCAAACGGGGGGACCGCTGCAAGGGAATTGTGGGGGGACCGATTTGTCGCCTCGACTAATCGGTTCGATATCGAAGTGTAAGGGCCGGTACGCGTTGAACGATTTCGCCCACGGGTTGCTTCATCGTACCACTTGCTACGGCCGCTTCTCCGATTGCTGCCGGACGAATTGAATCGCATCACGAATAATAAAATACATATTGTGCAGCGTGCACTTATCGTTGATTTCACCTTTATCCGGCAATAAATTATTAAAAACAAATTTAGATAACAGTAAATTTTCTTCCTTTAGCCGGATTTTGTCGTCATCGCTTTTGACATGTTTAAAATGATGCGCCATCATATCTACGATTTTGAATTCCAATGATAATTTTCCCCACTTATTTCTCAAATTCCCCGGCCCTTTAGGGTGTGTGAACCGGTCAATTACATGATATATTGCAACGCACGTGAGAAACGCGAGACGCTCCGATTCGGGATTGCTCCGATAGTCGGTAAAAGTTGGTTCGACAATATTTTCTAGATACTCCGTAACGTCATCCACGCACGCCGCTCACTGCCCGTCAAGCTGCTGGAGCTTATATACCATGCGAGGTTGGCTCTTCCAAAAATCACAACCATTTGGCCGTTTGACCGATGCCTCGCCGTCGCGCAATTTCTGATCCATCTTCCCGAAGATGCTCATGTCAAGCGTATTACTATCCGATCTCGGTCGCACTGCGCCATGCCGAATCCCCTGCCCCCACAATTTATCTGCCCAGACATAGATCGATTGTCGCGCGCCACCAAGTGGCGAGACAATCCCACAGCCTATTGCCTTTCCAACGACCTCCGCCGAGTTCATCATGTCCGAGACCTGCATATCCCAACCCTGTCGCCACACTCCCGCGTTCGGATCGCCCTGCGCGAGAGCAGCCGGTGAGGAATTGGTCAGTAACCCGGCCATCAGCAGTGCTAGCCCTTTCCAATTCAACATTCGGAGTGATAGCACCGGCGCGCCCCTTGATTTATACCAACCGGCATAATTTTTGACTCATGAGGGGATTCCCGACGCGGGGCCTAATGTGATTCACGATGGCGAGCATCAGGACGTTCGCCATGGCCGCAGCCCTTGCCCTCCGCCCCGACTTCACTGCCGCTGATCTTCGG